>JAGMBW010000030.1 GCA_023129535.1 Desulfobacterales bacterium
GGTTCACGGTTTTAACCTCTGAACGTTGAACCTCTGAACCTCTGAACCTTACTACTTGAGGCATCATCCTTTTGTTAACATCCAGTTAGGGCTCTCTAACGTAACTTCTCAATAAGTTCGGGTATGGGTCACTGGATTCCCGCTTTCGCGGGAATGACAGGGGGGTATAAGTGTGTGTCATTCCTGCGAAAGCAGGAATCCATAGGTCTGAGGCATTGTATGGTTTACCCGAACTTATTGAGTTACTCTCCAACCGGGAACCGTGAACGTTGAACCGCTCAACCCAGGTGGAATTAAGAAGAATCCCAAAGAGCCTGGGTTGGATGAGGCTTCTCGGTGTTGTCATGGTCCCTTTTTCATGGTAAGGAAAGTCTGTTACTCCGTCTGAGCGGCAAAAGTCGATTATCGTCACCAGACCCATGATTTCAATAGGTTGTAGAAATTGCGAGAGAGGCAGGTCAGAAAATTTTCAAAGGGATCTTCAAAATCGGCACCTTGTCCTTAGAGAATCCTTTGATCCTCGCTCCTATGGCGGGGATCACCCAACTTCCTTTTCGACGGTTAGCCAGAGAAGCGGGATGCGCCCTGGTCGTTACTGAGATGGTAAGCGCAGACGGTCTTGTGCACGGTTCAAAAAAGACGGCAGAGCTTCTTATGAGCCATCCCGCAGAAAGGCCTCTTTCAGCCCAAATATTCGGGGCAGACCCAGGAGTCATGAAGGAGGCTGCTCAAATCGTACAGAGTAAGGGCGCCGATATTGTTGATGTTAACCTGGGGTGTTCTGTCCCAAAGGTGATCAGACAAGGGGCGGGTGCTGCCTTGATGCGTGAACCGGAGAGATTGGAGGCGGTTTTGAAGGGAGTCCGCAGCGCCATCAGGGTTCCCCTGACCGTCAAAATGAGAACCGGCTGGGAGCCTTCAGGAGAGCAGGCGATAAGAACAGCGCAGGTTGCCGAAACCTGCGGCGTTGATGCTGTGACCATCCACCCCAGGACGGCCGCTCAAGGGTTTAGGGGCAGCGCGGACTGGTCTTTAATCGCGCAGCTCAAAGAATCCGTCTCTATCCCGGTCATCGGCAATGGTGACATTCAGAAGCCTCACGATGTGCTCAAGATGCAACTGGAAACCGGGTGCGACGGTGTAATGATAGGCCGGGCCGCTATCGGAACCCCCTGGATATTTACCCAGGCGCTTGATCTTATGCACTCGAGACCTTTCAGGGGGCCAGGCCTGCCTGAACGTCTGCATACGGTTCTTCGTTACATGGACTATTGTGTCAACCATTTTGGAGAAGCACCGGGTGTACGTATCATGCGGAGCAGTCTCGGGTGGTTTACCAGGGGTCTTCCACACAGCGCTCGTTTCCGCGCGGCAATCGTGCGTTTGAAGACCAGACACGATATGATGGATGCAGTGCAGGCCTATTTTGACGACATCAGTGGTCAGTGGTCGAGGGTCAGTGGTCAGTGATCAGTGATCAGTGGTCAGCAGTAACCAGTGCCTACTGCATACTCCCTACTGCCTACTTTGAGCTTTCAGCTTTGAGCCTTGAGCTTCTAATTGGAGGGGGAAATGAAAGTTGGGACAGGATATTGTAACGAAAAAGACGCTCTCTCATCAGGTAAAAGAGTAGCTGAAAATGCAATAGAAAACGGCAGCATACACAGACCTGATTTTGTGTTTGCCTTTTGCAATTCACGGCTTGATCATGATGCATTTTTTAAAGGAGTTCAATCAGTTGTGGGAAATAATATGCCAATAATTGGCGGTTCGGCTATCGGTATAATCACGAACGATGATTTGTCATATGAAGGCTATCCGGCAGGCGCTGCAGTCATACAGTCGGATACACTCCGACACAGAGTTGCTGCAGTAGGCGATTTAGATAAAGGCGAAAAACCGGCGGGAAGAAAATTGGCGGAAAAACTGTCAAACGAAATAGAAGACAAGCTCTTACTTGTTTTATATGATTCAATAAGAATTCCTGCAACAGATGACACACCGCCGGTTCTAAACGCTTCATCGCCTTTAATCGAAGGAATAGAACAAGCGCTCCAATCAAATGTGCCTATTGTGGGTGCTGGTTTAGTGGGAAATTATGCCCTTGGTGCTACAAAGCAGTTTTGCGGCTCTTATGTTGGTAGCCAAAGTGTTGTCGGAGTCATATTCACTGGAGATTTCAAACCCTATTTTCGGATTATGCATGGCTGCGCCCTGTTGAATGGGGTGTATCATACGATTACAAAAATGGAGGGTTCAGTCATTTATGAATTGGATGGCAAACCGATTGTTGAGATCATTGATGAGTTGTACGGGACTCAGGATTGGCGGCATGAGCATCCTGTAAGGCTTTTAACAATAGGTAAAAACTACGGGGGGAGATTCGACGAGCCCAAAGAGGGTAATTATGTTAATAGACTGATTACGGGCGTGCTTCCAAACGGAGAAGGTATTGGTGTCTTTGAACCGGACCTGGAAACAGGTACAGAAATCCAATTTATGTTAAGGGATGCCGCAAGAATGATGGAATCGGCAAAGAGAAATTCTGCGGAGCTCATGGAACAGATAGCAGCAGATGGAAGAAAGGCTCTTTTTGCCATGTATATTGATTATGCGGGACGAGCAGCAATCCGTTCAAATAGCCCTACTGAGGAAGCTGCACAGGTGCAGAAAGTGATTAACAAATACAAGACTCCGTTATTAGGTTTCTATTCTGGTGTTGAAATTGCGCCTCTTCTTGAAAAGAGTCGAGGGCTGGACAGGACAGGAGTTCTGATTGTTTTTACGAAGGACTAAGAATATGGCTGAAGAAAATAAAACCCTGGAAGAAAGATGTGCAGAATTGGAAAAGCTGTTAAAAGAAGTAAGACAAGAGGCTGCATATTATCAGGGGAATGCAGAAGAAGCTGGCACAAGACATTTAAGAGAAACTGACCAGTTATCAAGACTCATCACACGCCACAGGCGGGCGGAGGAGGCGCTACGGGAAAGCGAGAGAAGGTATAGAGAACTAAGCATCACCGATGGGCTTACCAGTCTCTATAATTCAAGGCATTTTTTCAGCCAGTTGAAAAAAGAGATTGAGCGGGTCAAGCGTCATGGTCGTTCTTTGTCATTACTAGTGTTGGACCTTGATGATTTCAAACACTACAATGATGAATACGGCCACTTAGAAGGCGATAAGGTTCTGGTCAAGATAGGAGAGGTCATTCGGGAATCTTTGAGGCAAACGGATTCGGGTTATCGATACGGCGGCGAGGAGTTTACGGTGGTTTTACCCGAAACCGAGGGTTGTGACGCATTGCATGTGGCTGAAAGGATCAGAGAAGGCTTTGAAATGGAGGAATTCTCTGCGGGATTGGGAGAGAGTGTGCATCTGACCGCCAGCATAGGCGTGGCTCAGTATTCTGGAGGGGAAGACCTCTCAGAATTAATAAAAAGGGCTGACAGGAATATGTATGTAGCTAAAAAACAAGGGAAAAATCGAGTTTTTTTCTCATGAGACCGAGTGTTGGAGTAGATGAGACTTGCGATCATAGGTTTTCCAGGGTCAGGTAAGTCAACCATCTTCCAGGCCTTGACACGCAGCAAACCCGAACAGCAGACCCACAAAGGGCATCGCATTGCTACTGTCCGGGTGCCGGACCACAGGGTTGATGCCCTGAGCAGGCTCTTCAAACCTGACAAGGTTGTCTGTGCCCAGCTCGAATACTTACTGCCATGCAGCGCAAAGGCTTACAGCCTTGACGGGAGGAGTGATGAGAGCTTTTGGAATGAGGTCCGTCCGTGTGATGCCCTGATCCACGTTGTGCGAAATTTCCAACAACCAGGCGGAGAGATGCCGCGCCCGCGAGACCATTTCATCAAGCTTCGAGGTGACATGATCTTTGCTGATTTTGTGGTGGTTGAAAAGCGAATCGAACGTCTTGATCTTGACAAAAAGCGCGGCAAAAAAGTAAGCGCCGAGGAGCGCCGGCTGCTTGAGGCCTGCCGCCGGCTACTTGAAGCGCAGAGACCGTTGCTGGATGATCCTGAACTGGCTGCCGCTCCCCTGTTGAAGGGGTATACCTTCCTTTCAGCCAAGCCGGTGCTTGTCCTTTTCAACAACGATGATGAGGATGAAAGGCTTCCTCCGTGGCAAGAGCCACCTGAACTTCACAACCCACTGGTTGTCCGAGGCAAGCTGGAAATGGAGCTTGGAGAGTTGTCTCCTGAAGAGGCCGCAGAGTTTTTGACCGCCTATCACATCAACGATTCGGCCATGGACAGGGTGATTCAGCATTCCTGCACCGTCCTGGGCCTGATTTCATTTTTCACGGTGGTCCACAAAGAAGTGCGTTGTTGGTTGATCCCCAGACAGACCGCAGCCATGGATGCGGCCGAGGTGATTCACTCGGACATGAAAAAGGGCTTCATCCGTGCCGAAGCTCTTGCCTATGAAGACTTGATCGCTGCGGGCACATACCAGCAGGCCAAAAAAGAGGGCAAGGTTCGCCTTGAAGGAAGAACTTACATCGTTCAAGATGGAGACATCATAAATTTTCAATTTAATGTCTGAACATTTTTTTGATCTTGGTGGATAGCTTGGCGGCGTCCAATTTGGCAAACTCTTTCAGGAGGGCTTCCTGTTTCTTGGTGAGACCTGTAGGCGTCTTTACCAGCACCTGTATGATCTGATCCCCCTTTCCATAGCCTCTCAGAGAGGGGATACCTTCGCCGCTGAACCGAAACACATCGCCCGGCTGCGTTCCCTTGGGGAGGTGGAGCTTCTTTTCTTCTCTCAGGGTTGGCACATTGATATCAGCGCCCAGGGCTGCCTGCACAAAGGAGATAGGAACCTGGCAGACGATGTCATTGTTGTTGCGCTTGAAAAAGCTATGGGGCTTCACATTAATGAAAACGTACAGGTCTCCGGGTGGTCCACCCCAGGTTCCGGCTTCCCCCTCACCGGTGAGTCGTAAGCTTGTACCAGTGTCCACTCCAGGGGGTATCTTCACAGAAAGCTTCTCTCTCCTCTGAACCTGCCCTGACCCACGGCATTCAGGACAGGGGTAGGGTATACTTCGGCCCTTACCACGACAATAGGGACAAGTGGTTCTGATGCTGAAAAAACCTTGGGTTCGGCCAACTTGCCCGGTTCCGCCGCAGTGGTAGCAGTCTTCCGGATAGGTCCCGGGTTCACAACCTGTGGCCTGGCAGGTGGGGCAGTCTTGCAGTCTTTCAATTTCGATTTCGGTCTGCACGCCAAAGGCAGCATCCATAAAGCTGATCATCAGGTCATATCTGAGATCCTCTCCCCCGCGCGCTCCAGTCCAGGAACGCCTGGGGCCGCCGAAACCAAAGAAGTTCTCAAAGATGTCGCTAAAGCTTGAAAATATGTCTTCGAACCCCCTGAATCCGGAAAAGCCTGTCCCTTGAAGACCCTGGTGTCCATACTGATCATAGGTGCTCCTTTTCTGGGGATCCCGGAGCACCTCGTAGGCTTCAGCAGCCTCCTTGAATTTTTCCTCAGCCTCTTTACTGTCGGGGTTGCGGTCCGGGTGGTACTTCAAGGCGAGCTTTCGGTAACTCGCCTTCAATTGCTCCGGACCCGCACGCCGGTCAACCCCGAGGATCTCATAGTAGTCTCGTTTAGCCGTCATGGTTTTATTTACTTTATCTCTTTTTCTTAAGGACTATAGCGGTTGAGTGGAAAAATGGCAAACCCAAGTTAAATTGTTAATTTAATGCATGGGTTCTCTTTGTCAATAGGGGATCACTCTCCTTAGCTTACACGCAAAAACAGCTTGACGATGAAATGGTTTTTGTGGGAAGGTTTATTGGGAAGGAGGGCGTATGACAATCAATATCGTTGAAAAGATTGACGGGTTCGTCAATGTCAGGCATGTCATTATCAGTGTGTCCAATAAGGGTGGTCTCGAAAGCTTTATACCATCCCTCCTGGAGATCAACCCGGAGATACGGTTATTTTCCACAGGTGGAACATATAGCAGGATCAACGAGATCCTGGGTGATCGGGCTTCTTCGTGCCTGACACCTGTGTCTGACTACACCGGACAGCCAGAAACCCAGGGTGGGCTGGTCAAGACGCTTGATTTCAAGATCTATCTTGGTCTGCTTACAGAGACATACAACGATGCCCACCAGCAGGACCTCCAGAGGACCGGGGCTCTCGCCATAGATATGGTTGTGGTTAACCTTTATCCCTTTAAGGAAACCATATCCAAAGAGGGCGTTACTGTGGAACAGGCAAGGGGGAATATCGACATTGGAGGTCCCTGCATGATAAGGGCCTCGGCAAAAAATTTCATTCGGGTTGCAGCAGTTGTAGATCCTGCTGATTATACAAGGATCATTGCTGAGATGAAGGCAAACCAGGGCAAAATCTCCCTGGAACTTCGATACGAACTGGCCAAAAAGGCATTTGAACATACCGCGGTATACGACCGCCATATCGCAAATTTTCTGGCAAGCAAAGCCTTTGGCGAGGTTGAGAGGTGTTATGAACTTAGGGAGTTCGGCCCAATTGGGGTAGGTTCTTAATAAGTCCGGATTACAGTCATTGCGAGCGGAGCGAAGCAATCTCCAGGCGATGAGATTGCCACGTCGCTTCGCTCCTCGCAATGACAGCAAACGCCAGTGTCAAGGAACTACCCGGACTTATTGAGAACTTATCAATTGGGGTGGGAGTAGTGGAAATTGCAAGACGCAACCATGGAGGGCTAATGCGATGGGTGAAGATCTCAAGAAAATGTACAGAACCGTTATGGATGATCACTTTCCTTCAAAGATGGAAATAAGCTTTGTAGAGGGAAGCCAACGACAAACCCTCTTCTATGAAAAAGTTGGCTGGGTCATCGATGGAGTTGAGAAAGGTCTCAGATACGGGGAGAACCCCGGCCAGGAGGCCGCCCTTTACAAGCTGATCAACGGCAATCTGGTCCTGGGCGAAAGCCAAACGATTCAGCCGGGCAGATATCTGGCCTCTAATATCGAACTGCTGCAATCAGGAAAACATCCCGGAAAGACGAACCTCACCGATGCGGACAATTCCTTAAACATACTGAGATATTTTGTCGATAAGCCGACCGTAGCCATTGTCAAGCATAACAATCCCTGCGGGGTTGCACGGGCCGACTCCCTTGAGGAAGCATACATCAAAGCCAACATGGCCGACCGTGTGGCTGCTTTTGGTGGCTGTATTGCCCTTAACCGTCCGGTGGACAGGGCCACGGCCGAGGCGATCAGCAAACAGTATGCGGAAGTGGTTGTTGCCCCCGATTTCCAGGAGGGGGTCATGGATATCTTTGCCCAAAAGAAAAATCTCAGGGTGATAAGGATTTCCAACATCGGGCGTTTGCAAACCTTTGTGGGCGAGCGTTTTGTGGACTTCAAGGGCTTGATTGATGGTGGCATCATAGCCCAATGGTCTTTCGTGCCACAGGCCCGGTCTAAAGAGGACCTCAGGCTGGCGGAATGCGAGTATAAAGGAAAGACGTACCGCATCGAGCGGGAACCGGCCGAGCAGGAATATGCCGACATGCTGTTTGGCTGGCTGGTGGAATCCGGGATCACATCCAACTCGGTGATATATGTCAAGAACGAGGTAACCGTGGGAATCGGCACCGGTGAACAGGACCGCGTGGGCGTAGCGGAAATTGCCAGGGACAAAGCTTTCCGCAAGCTGGTGGACCGCTATTGTTTTGAGGAGCTGAACATTCCCTACAATGAGCTTGCTGACGAGGAAAAGAAAAAAGAGATTGATCACAGAGTGGCCCAAGAAAAGGGCGGCTTGATCGGATCTGCCATGGTCAGCGATGCCTTTTTCCCCTTTCGGGACGGCGTGGATGTAGGCATACGGGAAGGAATTTCTGCGGTTATCCAGCCTGGTGGCTCGCTCAACGATTACCAGTCCATTGATGCCTGCAACGAGGCGAACGTGACCATGGTATATACCGGCCAGAGGAGCTTTAAGCACTGACGCTTCCGTAAAAGCCCCATCTACGTCGTTCCGCTTCATCTTTCGTCATTGCGGCGTACCTACCAGTACGCCTCATTCCTCAAGCTTCGCGCGCCTTGTATCTGGGGCTTTTACAAAAGCGTCACCATCTGATCATTTTTGCAAAAATAACATCGCGATATGCCATCATGATTTCTTCTATTGACGATCACCTGTCAGCCCTTTACCGCCTCAGACGTTTTGGGATCAAGCTGGGCCTGGCCACAATCTCCCGCCTGATGAGGGGCCTCGGAAACCCTCAGGATAGTTTTTCCTCCATCCACGTGGCAGGCACAAACGGCAAGGGGTCGATTGCTGCCTTCCTCTCTTCAGTGCTTTCACATGGCGGATATAGAGTGGGCCTTTACACCTCTCCCCATCTTGTTCGTTTCAACGAACGAATACAGATCAATGGACGTCCCATATCCGATAAAGATGTGGCACAAGTCGCGGAAGCGGTTCGGCGGATATACACCCAGGCGGAGCCACCGACCTTCTTCGAGTGTGCCACTGCTATGGCCCTTTACCACTTTGCCTCGGAAAGGGTGGATTGGGCCGTCCTTGAAACGGGTATGGGCGGCCGGTATGATGCAACCAATGTGGTTTATCCCGAGGTCTGCATCATTTCCAATATCAGTATGGAACATCAGGAATATCTCGGCAACACTGTGGCTAAAATCGCTCGTGAGAAGGCAGGCATAATCAAAAGCGGCGCTGGCGTTGTCACAGGAACTCGGCAGAAAAGCGCACTAAGGGTCATCGAACAGGCAGCTACGGCAAAGAAAGCCCACTTGTCCAGGCTCGGAAAAGAGATCCGGATTCGGAAAAACCAAAAGGGGGGCTTCACCTATCTGGGCATGAAATGCCGGTGGCCAGGGCTGACAGTAGGGCTTCTCGGAGACCACCAGATCACCAATGCCGCCCTCGCCTTAGGGGCTTTGGAACTCTTGATAGAAAAAGGGCTTGACCTGCCGGAT
Source organism: Desulfobacterales bacterium (assembly GCA_023129535.1). Classification (GTDB taxonomy): domain Bacteria; phylum Desulfobacterota; class Desulfobacteria; order Desulfobacterales. The sequence continues at coordinate 8,977 of JAGMBW010000030.1, forward strand.
CGAGCGATCTACGCCGGCCTCGCCGCCACGCGCTGGCCCGGGCGTCTTGAAATTTTTTCAAGGGAGCCGTTCATCCTTTTAGACGGCGCACATAATCCGTCCGCGGCAAGGACGCTCAGGAAGTTCCTTGAAAAATCGATGGCCTTCCGTGGGTTAACCATGGTGGTGGGTATTTTGCAGGATAAGGCATGGAAACCCATGCTACGTGATTTCGCCGCTGTGGCTGACCGTATGATTCTCACCAGGCCCCAGTATGAGCGTGCTGCGGACCCCTATGAATTGGCATCATTTGCCCGCTCCATCAAAGAGGCTGTCGATGCCATACCCCATCTCCCGGATGCCATATCCCTTGCCCTTGAAGAGACCAGTACTACAGGTGCCGTGTGCATCACCGGCTCTCTTTACACCGTGGGTGATGCCAGGGCCTATCTTGATGGTCATCGAATGCGGAGTGAAAGCGCATAGGGCATAGCGCATAGCGTTTCTCTTTTTTACGCTCTGCGCTATGCCCCATGCGCTATGCGAAGCGAAGCGACAGATTCCGAAATCCGAAATCCGAAATCCGAAATACTATGATGCTCCTTGCTGATACTTATCAGAACAGAATTGACTTTTTGAAATACCTCCCTCGAACTGACCAAGAACTCATCGAAGATTTAAAGCAGGGCCGGAAAAAGCCTGCGGATTGTCCTGATATTCCGGAAACTCTCTATTACCCTTTTCAGGTCGCCCTAAATGCTGACAATCTCCTGCCAAAATTCCCCTGCCTGACGGTGCCCCGTCCGGGCCCGACCGGTTTGGTGGAAATCAATACTCCAGACAACGATACCCCTATCCTCATCTCAGGAAATAATATCCATACCGAGGATGTGCTCAGTTTAATCCTGGCTACAACCAAAAGCCCGTTTTTTCTCATTTTCGCTGACACAAAGGGAGATACAGTAGATATGGCTGTAGTCTACAGGACTTTGACGGCCCAAGTGATCAGCAAAGAGGTCATGAAGTCACGCGTTCTGGAAAGGGTTTTTCACCAGGAAATCATTATTCCTGGCCTGGCTGCCGGTATGCGTGATGAGCTGAGAAAATCAACGGGCTGGAAGGTTACACTGGGCCCGATCTGTGCAGCAGAACTCCCTCTGTTTCTTGCCGACAGATGGCTTCCACCAGACACTAAATCTCTCCTTCGGGCCGGGCGTATCCAGAACTTGGGGGATGCATCCTCTTGAAATCACTTGCGCCGCATTTGTGGAGTATTGGAGTACTGGAGTACTGGAGTACTGGAGTGTTGGAATGAAGTGCAACAAAAGCTCTTAAAACTCAACCAGTTACTTGTTTATTCTCAGTACTCCATTACTCCACCACTCCAATACTCCGTGACCCATTGCCTGCCAAATTTCAGAAGGATGCGGAAAACTTGTTGTTTCCCCCCAACTGTTAGATACGCCCTTGATCTTACCGCTGCAACCTGACGCGGCTACCCTTTTGAAAGTCACTCCCGAGGATTGCTGTTGCCTCGGCCCGGTCCCTGTGAATTTTTGTAATCCTTACCTCGCCAATCTTGGGACCAGGAATCAAATAGCGTTGCCCTGCGTGCCCCCTGATCAATTCGCTGGTTCCGAATACCTCCAGAACATCGTCCATGGCAAGCCCTACGTCCTTGCCGACTGTCAGGGTAAACCTATTCTCTGAAGCAGAAGTGATATATCCATTCCACTGCCTGTGGCTTAACAGCTTGCAGATCCTTTTGTACATCCCGGGAGTGGTTTTGGTCAAAAGCCGGCCTGCAATCTCCTTGTCGTAGCCACTTCGGCTCTCTATGTTTTGCGACTCATATTCTGAGATCTCAACCGCTTCTTGGGCGACCTCATCAAAGAGGATCGCGCCGGTTTCAATCTCATAAGCCCTCATGCGCACAGACAGTTGGGCAACCAAACAGGCTTTTCTAAATCCCCAGATGCCGCGCCTGTCCGACACACATTCAATATCGGAAAGGCTTTGCTCCAATACCGCATTGAGGCCAAGGGCTTTGCCAAGTTTGGCCAGGGCAAGACTGTCGAGCTGGCCAGAGGGAAGACGGGGTATCTGTTCCAACAGATTGCGGCTTCTTGGGGAGTCTATGATGATAAGGTCATCACAGATGAAAAAGGTGTTCAGGTGGATTCTGGCGGACTCTTGTAACTCTTTGCCTCCATAGCCCGTTTCGTTCAAAGTGGGCAGGAATGCTATCTTTTTCTTTAAAGACTTACCTCTCCCGGTGATGTCCTCGGCTATCTTTTTGGTCGTGGCACAGCCGATTGCCAAAGATATGGTCATCAGAAAGGTAGCAACGATAGCGATACCTTTTGTGGGAACGATTTTCATTCGTTTATTCCTCCAGTAACCATCGAGTGCCTAAAGTGAGCTAAGGTGCCTAAAATTCATAAACAAAGTGACTAAAATTAAAAGTGACTAAAGTTGAAAAGCAGGTTCAAAGTCCTCAACTTTAGGCACTTCAAACTTTAGCTCACTTCAAACTTTGTTCATTAATTTTAGCTCACTTTTTCCCGTATTCTACCCGCACGGTAGTGGTTATGCCGCCCCGGGGTGTAAAGGTCCCCATCACCTCCATAAACTTGGGGCGCACGAAGGAAACCAGATCCTCTAAGATTCGATTGACCACATGCTCATAAAAGATGCCAACATTGCGATACTGCAACAGATAGTATTTCAGGGACTTCAATTCAACAATCTTATCGTCTGGTTTGTATCGAATCGTGATAGACCCAAAGTCCGGAAGACCAGATATGGGACACACAGACGTAAATTCTGGCTGGTCAATCTTGATCTCAATATCCCTGCGCGTCCTGTACGTATAGTCGAGCACCTGAAGCAGACCCGGATCCACGATCTCAGGGTTTTCAATATTGTTAAGCAACGCCTTTTGCATGTCAGATATGTCCATGCCCACTCCTGTAGATTTTAAGATTCAATCCGCAATCCAAAATCGTATATAACACAATTGCCTCGGCAGTGAAAGACCAACCCAGACAAACCCCATGCCAAAAACCAAGCACTTGACTCTCTGGCTTCCTTTTGTTAAATAGACATTTTGGGATTTCTATAAGGCTGTGAAATCATAGGTCTCTTGACGGTAAGCGACTTTTGCTGCTGAGACGGAGTATTGAAGTATTCTGAGTTGAGGGGGATGAGTTGTGAAGATCAAGTATTACGGCGTGAGGGGTTCTATTCCCACGCCAGGACCGAATACTGTAAAATACGGGGGTAATACCCCGTGTGTTGCCATCTGGAATGGTGATAAACTGCTGATATTAGATGGTGGCACGGGCCTCCGAGTGCTCGGCAACGAACTCATGGACACCCCTTTTGGTCGCGGACAGGGACAGGGCACCTTCCTATTCAGTCACCTCCACTGGGATCATATCCAGGGCTTTCCCTTCTTTATGCCTGCGTATATACCGGGAAACTTTTTCAAGCTGTACGGCCCTTCTCACGTGGACCTGACGCTGGAAAATGCCATGAAACGGCAACAGCAATACCTGAATTTTCCGGTCTTGATGGAAGACATGCCTTCCACCTTCACCTTTAAGGAATTGACCGAGGGAGAAATCCTGGACCTCGATGGCATGGAGGTAACAAATCGCAGATTGAACCATCCGGGAGGCGTATTTGCTTACAGGATTTCCAGTCAAGGCAAATCGATCGTATATGCCACGGATACGGAGCATTATCCGGCCCCCGATCAGAAGCTCTTAGAATTGGCCGATCATGCCGATGTCCTGATTTATGACGCAACCTATACGCCCGAACAATATAAAGACCACGTGACCTGGGGCCATAGTACATATGAGGAGGGCATCAAGATCGTAAAGGCCGCTCATGTCAAGGCTCTTCACCTGTTTCACTACGATCCCTCCCTGTCAGACGAATTGGTCGATGATGTTATAAAAAGGGCCCGAAAGGATTTCCCAAATACCTTCGCTGCTCAAGAGGGATGGGAATTCAAACTGTAGCTTTCACCTCGCGCGAAGTTGTCCACAGGCCGCACAAATGTCAGCTCCCTTACTGTGACGAATAATGGCTGTGTAGTGACGATCAATGAGAACCTTTTGAAAAGTCAGGGTGGCGCCTTCGTCAGGTCTCTTAAACTCAGTCCCCTCGTAGGGATTAAAGGGTATTAAGTTGATCTTAGCCCGCAAAGGTCTCAACAGCCTTGCCAGACGCACTGCATCCCTGGGGCTGTCGTTTACCCCAGCAATCAAGACATATTCAAACGTGATCATCCGGCGAGGGGGGAGAGGAAAGGCACGGCAGGCAGATAAAAGCATCTCAATCGGATAGGTGTGGTTGATGGGCATTAGCTCGTTTCGGGTATCATTGTCTGCGGCATTCAGGGAAACGGCCAGGTTCACCGTAACGTCCCGTCCCAAATCATATATCCTCGGGACCAACCCCGCCGTGGAAAGGGTGACCCTGCGACTGGAAAACTGAAGGCCGTTATTGGCTGTAATGGTCCGGATGGCCTGCACCACACTATCGTAGTTGGCAAGTGGTTCACCCATCCCCATCAAGACGATGTTGGTCAGAGAGCCTGGGTCTCGAAGATCATCTCGTACGGCACAGACTTGATTAACGATTTCCGAAGGTTCAAGATTCCGCGCCAATCCGCCGCGACCGGTGAGGCAGAACTTACACCGCATTCCACAGCCAACCTGACTCGATATACACAGTGTCCAGTGCCCCGGCTCCGGAATCAGCACGCTTTCGATATGCTGGCCATCCTTTAAACGGAAAAGGTATTTTCTGGAGCCATCCTTTGAGGTCTGGATTTGTTCTGTCTCAAGCCGGCTTATGTCCAGTCGCTCCGACAGGAATTTCCTGAGGTCCTCAGAAAGATCTGTCATCTCCGAAAAGGAACAGACGCCTCTATGGTAGATCCACCTGAGGATTTGGCCAGCCCGATAAGGAGCAATGCGGTATCGGCCGAGCCAATGCACGAGGGACTCCTCGGTAAAACTTTTTATATCCTGCCGATCCACTTTTTCCTATCTTTCCGATTCCGATTTTCGTATTCATAAATCTCACGTAACCGTTCACGGGTTCAGGGTTCAGAGGTTCAGGGTTCAGTTAAAAGAATAGAGGTCAGAGATCAGAGATCAGAGGTCGGAGGTCTGACTTCTGACCTCTGACTTCTGAACGGTGAACGCCTATGGTCTTGTGATACATAGAGAAAATATCCGGGAGTTCATTGATGAAAGATCCCATTTTCGATTTCCACAAGATCCGGCTCGGAATTTCTAATTCCTATCTCATTCAGGGCAAGACAGGTTATATCCTTGTCGATGCCGGAGATGCAAACCAGGAGAAAGTATTCGTCCGGCATCTTAAAAAACACGGCATACCCCCTGGCAAGGTAGAGCTGATTGTCATCACACACGTGCATTTTGATCATGTGGGCAGCCTGAGGGCTATTAAGAGACTGTGCAACTGTCCGGTTGCCATCCATGAAAAGGAGGCCCCGTTACTTAGAGGTGGTGTGGTGGTTATTCCTACAGGTGCAAACCTTTTTGGTAAAGCTGCCGCCTGTTTGGCGCGGAACTTGCCGCGGGGACTGATGAGGTTTCCACCTGTCGAGCCTGATATCACGCTTTCAGAAGACCTTTCTCTTGACGAGTTCGGGATCGCGGGAAGGATCATGGCCACGCCAGGGCACACAGAGGGCTCCTTGTCTGTGCTGCTGTCAACCGGAGAAGCATTTGTTGGCGATTTGGCCGCGAATTATCTCCCTTTTGGCCTTGGGCCTATCTTACCTCCCTTTGCCGAGGACGTTGGAGAACTCTTCGAAAGCTGGAAGAAACTTCTATCTGCCGGTGCCACAATAATAGCCCCGGGCCATGGGAGGCCGTTCCGGGCAGAATTGCTCAAAAGAAAATTGTTGTCCAAATCCCTTCTCGCTTTGTCCAAAAAGCTGTAACCTTTCAGAGGTTCAGGGTTCACGGTTCAGGGTTCACGGTTTTAACCTCTGAACCTCTGAACCTTACTATTTGACGCGTGATCTTTTTGCTAACATCCAGTTAGGACTCTTCAACCGGGAACCGTGAACCTTGAACCGCTCAACCCAGGTCATAAAGACCTGGTCGGTTAGTGCTTACATCTTAGCTTTTTCTGCCGGCAGGGTTTCAGGTTCCCTCCGTATTACCTCCACGCTTTTGACACCGTAGCGATCTGCATCAACCACATGCACGGTGAGGTCCCCGTCAGCGAAGGTCTCTCCTTTCCGCGGGATCCGGCCAAGACGATGGAGGACGTACCCGCCTACTGTTTCGAATCCCACTTTGGGAATCGCAAGTCCGGTCTCATCATTGAAGTCGTCGATATCGGTTCTGCCGCTGACTCGAAAGCGCCCCGGACCCTTCTTCTGGATCTCGGGCGTGGCATCTTCGTGCTCGTCAGAAAGCTCACCAAAGATTTCCTCGATAATGTCCTCAAGCGTTACAATCCCAATGCACGCCCCGAACTCGCTTACGACCCCGGTTAGGCTTTCGCGTGCCCGTTGCATCTCTAAGAAGAGCTCGTCGATCCGCTTCGTGTCGGGGACCAGGCGAGCCGGTCGCATATAGGGACGGATGAAAGTCTTCCTCTCCTTTTCATAGAGCACGTCGAACACATTCACCAGTCCCGCGATCTGATCGACCCGCTCCCGAAAGATCGGAATGCGTGTATGCCCCAGCTCACGCGCAAGTGCAATCAGCTCCTGGGTCTGCGCTGTCTCTGGAAGAAGTGCAACTTCCGAGATGGGGACCATTACCTCGCGAACAATCGTAGTCGCATAGTCGAGCGTGGACTCCAGCATCTCCCGCTCATGTCGGCCAAGCCCGCCCCTTTCAACCGATTCCTCAAGGATGAGCTTGATCTCCTCACGGGTCGTGTAAAGGCTCCTGGGACGGCTCCGGAAAATGCGAAAGACAAGGTTGGTCAAAATCTGGACAGGAAAGGTGATGGGCGCAAGAATCCACGAGATAACCTTCCACGGTACCGCTGTTTTTACCAGCATCCGATCGGCATGGTGTCGGAAATAGGCCTTTGGAACGATCTCGCTGATCACCAGAAGGACGCAAGTCAGGAGGACTGTGGCCACGATGGGTGCGAGTGAGCCGACCCAGCGCTGGAAGCTGACAGTAGCAATGGCGCCGGCTGCGATATTAAAGACACTTGTCACAATGAGGGTGGCCGTCAGGATTCGCTCCTTCTGGTTGAGCATTTCCAGCGCGAGCCTTGCCTTACGCAGACCCTGAGTGGCCATATGCTGGAGGCGTGTCCGGCTTGCCGACACAAGAGCAGTCTCCGAGCCTGACCCAAACCCCGAGCCCAGAAGGCAGAAAAGGAGGAGGACGAGCTCAAGCATCATTGGCCTTTTCCTCCTTGTCAACGTGTTTGACCCGACAACTCATGATTCGTCTCCGGTCAGAATCCACTATAGTAAAACACGCGCCATTTCGCTCAATCGTCCGTCCCCGGGCAGGAATCTCTCCGAATTCGTCACAGAGATATCCGTTCAGCGTCACGGAATCGCCCTCGGGAAGGTTGAGGCCGCATGCCTCATTAACGTGTTCGATGGGGGCGCGGCAGAGCACGAGCCACTCATCCGGGCCAACGGGCCGAATGAGTTCCTCTGCCTTCTCGTACTCGTCGTAAATTTTGCCGACAATCTCCTCGACGAGATCCTCCATGGTTAGAATCCCGGAGGTCACGCCGTACTCGTTTACGATCGCTGCCATATTGAGGAGATTCGATTGCATGTGACGAAAAACCCGGTGGATCCTCGCACCTTCGGGAAAGATGGCAACCGGTTTGAGGATTTTGCGAATCTCGCGCTGCGGATTGAGGAAAAACTCTTTTGTGCCAACAAAGCCGACGATGTGATCAATGCTCTCCTCGTAGATGGGAATCCGAGAATGGCGGGCTTCGATCATTACTTGCTCCAACCTTGCACGCGGGATGTCCAGAGGGGCGGCTGCAACATCCACGCGAGGCGTCATGATCTCCTCGGCCGTGGTTTTCGAAAAGCGCATGATGTTGCGTGCGATGCGCCGCTCCTCCGCCGTGATGGTTTCCTTCCGGCCCGCTTCCTCAAAGAGCACCTCCAGCTCCGATGGTCTAAGGCCACGGGCTGGCTCATCCGGGACTTTGAAAACCCGTAGAATCCCACGGGCCAAACAGTCAAATATGCCCACCGCCGGACCGGAAAGCTTTGCGAAAAACTGGAGCGGCTTAATGGCGGCGCGGGACAGGGGTATTGCCTGATTTACTGCGATTGTTTTCGGAATGATCTCGCCAATGAAAAGCACCAGAAGCGAGTCCACGACAATGGCTGTTGCGAGGCTGTGGGCCTGGAGGAGCCTCTGGAACAGAAGCGTCGCTGTTGCCGATGTGGCCACATTGATCAAGGTGTTCCCAAAGAGGATAGTTGAAAGCAACTTGCGAGGCCGCTGCAATGCCTTTGCAATGAGCTGTGAGCGGGTTGATTTCTCCTCCTTGAGACGCCGCCGCTCGATGCGGTTCAACGAAAAGAGGGCTGTCTCGGTTCCAGAGAAGCAACCTGAACAGATGAGCAGGACAATCAGGAGTGTAATTAGTAGAAATATATCACTCAATCCTCGCTAACCCTCTCCCTTCTCTATTTGTCTTCCATAGCCTGAACAAGTTTTTTCAGATCTTCAGTGCGATCCTTGTGAGTTATCAAGGTCATCGATCCTGCCCGCACGATGACCAGGTCTTTGACCCCTATCAGAACCACAGTCTCCCTGGGGTCTTTACAGAAAACCAGGTTGTCTGTTGCATCCAGCGTCGTAGTCTTCCCTCTACAGTAGTTTCCCGCTTCATCCTCAGGCAACCAGCTTTTCAGTGCCAACCACCCGCCTACATCATCCCAGGAAAACCTGGACGCCACACAACACACGTTTTGCGCCTTCTCCATCACGCCGAAATCGATTGACACGGTCTGAAGTGACTCGAATGCGACCCTTAAGGCATGATCCCACTCTGGTGTCTGATCAAAGGCAGCAGCACGAGAAAGGGCTCTGGCATGGCTTGGCAGGTGGATCTCAATCTGTTTCAATATGGCATCCGCGGTCCACACAAACATGCCAGAGTTCCAGTAGAATCTGCCCGACTCAACATACTGGCGAGCTGTTTCGACGTCTGGCTTTTCCTTGAAGCGAAGGAGGTGGAAGTGTTCAATGCCATCATCATCGGCAATTTGCACGCCCCGCTCTAAATACCCGTAACCTGTGGCCGGGTAGGCAGGCTCAATGCCGAAGGTGTAGAGGGCATGATTGTTTGCTGCCCTGCGTGCCGCTGATAGGAGGGTCTTCTGGAATAGGGCAACGGGTTCGATCAGGTGATCTGCGGTCAGTGTTGCTATTATCGGATTGCCAAAACGTGTGCGACATAGAAACGCAGCAAGGCCAACGGCAGCAGCCGTGTCACGCCTTATGGGCTCCCCGATAATATTTTCCACCGGAATTTGGGGAAGCTGTTCCTTTACGATCGAGACAAAGGCCGCATTAGTTAAAACCAGTGTACGCTCAGGAGGCACAAGATCCGAAACGCGATCAAAGCTTTTCTGCAACAAGGTCCGGTCGCCAAACAGGTTAAGAAACTGCTTGGGTTTTTCCGCGGTACTCAACGGCCAGAACCTTGTTCCTGCCCCTCCAGCCATAATAACCACAACCAGGTCCAAGTTATGCCCCTTCATGTTCAAGCTTCCTGTGATACTCTCCCGAAATCATCCTCCAGCCGTTCGATGTCATCTTCACCAAAATAATCACCGGTTTGTACCTCAATAAAGGCCATATCCTCGGTGCCAGGATTCATGACGCGGTGGACTGCACCGCGGGGAATATCAACCGATTCACCAGGCTTCAAGTGTAGTTCTTTATCATCCAGTGTCACAATTGCTTCCCCGTTCAGGATGTACCAGTGTTCCGCCCGCCGTCGGTGCCGCTGGAGACTCAACCGTTTGCCAGGGTAAACAACGATCCGCTTGACCTTGTGGTCCGGCTCATCGGAAAGGACCTGGTAATACCCCCATGGCCGATAGTCTTCTCTCTTGTCTCTGCTCATAAAAGATTACCTCGTAAGGTCTCTTTCTGAAAACGTATAAATAATCCCGAATTTCGCAAGTGTTATCTGAAAATCGGTACCAGGCGTGTCATTGCGAGCGATAGCGAAGCAATCCCTGGCCCAGACTGGTCCCAAAAGGCTGCCCGGCTCATTCCAACACACGTCGCGCCAGGGCGGGCTCCAGGTGATGAGATTGCCACGTCGCTCCGCTCCTCGCAATGACATTCCAGGATGCTTCCGAAATTTGGGATAATAATACCATACTTTTTAGAAAAAAGGGACCTGTCTGTGAATGTTGCCGTCCAAGAGCCTGTCAATATTTGATACAGACAAGAATTTATGATACGTTTTGGTTAACCCGTTTGCTCAGCCTGCGGAGTGCTGGAGTAATATCATACCTGTCTGCCTGCCGACGCGCAGAGGCAGGTGGGTAAGAATCGGAATCGCTGATGTCAGAAGATAATAGTATCGAGCAATGCAATAGTCCAGTACTCCAACACTCCAGCAATCCAGCAATCTTTTTTATGAGGAAAAGACGGTTTTGGGTCTGCCTTTTGGCCCTGGGTATTTCTTCTGTATCGGTTCAATTTGTCATGATCCGTGAGGTCATGTCCTCGTTTGGCGGGAATGAACTCGTCATAGGAGGCGTGCTCGGCGTATGGCTCCTCTTTACGGGTCTTGGAAGCGCCCTGGGGGTGCCAGTGGCAAAAAAGGGGAGGCCTGAAAGGACCCTTTTTCTCGGCCATCTCCTCATAGCCGTCCTCCCATTTGCCCAGATTGCTGCCATACGGGCCTTTCCACTCCTTTGGGTCCGGGGCGAGATGTTGGGCCTGACTTCATCCATTGGAGGGAGCGCCATCATACTTATTCCATACTGCCTTGTGGGTGGCGCCATGATACCCGTGGCAGCCTCCCTGGTGCAGGGAAAAGATACCACAAGTAAAGTCTATGTTGTGGACACCCTGGGTGATGTTGGAGGTGGCCTGCTCTTCAGCCTCGTTCTTGTTTACTTGCTCTCCCACTGGGACAGCTTCGTGGTCCTTGGATTCCTGAATCTCCTTGCCGCCTCTTTCATGCTCTCATATAAGGCGCTGCCTGTTGTGTGTCTTTTAGGATTCGGGATGTTAACAGTCCGGCCTTTGCACATGACGACGCTCTCCTGGCGATTCCCCGGCCAAGAAATCATCTTAAACAAGAACACCCCATTTGCTCAGCTTACCATCTCCAGGACTGGCAGACAGCTTAATGTCCTTCAGGACGCGATTCCACTGTTTTCAACCGGTGACCTTGACATGGAGATTGTTGCCCATCTGCCGCTTTGTCAGGTCAAGGAGGGGGCCGGGGTGCTCTTGATTGCGGGAGGGGTCTTTGGCACCATCGATGAGATTGCCAGACACAATCCAGAGCGTATAGACTATGTGGAGCTTGACCCGGCTATCCTTGACCTGGATGAATTTATTCACAGGAGCCTTGCCCGTTCTTTTGTGCACGTCCATGTTGGAGACGGTCGCCTCTTTGTGAAGAAAACGCCCATGAAATATGACGCCGTCATTGTAGACCTTCCGGATCCTGAAAATGTCCAGCTCAACCGCTTCTACACGCAGGAGTTTTTTGATGAAGCAAAATCGATCCTCGCCAGAGACGGAGTCCTTTCTTTCACACTCATAGGCTCTGAGAATTATCTTGAAGAGAAAGGGCTCGCCTTGAATCGTTCAGTCTATGCAGCCCTGAAAAGGGTCTTCAAACATATTCTGGTCTTTCCAGGCATGACCCATTATTACTTAGCATCGGATGCGTCTTTAAAGAGCGACATCGCCGGGGTGCTGGCCCTGCGGGGGATCACAACCAGGCGTCTGGTGGATTACGACCTGCCAACCATGACAGATCCGTTTCGCATGGACATACTCAGGCGTCTACTGTCTGAAAAAGAGGTCCTGTCAAACAGGGACCTTTCCCCGTGGGCCTTTGGCCATCTGATTGATTTGTGGCTGAAGAAATCCGGCAGCCCCAAGACGGTCCTCTACGTCATCGTTATCGCTGTTTTTGGACTGGCAGTGTTAGCATGCCGCAAGGACCGTCTACGTTTTACGATTGCAACTTCAGGGTATGCTGGTATGGCTTTTGAGCTGTCGCTTCTACTCCTGTTTCAAGTCATATATGGTTACGTATATCTGAGGATTTGTCTCTTCGTAACCCTTTACATGATAGGTGCCGCCCTCGGGGCGTTTCTGTCCGGAAGGTTGAGCAAGACTGCCATCTGGCAGATGTTGGCCTGTGACGCGAGCCTTATCCTTTTCGCAGCCCTGGCCTGTGTTGCGGCGCTGGTCGGGGCTCAGCTCAAGGGGTCTATCCCTTTGTTTGTTATGCAGTATGTGACCATTCCGGGTTTATTGTTTCTTGTAGCCTTCGCCGCAGGTTGCCAGTTTTCGGCAGTGTCACGCATGGCCAGTGGCATCGGAGCGGAGATCACAGGCCGCCTTTATGTGGCAGATCTCGCTGGTGCTGCCTGCGGTACCATATTGACAGGGCTTATCTTTCTCCCTAAGATAGGTATATTAGGGGTATTGATTTCGGTTGCGCTCCTCAAAGCGCTCAGCCTGGGCCTTAACACCGTTGTGGTCTTGAAGCGAACTTAGGGGTACAGGCGTAACTTCTCAAAAAGTTCGGTTTTTTCGTCATTGCGAGCAGAGCGAAGCAATCTCCAGGCCATGAGATTGCCACGTCGCTTCGCTCCTCGCAATGACAGCAAACGCCAGTGTCAAGGAATTACCCGAACTTTTTGAGAAGTTACCTTCCGCCAGATGCTCGATTCTTGATACTGGATACTTGATACTGGATTTATGATTCAGTTTGTATCTTTATCCAGCATCCAGTATCCAGCATCCAGCATCCAGTATTGTTAAGCATAGTTCACATGGAAAATATATCACGGAGAGACTTCGTAAGGACTACAGTGTGTGCCGCATGCAGTGCGGCGCTATGTCCCATAGATTTCGCATGGGCGGAAAAAGGGTTTTCGGCAAAAGACCCCCATGTCAAGGAAGCGTATTTTTATAAGAAACTGGCCGACGGCGTGGTCCAATGCGGCACCTGCCCCCACGAATGCGTCGTCCGTCCCGACAAACGCGGGTTGTGCCGGACCAAGGTGAACATAGATGGGAGGCTTTACACCATTTCCTACTCGAACCCGTGCGTTGTGCATGTGGATCCAGTGGAGAAAAAACCTCTTCAACATTTCTATCCTGGAACCAGGGCCTTCTCCCTTGCAGTGGCTGGGTGCAATCTCCGCTGCCTCAATTGCCAGAATTGGGAGATATCCCAGACGAGCCCGGACAGGACCCGCAATTACAACCTTCCTCCGGACGACGTGGTCTTGAAGGCCGCAGAATATGGTTGCAAGAGTATCGCCTATACGTATTCAGAGGCAACGACCTTTTACGAATATATGGTCGATATCGCGGCGAGGGCCAAAAAAGTTGGGATCAAGAATATTTGGGTTAGCGCTGCATACATCAGTCAGGCAGCGCTGAATCGGCTGTGTGACGTGATCGATGCGGCCAGCGTGAATCTAAAGAGCTTTTCAGATAAGATCTATTGGGATCTGAACGGCGCGCATCTTCAGCCTGTGCTGGAAACTTTCAAAACTCTTCACCGGCGAGGCATCTGGATGGAGATCATCAATCTGGTCATTCCCACCTACACGGACGACATGGAGATGATCAAAAGGATGTGCGGGTGGATCCTGGAGAATCTCGGCCCTGAATATCCCCTGTACTTTTCCCGGTTCTATCCCCAGTACAAGCTCGTTCACCTTCCTCCCACGCCGGTTGATGTCTTGCGAGAGGCCGAGAAAGTGGCCTTAAAAGAGGGACTCCATTACGTTTATATTGGCAATGTGCCGGGCCTGGGTAATAAGACAATATGTCCAAACTGCAAACAGATTGTGGTTAAAAGAAGGGGATACACGCTTGTGGCAAACCACATGAAAAATGGAAAATGCAAATTTTGTGGCACGCGGATCAGCGGCCGGTGGGAGTCATAGGATTTTGGATTTTGGATTGCGGATTGCGGATTTAGCCATGCACGACAGGAGAAAGGGAGTGTAACCAGCAACTTAGAACGGCAAGCATGTTTTTTGGTTGGGTGGAATAGAAAAATAGAGATGAAAAAATTACACGCAATAGTTCTTTCAATCTGCTTGATATTTATTTGTGCCTGGGCTTCCTTGTCCGCTGCGGACGAGAACCGTTCAGAGGTACGGCCTGCTGCCGTTGCCGGTATGTTCTACCCGGATTCACCGGATGAGCTCCGTCAAATGGTTTGCAGGCTTCTCAAACTGGCCCGTGGTGTAAAGGTTCCAGGACAGGTGCGAGGGCTTGTTTCTCCACATGCAGGATACATCTATTCGGGTATTGTGGCTGCCGCGGGTTATAAACAGATCGATCCCTCTATTAGCACTGTTATCCTCCTTGGCCCGAGTCATCGGGTTCCTCTGAGCACTGCCTCCATTCCGCAAGTCCAGGCATACCGGACACCTTTGGGGGATGTACGCCTGGCAAGTCTTGCCAGGACCCTTCGCAGGTTGTCGCGGTTTGGAACTGTTCCTGAAGCCCATCTTAACGAGCATTCACTTGAGGTTCAGCTCCCTTTTCTGCAGGTGATGCTCAAGGGATTTGAGATTGTACCGATCCTGACGAACAGGTCAGACCCCAAGGCCCTTGCCAGAATTCTTGCTCCATATATTGACGAGCATACCCTCGTGGTGGCAAGCTCAGATCTTTCTCATTATCATTCCTATAAGACAGCCATTGGCCTGGACCGAATTTGCACAACAGCCATCCCTGAGTGCCGGTTCTCTGACATGCCCCTGTGCGAGGCCTGTGGCAAGCAAGCTATCCTGACACTCATGCATATCGCTAAAATCAAGGGCTGGGAAGGCATATTGTTAGACTACAGAAACTCCGGCGACACAGCGGGCGGCAAGAATAGTGTCGTAGGTTATGCAAGTATTGCCTTTGTGAACAAAAAGGAGATAACAATGGGTATGAAGGAGACACTTTCCACCCAGGATAGGCAGGCCCTTTTGAAGCTTGCCCGCTCGGCTATTAAGGCCAGGCTTGTGAAAGGGACCAGGGTGGACAGACCGAACAAGGTTTCTCCTGCCTTAGATGAGTTGAGAGGATGCTTTGTCACGCTTCATAAACAGGGCCAACTGCGCGGCTGCATCGGCACCATTGAGCCCATATCTTCCCTTTTGGGATGTGTGGAGAGAAACGCCCAGAGGGCCGCGTTAGAGGATTCCAGGTTTTCTCGCCTGAGCGCCAGCGAATTCAAGGAAATAGACATCGAGATCAGTGTCCTTTCCGTACCGCAAGCCCTTAGCTTCAATGATGGGCAGGATCTCAAGCGCAAGCTTAAACCGAATGTCCATGGGGTCATCCTGTCCCGCGGCGTGAACCGCTCAACCTTCCTTCCCCAGGTCTGGAAACAGCTCCCGGACAAAGAGCTGTTCCTTGAGCACCTCTGTCTAAAAGGCAGCATGTCGGCAAACGCGTGGCAGGATCCCGAGACGAGCGTTAAAGTGTACGAAGCCGAAGTCTTCGGGGAAAATGATTTCAAATAAGCTGGCGCCTTTTGTTGTTTCAATATCCGTAAGGGTTCACAGGCTCAGAGTTCACCGTTCCGGGTTGCCTTTCAACCCTGAACCTTTGAACCGTGAACCTCTGAACCCTGAACCCGTGAACGGTTACCAATATCCTATGGAGGGCTATCATGCATCCACTGTTAACTGAAGAAGCAGGAAAAAAACTTCTCCGCACCAAGACAAAGGCAAAGTTTGTGGAAACCAATCTGCGGGCCTTTGAGCTGGGATTTGCCGCACGGTGAAGCTTATTCGAAACTTCAGCATCATTGCCCACATCAACCACGGCAAATCAACCCTCTCTGACCGGCTCATCGAGCTATGCGGAATCATTTCCCAACGGGATTTCAAAGATCAAATCCTTGATTCCATGGACATAGAGCGAGAACGGGGTATCACGATCAAGAGCCAGGCCGTGGCCCTTCCCTATCGTGCTAAAGACGGCCAGACTTATATGTTGAACCTCATTGACACGCCCGGCCACGTCGATTTTACCTACGAGGTCTCCAGGTCCCTGAGCTCCTGTGAAGGGGTGCTTCTTCTGGTTGATGCAAGCCAGGGAGTGGAGGCGCAAACGGTCGCCAACCTCTACTTAGCCATGGATCATGACCTTAAGATCATCCCGGTTATCAACAAGATCGATCTTCCGGCTGCAAATGTAGAATGGGTGAAACATCAGATTGAAGAGGAACTGGGACTGGACCCGGATGCGGCTATTCTTGCCTCTGCCAAACAGGGCATCGGGGTTGACGAAATCTTAGAAGCAATTGTGACCAGGCTCCCGGCGCCACAGGGAAACCCGGAGGCTCCTCTCCAGGCCCTTATATTTGATTCCTACTATGACATCTACCGGGGCACGATCATCTACTGCAGGGTCTTTGAAGGGACGATAAAACCCGGGGAGACCATACGTTTTATGTCCAATGATGCCACCTATCGGGTGGAAGAGGTGGGGATCTTTCGGATTAAAAGGGTCCCCAAGGACATGCTCTCAGCCGGCGGGGTCGGCTATATTATTGCAGGGGTAAAGACGCTCAGCGATACTAAGTGCGGAGACACCATCACGCACGACGACCGTCCCTGTGCAATGCCACTGCCGGGCTTCAGGGAGGTAAAGCCGGTGGTCTTTTCCTCGCTTTACCCCGCGGGCTCTGACGGGTATGAAGACCTATCAATGGCCCTGGAGAAGCTGAAGCTCAATGACGCCTCGCTTGTCTACGAAAAGGACGCCTCCGCAGCCCTCGGTTCTGGTTTCCGGTGCGGATTTCTGGGTCTTCTTCACCTGGAAGTGGTCCAGGAGCGTCTGGAGCGTGAATTTGACCTTTCTCTTATCATCACCGCACCATCGGTAAAATACAAGTTCATTATGAAGGATGGCACGACAATCACCATTGATAATCCTACACTTTATCCTGATCCCAGAAGGATCGCAAGCACCCGGGAGCCTTACATCAGGGCCTCCATCATGATGCCGGATCGGTATCTGGGCACAGTGTTGAAACTGTGCTTAGAGCGCCGGGGAACAGGTGCCAGGCACCGGTACCAAGAAGGGAGCAGGGTTGAACTCACATGTGAGCTTCCGCTGGCCGAGGCCATATACGACTTTTATGACAGGCTGAAAACAGTCACCCAGGGATATGGCTCCTTTGACTATGAAATTCTCGATTATCGGGAAAGTGATCTCGTCAGACTGGACATCCTGATAAACGGGGAAGGACTGGACGCCCTTTCTCAACTGGTTCATAGAGACCGGGCTGTCCAGCGGGCCAGGTATGCATGCGAAAGGCTCAAGAACGAAATCCCAAGGCAGCAATTCAGGGTTGCCATACAGGGGGCAATCGGCACAAAGATCATTGCCCGGGAAACCATTTCGCCCTTTCGCAAGGATGTGACGGCCAAGTGTTACGGCGGAGACATTACCCGAAAGCGCAAGCTCCTTGAAAAACAGAAAAAGGGCAAAAAGCGTATGAAGATAGTGGGCTCGGTCGCAATCCCTCAGTCTGCCTTTCTAGCAGTGCTAAAGCGAGATGCAAGGTGAATGAGCGCAGATTAGGAAAGCTGCTTTTGATATGACTCTTCCTTCTACGCTCTGCCCTCTGCGCTCTGCTCTATGCTCCATGCGCTATGCCATCTACCTGGCAAATTCCTCCACTTTAACTGTCATAAAATTGACTTTTCTGCCCAGCCCTTAAGACTAATGGGGACGCTGGTAAAAAATTAAGTTGACAAGCAAAGCGTAAATGCGAAATAGATCCCATGTCAAGACAAGCCCGCCTTGACGCCCGCCCGCATCGCCTGAGCCTCGCGATGGCGGGCAGGCACCCGGTGGTGTCCTGCATCACATCAGGTTAAAAATGG
>JAGMBW010000031.1 GCA_023129535.1 Desulfobacterales bacterium
TTATTGATGAACTGGATTCATTCAAATTCAGCCGACGTAGCTGACGCTACTTTGGCGAAGTCGGCATTTATCCAGTTAATCCTGTTAATCCTGTCAAAAAAATGTCCTGTACTTAGCTTTTTAAAATACAACACTAAAGTTTAAAGGAAACCACATGCAAGATGACATTATCAGCGCATTGACCCAGGAGGTCAAGGAAGAGGTCATTCAGAACTACCTTTACGAACGACGGTTGATGGAGGAACAGATTAAATATGTAGAAGAGCTGGCGGAACATGCCGCCCAATTGGTGGATAAGCTCTATAGACGCTTTGCCCGCATGTATGAAATCTTGTCAGAGCCGGGGCTTATCGATCAGTTCGTTCAGTTGATCGGGATGAAAGAAGCCGTCTTTGAGACCCGCTTTCGAAAAGATCCCAATTTCCGGAAGGAACTTCCGTTCATCAAGGTCCGCGGCGTGACCCCGCAGAGAAGATTCAAGAAGCTGCTCTTAGAATCGTACCGCAGGCTCTTTGACTGGAACAAGACATATGAAGAGGCATATGAAAACCTTGAACAAGAATCGAGGGCCGTAAACCAAAACCTGAAGAAGTTCGAAAGAGACCACGACATCCTTACCATCTTGAACTTCCTGAAGGATATGGATATTGAGCAGATTCAAAGAAAACATTTTCTGGGCGACAACTTCACACCGGAAGAGATGGCCTCCGTAGAAACAAGCCTCCGTTTTAAACCGATCCGCATGGAGCAATTCAAGCTGATCCCTCCACCGGGTCTCCTCAAGCCCGATGCGGTTAAAAGAGAACTGGGCGCCCTGGCAAACCGCGTGTACGACGAATGCGGCAACAGGATACGAACCCTCATGAAATAAGGTTAATGTTTGCAAACCCTATCGTAAGTTCTCAATAAGTTCGGGTTCTTGTCATTGCGAGCGGAGCGAAGCAATCTCCAGCCCATGAGATTGCCACGTCGCTCCGCTCCTCGCAATGACAGAAAATATAAGCGACAAGGAATTACCCGAGGTTATTGAGATGTTACACCCTTATCGAATGATAGTTGTAAGAACCGCAATACCCAGAACCGTCCAGATAATGCCCCAGGCCTTGTGTGTTTTGTCTGTCGCCTGGAACCACCAATCGCTGATCTTTTTCAGCCATTCCCGGGGACCGAATAGTAAAAATAGGCCCTTTGACAAAGAAAGGAGCCCAAGAACCACGATGAATGTCACCCAGGAACTTGAAGAAGCCGAAAGCAACAGAAGCACACCTGCAATGATGGGCACCGGGCTCAACTTCCTTGGGTCCTTTGTTCTGAACTTGTCGTAATACTTTTGTCTCATCACCCTGGTTGCAAAGAGCATTAATGTGCCGAGCATGATCCAAAAGACACCAATAGCAAACAGAAACCATATCATTAAAGGCCTCCTCTCTCGTGCGCTACTTGCATGTTTTTAGCTGTAACAACTCTCAGCATGTTTTGAGGAACAGCAGGATCCGGGAGCACCTGAAGTTTTTCCAGGTGGAATCGCTGGATGAGTTCAGTCATGTTGTGGTTTTTCAACCCCTTGAGCTTTGACACGTCGTGTGGATGAACTTTTAAGGTAATCCGCTTCGACAGCCTTTCTTGCATCTGAAGCTCTCGGGCTGCGAGGTCCAAAAAAATGGACGAGTGAACCAGATGCCCAAAGGCCGGGTGAAACGGCCCGGCAACTACAACGCCCGGTTCTAAAAGGCTCCCGCTGGCCTGAAGTCCCATCCTGATCACCGGTATACCCCGGGCTTCAAAAAGGAGATAGAGCCTTTTGGTTACTTCTATGGCTTCTGCTAAAAAAAGGGGTTTGAATCGCCCGGAACCATACCATTTCTCAAGCACGGTGTTTTTCACTACCACCGTAGGGTAGATGCGAACAAAATCGGGCTTGATCTCAGCTACTCTTAGGCCAGTTTCAAGGATCGACTCAAAGGTGTCTCCCGGAAGGCCTGGCATGATCTGAAGGCCTACTCTCAGGCTATGAGCCTGCAGAAGTTTGACCGCGTTTTTAGTGTCCTCTGCGGTGTGACCACGCCGGCTCAGGGCAAGGACGGTGTCGTCCATGGACTGCGCTCCCACTTCAACCACCATAACCCTGAAGGGAGCTAATGCATCGAGTGTGCTGTTGGTAACGGTATCTGGTCGGGTGGAAAAGCGGATGCTATCCACCTGGCCGTTTTCAACAAATTCCTGGGCTTCACTTAGAAGGGACTCCCTGTAAGATTCTGGAAGGCCGAGAAAAGTTCCCCCATAAAAGGCCACTTCCACACCGCCACGACGACAGTTTTTAAAGCCTAAGAACTCGGATATCCGATCTCGGATCTGTTGCGGCGAAAATTTGCCGCTCCTGTGACCCGTGATCGAGGTCTGATTACAAAATACGCATTGGTGCGGACAGCCCATGTGGGGGATAAAGACGGGGATGATAAAAGGCTTGAATTTCATTTTTTTGGGTAGCTACTTGACTTCCTCCCGGAGCTTTTGGAGGGCGACTCCTGCTGCTGCCTGCTCGGCTGCCTTCTTGCTTTTGCCTGTGCCGTGAGTCTCCAAGAAGGTGCCGATGGTGAGGCGAACTTCGAAGGTCTTGTCATGGTCAGGACCGCTTTCGGCTATTATTTCATAGTCAGGTATTGTCTTGAATCGGACCTGTACGAGCTCTTGAAGTCGACTCTTGAAATCCTCGGCTGCCAACTTAGCCTCAACCTGGGAAATGATTTGAGAAAACTGTCCTTCAATCACCTGAAAGGCAGCCTGCAGGCCGCCATCCATGTATACAGCCGCAATGACCGCCTCAAGGGCATCAGCAAGGATAGATTTTTTTCTCTGTCCATTGCTCAGCGCCTCTCCCCGTCCCAAGAGGAGGTGCTGGCCAAGATTCAGTCTGTGTGCCACCGAGGATAGTTGTGATTCGTTAACGATGATGGCCCTCATCCTTGAGAGGTCGCCTTCACGGGTTTTGGGGAAATGTTCCATCAAAATATGGGTGATGACAAGATCAAGCACGGCATCACCCAGAAATTCGAGGCGCTCATTGTCCTGCAGGGCAGGGTCCCGTTGCTCGTTCACATAGGAACTATGCTGAAGCGCTTCACGGAGAAGAGCGATGTTTTTGAACTGATAACCCAAGTTGCTTTCCAGGGATGTAAGCTCTTGTCCGGTCATAATTTGCCTTATGATACTTCAACTGTTGAATAGGAAGCCGGAGTAGTGGAGTGTTGGAGTAATGGAGTGTTGGAACTTTTGTTCAGGATAAGCTCGCCCATCACTCCAGTACTCCATTGCTCCAATACTCCATGAATGCTTACAGTTTCCCTTTCAGCCTCTCCAGGTTTTCCCTCGCAGATGTCATGTTTGGATCCAACGCCGAGGCCTTTTCATACATAGCAATTGCCATGCTGACGTTTCCCTTTTCGCGGTAGTTCGACCCAAGGCTGGCATAATCTAT
>JAGMBW010000032.1 GCA_023129535.1 Desulfobacterales bacterium
ACTGCTGGGCAGGCTTCATCGCCTCTTGAGCCCTTCGTAGCTCTTCGAGAAGCGCTTCTCGTCGAACAAGGCTTGGTCTTTGAGGATCAACAGCCGGATGATCCTTGATTTTTCTTTTCTTCGTCATGCTGTCAATTGCGCTTTCGTGTCAGTCACTCAGCTGGCCAACTAGAAGTAGTCTGCCTAAATGTCGTTTTGTAAAACTACATTATTGCATGATAAATGGGATATCCGGCGATTTTGCGGGATATCACTTGATACGAGGGCGATATCCTACAAATTTGCAGTCTATTTCTTCTTACATTATTATCATTTATTTTGGATAGACTGCAACCAGTTTTCCGGCTCATAATGGCATCATTCAAGAATCGGACAAAGACTTCCTTATGCTCCCAATGTGTCATTTGCCATCCCCAATTTTGACGATCTTGGCCTCGGCTTGTGGATACAAGGCATCGATCTCTTCTTGCAAGGCGATGGTTCGTTGGATGGAGGTCACGATGCGGCAATAGGTTTTGATCTCTTCCAGGCTGAGCACCCGGTCCCGGCGGTCCTTGAGCCACTTTGCCAGTACCTGGTAGCCGCCGATCTGGTACTCCCACAGCTCGAGGGGAACAGGCTCGAAGTACTGGGTTTTGTTGATACGGACGCGCTCCTCTTTAGGTTCATAGAGAAACCCCTTGCTTTTGGTTCGAGCAACGCGGTCGTCTCCCTGGCCCTGGAAGCGGGCCACTGGTGGGTCGAGTTCTTCTGACCGGAGGAGATGCAGGTCCACGAGACGTTTCCCCAGCGCTGCAAGGCTTTGAAACAGCTTGAAATCGGTAGTGAACGGAATTCGAGGGAAATCGATCTTGAGAAATTGTGCGTACTTCTCGCGATAAGTCTTTGCATAAAGGACGGCGTAGATGTAGCAAAAGATGTCCTTAGGCGCGGGCTTTTTGCCGTATGCAGATTTCAAGGCCGCTATGAGCTTTGGCTCGAGGTTTGGCTTTCTCTCTGCGCTTGCCTCAAGATGGCTGAAAAGGTCCATCTTAGAGGTATCAGGATAGAGGTAGAGAGGGAAAAGATAACCGCTTCCGAATCTTCCAGCAGTATCAAGACTGTTAAAGTTGGTTATTCTATTAGCTACAAACACGTGACGAAACTCTCGCAATACCTGTCTCGATGTAATCAGGCCAACATTTTTCCCTGCCAGCATGTGGCGCATGACTTCTTTTCTAGTACGCCAAACCACCGAATCATGGAAGAATATTTCGCGAATATCAAAAGGGCGGTACAAGATTTTTGTAAAACAATCTTTCAAGTTTTCTACTTTGCGTAGTTCCTGGCGAGATTTAGAAACACGCCAAGCATAATTTTCTACATCTTTAACATTTTTTCTCCCCAAAATACTTCTCAAATATTCCTTTATATAATCATCTGTATTTTTTTCATCAATGAATGTCCTTATTCTTACTTCCAGAGATTGTCTATTACGATCTATCACGAATTTATCTCTTGCCGTAACGATTCCTGTCACATTCACAGGGAAAATATCAGTGATTTTCCAATACTTATGATAAATCTCTCTCCCTTTTTCTTCTCGTGGGACAAAGAAGTAATAAGGGCTTGCTGACCTTAGTTTTTCCCAGTTGGTTGTTTCTATATTCTCGTCCCAAAGCCGATCATATTTATACTTCCACAACCCCCATATCTGTGAATGATACACCTCGCTTTTTTTCTTTTCGCCTCGCTTTTTTATAAAAAGACTAATGGCTACTCCCTGCTGGATATCAAAGACATTTTCATCTTTTGAGCCGTCGGGGCATTTCTCTTTTTTCAGGCTGCTACCATGTAAGTCCAGAATATAGATCTCGTTGAAACTGTTCATCAGGGATTGCCTCATGCCTCTGAAGGTCGGATTATCAAGATAGCTATGATTAGTGATAAATCCTAAAATACCTTCTCCTGTCTGATCAATCCTCCACTGAGCAAAACGAATGAATTTTACATAATCATCCTGAAGCCAGTGTTTTCTTTCACCGAAGTGTTTGCCGTCCACATACTTATAATCTTCAATCAAGTTACCTATCCAGGTTTTTACCTTCTTTCTTCTTTCTTTCCCTTTCCTTGTCGTTGTTATAATATATTTTTCGCTTGGATTGGCTGATATGCCTGAATATGGTGGATTTCCAAGTATCACCAAAATAGGCCTTTCTTTTTTGACTTTGCCTGCTAAATGTGATTCTTCTGCCAGCGATGACATACCCGGCAGGCTGGTCTGCTCCAGTTCCTCCATCTCCAGTGTGTTGGTGAGGTAGAACTGAAAGCGCTCATCATCGCCCAGACGATGCCCCAGCTCCTCCAAAAAGAAGGACATCTTGAGATGCCCTACAGCATAAGGGGCCATCATCAGTTCGAAGGCATAGAAGTTCTTCAGGATATGCTCGCGGATGAAACCCTCCCGTCCGCCAGCGCCATACTTGTCCTCGAATTCCCGGACTGCCTCCTGGCAGGCCCGGGCAACAAAGGTCATGGTGCCCGCCCCAGGATCGAGCAAGGTCACGCCGTCCGAGGCCAGACCATCGCTGCGGTCAAACTTCGTCTTTAGCAACTGATGGAGTGAGCGGACGATATAGGAGACAACCGGTTCCGGCGTATAATAGACCCCGCGCCGCTCCCGCTCTTCGGGGTCGTATTCAGCCAGAAAGGTTTCATAGAAGTGGACGATGGGATCGCTCCCTTTGCCCTCGTGGTAAAAGCGGTCAAGGATACCGCCTGCGTCGGCCACGGCCAATACCCCGGAGATGTCATCCACAATCCATTCAAGCTGATTGGGCAGATCGCCCAGTGAAATGAATTGAAACACATCACGCAGGATGCCGATGGTTCGGGGTATGTTGTCAAAGGCCATGCGGCGGTTGAACCTGCCCGCCATTGCCTGTCTGCGAACTGCGTGCACCACCTGCTGTGTATGGCGATGGCAGGCGGGTCCGTCTCCGGATCGGGTGCGGGCGGCAAAGAGGCCGTAGGTTATCGTTTGCGCGTAAAGATCGGCAAAGTCTTCCATGGTGAGGTTGGCGATGAGGTATTTCTGGAACGCCTCGTAGAATCCCAACAGGACACCCTGCTTTCTCGCCTTCTCTTCTCGCAGCTCGTCGGCAACCACGTCCCGGAGGAAGCGGGTCCGTTTAGCCAGCTCAACTGCCAGCGATTGTGCCGTGTAGGACTTCGGCAGAGAGAACGAAAAAAACTTCTCCAGCAAGTTGAAGAGCTCCTTACCTTTTTCAACGGGCGGCACAGTACCGAGTTTGTGGAGGACAAACGGTCTTGCCGCCAGAACCCGATCGACCAATTGCCCGTTTCGGAAAAGGAAGAACTCGAAAAAGTTGGTCAGTATCAGGTTGGGGAAAGTTTGGCGATAGCGGTTAAGCTGATCGGTTGATGCAATATGGTCAAGATTTTCCTCGGTCGGCTTTTTGGCTTCGATGTAACCCGTGATTTGATCTTGCCCGTTCCACACCCGGAAATCAGGATTGCCGGCCTCGGTCTTTTTGGGCAGGGTGGTTACGTGAGCTTCGCTTCTGCCAGTGGATGTGGCAAACTGCTGAAAGAGCGCTTCCAGACACGAGTAGAAACTTTCCTCCCTGGCGTCCCCCTTGCTGGCAACATCGGTGATTGTTTTGAAGTAGTCCTTGAGTATCGCTTTCCTTTTCATAGAGCCTCTGCCGCGATTCCCCGGAATGCCTCTAAGAAATTCTCATTCAACGCTTGGTCAAATTCCTGAAGCCACCTTGTAATATAAGCCGCATCATACTTGCTTTTTCTTTGGTTTGGTTGGGCAGGTTATTCTGCATCTGTTAGGTGATTTCGAATGAATTTCTGGATAGCCGCAACGACCTGTTCATT
>JAGMBW010000033.1 GCA_023129535.1 Desulfobacterales bacterium
TTTGGCCAACTATAGCGAGTGCTGTCCGTTTGAAAGGACTAATATTGTTGTAACACAGGATTTATTAAAGGATGTGCAGGATAGAAAAATCTTGTTTATCCTGTAATCCTGTCTAAATGCCTTTTCAATAGGTGAATTGTTACCTTTTCTTCTCAGAATAGCAAATATTAGGCCAAAACTGTATTTCATGCAAAGTCAACGGGTTATGAAAATAGCTTAACATCACAATCGATTTCTGGTGACGGTTTTGTGGTTTTTGTGCCCACGGAACTACATTTTTGTAGGGTCTGCTTCGGCTAACGACCTGTTGTCCGAACAATTGTACACCCGGCCCGAGGAAAGCCGTCAAGACGAGGGAGGAGAGTTAGGGGAAATCTTATCTTGTAATGTTCCTTGATAGATAGAGGCGGGTTCGACCTGTAGGCAGGGGGCTTCACTCTGGATAAGGCGTAGTTATAGGGAATTCTTATCAGTGTTTATGGATTAGGGAGTATGCAAGGGGCACCAAAACCAATGTTACAAGCCCGCTGACCAGTAACCCTCCGATTACAGTAATTCCTAAGCCGTTCCACACCTCTGATCCCATCCCTTTTGAAAGTGCCAAGGGAACCATGCCGAATATGGTGGTCAAACTCGTCATGAGTACGGGGCGCAAACGTCTCTTTCCGCCTGTGACAATGGCTTCGTTTAGCTCCATTCCGCGCCTCCGTAACTGCTTGGTATAGTCCAGGAATACGATGGCATTGTTTACGACAATTCCCATAAGCATTATCAAGCCGATGAAGGTCATCAGATTGAGTGGAGTCGCAGTGAAGACGAAAGCGCAAATCACTCCGACAAAGGCAAACGGGGCTGACAACATGATAACGAACGGGTCAAGGAAATCCTCGAATTGACCGGCCATGACCATGTACACGAGAATAACACCAAGAATCAAAAGAAGGGTTAAATCACGAAAGGCTTTCCGCTGTTCTTCAACCTCACCGGCCCATTCGAGGGAGACGCCAGGTGGCAAGTCGAGAGATGCCATTTGCGTTCGAATGTCGCGCACGACGTCGCCCAGGAGCCTGCCATCGACGGCACCCTGGACGCGGGTCACACGGGAACGGTTTTTACGTTCGATCTCCACTGGCCCCAATGCTTCCTGAATAGAGCCGATATTGCGGAGTTTGACTGTTTGGCCTGTGGGGGTCATGAGCGGAGTCTCCCCGATTTCCCGAATGCTCCTGCGCTCGTCTTCCTTCAGTCGCAGTTCAATGTCAAAGTCGTCTCCTGCCTCCCGAAATTTCGTATCGTCAAACCCAAAATAGTTTATCCTCAGAGTATCGGCGACAAGCGCCACATTCAAGCCCAGGGAAGCCGCTTTATCCCTGTCAAGACGGACCTGCACCTCCGGCCGTAATTTTTTTCTGCTGATGGAGACATCCACTGCACCTGGGGTTGTTTCCACGATGCGGCGAATTTCTCCGGCCATTTTGTTAGTGGTTTCAAGATCATGGCCCAGCACCTCGATGCTGATCGGTCGTCCCCCACCGAAAAACATCTTTTGGATCGCACTGATCGCTCGAACTGTGGTTTTTTCCACCTCCGGCAAGGAATTTACCTGCGGCCTGATTTCTGCGGCGATTTCCTTGGCAGAACGCTGTCGCTTTTCCTTGGGCGCGAGGCGGGCGCCAACACGTCCTATATTAGTGCCTTCACTGAATCCAAGAGCGCTCAAAAGCCCCTTTTTGCCTTGCCCCGCCAGACCGTAGGATGCTTCAACCTCCGGTACATTCTGGAATATGTTAAGTATGTTCTCGGTTGTCTGCGCAGTGACCTCTCCGCGCGTTCCCTCCGGAAGCTCAACTACAACTTCGATCTCGGCCGAGTCGACTTCGGGGAGGAACTCGGTGCCTACCAATGGAATAAGAGTCAAGCTGCCAAGGAACGCCAGGCCAATCACCAAAAGCGCTATTTTGCGATGACTTAGTACCCATTCCAGAACATGACTGTAGGCCACATCGATTCTATTCAGCAACCGCTCACTCCATAGAAAAACCGGATTTGTTTTTCTTACCTTCCGGGAACGAAGCAGTCGGGAGCAAGCCATGGGCGTCAGGGTCAACGACACAAACAGCGAGGCCAGAATCGTTATCAGGACCATGAATGCAAGCTGGTCAAAGATGATTCCGGCTATTCCCTTGACGAAAAGCAGCGGGGCAAAGACAGCTACAGTGGTCAAAGTTGACGCAGTCACGGCACCGGCCACTTCTGATGCCCCGGCAACCGAGGCGCTCTTGGGCTCCGCTCCTTCATCCACATGCCTCACCACGTTTTCCAGGACCACAATGGCGTTATCCACCACCATCCCCGCGGCGATGACCAGACTCATAAGTGATATAACGTTGATCGTATACCCCA
The DNA here is from genome assembly GCA_023129535.1 of Desulfobacterales bacterium. Classification (GTDB taxonomy): domain Bacteria; phylum Desulfobacterota; class Desulfobacteria; order Desulfobacterales. The sequence goes on from JAGMBW010000033.1 coordinate 2,404, forward strand.
TAGAATAGAGGCCCAAAAAGGCAGCTACCACGGAGAAAGGTATTGCTATGGTAACGACCAGGCTGGTTCGCAAGCGGCGCAGGAAAAGGAAACAGACGATGATAACCAATATTCCGCCGACGGCGGCAGACCTGGCCAGGTTCTTGATCATCGCATAGATGTGATCCGATGTGTCTAGAACGGTATGAATCTGAATGTCTGCTGGTACCTGGGCCTGCAATGTTGATAGACGTTCCTTCACGGCGTTGATTACGTTGACCGTGTTCGCGCCTGACTGTTTCTGGATGATCATCACCATTCCCGGCACACCGTTTCCCCATGCCCATTGGGTAGGCTCCTCATGCGCGTCTACGACCTCCGCGACGTCCCGCAGGCGTATGAGCGCATCGTCCTTGCTTCCGATCACAGTGTTGGCGATTTCGGAGGCATGCCGGAATCGCCCCGACACCCGGACCTGGAGTTCTTCTTTTCCAATTTTGACGGGACCGGCCGGGAGATTGAGGTTCTCGGCACTAAGTACGTTCCGAATCTGTTGCACAGAAAGATGGTAACCCTCCAGGGCCCCACGGTCGAAATGCACGTTTATTTGCCGTTCAATGCCGCCTTCATAAAGGATTGTGCCCACGCCGGGAACCCGTTTAAGGGGGTCAGCAAGCTTCTTATCCACGATTCTGTAAAGATCGGGGCTGCTTTCCCTTGCTGTCACCGTGACCACAAGGACCGGGACCATGGAACTGCTGAACTTGAAAACAAATGGGTTTTCCGCCCCATCCGCGAGATCAGGTTGTGCAAGGTCAATCTTCTCTCGAACGTCATTGACCGCGACATCGAGATTTGTCCCCCAGGTGAAGATACAGGTGACAATTGACAGGTTGTCCTTGGATAAAGATTCCAGTCGGTCCAGGTTTGGGGTGGTGGAGAGTTGATCTTCCAGATATTTGGTCACCTCGGACTCCACATCAGTGGCCGAGGCCCCTGGATAGAGCGTTATAACACTGACGCCCGGGGGCTCGATATCCGGCAGCATATCCAGGTTGAGCTTGAAGAAGGCGACGCCACCTAACAGGGCCATAGCGGCGAAAAGCATGATGGTTGTTACCGGCCTGCGGACAGCTATTTCGGGTAGTTTCATCTCACAAACACCTTTGTGCCTGAGCGCAACCGACCTGCGCCACTGGTTACAACCTTCTCACCTTGACTCAGGCCATCGAGTATCTCCGCGAATTCATCCCCTATGGCACCGATCTTGACCGACCTCTTGTCGGCCGTGTTTTTATCGACCACAAATACGTAAAATGTCCCGCTCCCGGGAAGGCGCTGCAAGGCGTCACGCGGAACCGCCAGGGCCATCTTTTGTCCTACCGAAAAACGCACTCTTGCAAACATCCCGTCCACCAGTTTCCCGGTTGGGTTGGGCACCTCGATCCTTACGCGAAAGGTACGCGTTTTTCGATCTATCATTGGATTGACAATCGTCACTTTTCCCGGAAACTCTTGCTCTGGAAAGGCATCGACCGTTATCACCGCAAGCGTTCCAACGGCGACCCTGCCAAAGTCCGTCCCCGGCAGATCAATGCCCGCTTTCACCAGCGACTGATCAAGAATCCGTAGGACAGAAGCGCCAGGACCGACAGATTGACCCACTTCCACATTTCTATCCACGACAACGCCCGTGATGGGAGAGCGGATCTCAGCATCCCTAAAATGCTGCCTGGCTATCTCCAGGGCCGCTTTAGCCTGGGCGTACTGCCCTTTTGCAACAGCTAAGGCCTCTTGCCCTGCCTTATAGGCTGCCTGTGCTGCGTCAAAGCGGCTCTGGGGGATGACCTTTTCGGCCAAGAGACTAGAGGCTCGGCCGTACTCTTTTTCTGCTTGTTCGAACTGGGCAGCAGCCTGCGCAGCGGCCGCTTTGGCTGCTTCACAGGCCGCCTTTACCTGATTGATAGCAAGCTGAAAGCCCGTCTGGTCAAGCCGAATAACTACCTGGCCTGTTTCAACCCGGTCTCCTATATCAACCAAAACAGCATTCACATTGCCCGCTATCTTTGGGCTAAGTGGACTCGTGTGACGTGCCTTCAGCGTACCGACGGCACTGGTCTCCTCTTTAAATTCACGAAGGGCAACACGCGCAACAGCCACAGGCATAGCCGCTTGGTCCTGAGTTGTATTGGCGTATTCGCGTCCTCTCTTCTTGAGTGTTTGAAAGGCAAGCAACACCGCTGCTCCGACCACAAGTACAATGGAAATATATGTCACGACTCGCTTCATCTGGCTTGATCCCTCTTTCCCATGACCGTTCATTTACTAAGATGTTGACAGCTAGTTCCTGTCCATAAAGTCTCCCTCCCCTCGAGGGAGGGGGATCGGGGGAGGGGGAAGCTTTGAGCTTTCACCCATACCCATAGCTCGCTGAAGGGCTGCCAGCGCCACATTGTACTCGAAAAGGGCTTGAACGTGGTTCGCTTCAGCCCGGCTCAAAGCCGCACGAGCGTCCAACACGTCCGTGTTGGTGCCTTCCCCTGCCTGATAACTGGCTCGTGCCAGGCGGAAAGCTTCTTTGGCTGTTTCCAGGGCGACTTCGGCCGCTGCAATGTTTTTTTCCGCTTTCCCGAGATTCAGGAAGGCCTCGCGAACCTCAAGTTGGATACGGTCCTCCGTTTTCTCAAGTCGTATTCTTGTCTGTTCAAGTTGAGACCCGGCCTTCCTGACCTTCGCTCTTGTCTCGCCCCAGTTCCAGACAGGGACTTGGGCACCAATTCCAATCGTCCAGTGATAGTCACCATCAAGCTCACGAAAATCGCCTTGTATGTATTCGTAGCGACTCTCCAGAGCGATGCTTGGATGGTACTCCCCTTTGGCCGCTTTCAGGCCTTGTTCGGCCGCTGCAACCTGGGATTTCAACGATGAAAGCTCTGGACGCTGCGATATCGCCAGGCGTGTGAGGGTCGGAAGGGCGCCTGTCGGCCTGGGCGGGCGATCGAGACGCTCTGTGAAGGATAGTGCTTCCTCTAAATCGATAACCAGGAGGTTTTTGAGAGCTGAAAGAGATAGATCAAGAGCGTTGGCAGCAGCATTTAGCTCCTTCCTTGCATTCGCAAGTTCCGTGCGGGTACGAAGCAGGTCGAGCTCCGGGTTCGCTCCCTCACGCACCAGAATGGCCACATCATGCTCGTGTATTTCGAGGAGGTGCACAGCCTCTACAGCAACTTTGTGAAATGCCCCTGCTACCTGTGTGGTGTGATAGCCGCGAGTAACCCGAAAAATGATCTCTTGTTCCACGCTTCGCTTATCTTGTATGCGGGCATCACTGGAATACTGAGCTGCTTTCCTGGCTGCGTTTAACCTTCCACCCATATACAAAGGCTGCCGAACTACAATTCCCGCCTTGTAGGTATTCCGGTCCATGAAGGTCAGAGAGCTCGGGCCAAGGGAAAAGGCCAACTCCTCGTCAAGACGTGTGTAGAATCCCTCTGCACCAAGGAAGGGGAGCATCGACGACCACGCCTTGGTGATATCAGCCTCGGCCTGAGCCAGAGTTTCATTGGCGAGACGAATGTCAGGGTTTCGCTCCAACGCAATGCGAATGCAGTCATTCAGCGTCAGACGAAGCTCCCCATTTTTCCTGAATCGCTGAAGCATCTCGCGTCCTGTATTGGAACTCCTGTTTTCAACGTCAAATACCGGCTCAACCGCGGTCGCAGAATGTGCGTCAGTTTGATAATGGTCCCGTGCCCAGGCGCACCCTGTCATCAGGGACAGCTCGATCCCGTAAAACAGGAGTGATACAATAATAGGCCAATTCCAGGAGTTTTTCATTTGATCAAAACCCCGTTGAGAAACATGTCTGCAATCATCGGGACATTTGCGTCGTAAGGGTGCCGTGAAGGGTCTTCCAGCCAACAAAAGAGAAAGGCATTCGTGATGCCTTCCAGGGCCACGGCCATGTAGTACGGATCCAGCTTCCGAAAGACCTTTTTTGCCACGCCCTTTTCAAATACTGATGCGAGCAGTTCAATGACTTGGTCATATAACTTACGGATATCTTGGTCGAGCCCGGCCTTGATGTTGAAACTTGCCCCTCGGGTTTCAGCAAAATAAAGACGCAAGGTGGGCACGCTTTCCGCGAAGATGCGGGCCTTGGCAGCAATGTATTTCTTCAACGCCGTGAGCACATCGTCTTCCTGGCCAAGAACGTCCTTGAGGATTCGGTGGTATTCCTCTGCCTTGGTCATTATCAAAGCTTTATAAAGATCCTCCTTATTCTTGAAGAACTTATAGAGAGTCCCAATCGCAAACTCGGACTTCTGCGCAATCTCATGCATCGATACATTGTGGTAGCCGTTCTCCGAAAAGAGCTTAAGGGCCGCAGTAAGTATTTCCTCACGATGCATGAGATTCTCTCTTTCCCGGCGTGAGAGCTTCTTGATGTCCATCTTTCCCTCCTGTTGCTGCTATTTTTGGCCTGGGCCAAGGACAAGGAACGGCGTGTAATGAATGTGACGTCATATTATAAAACATGAAGATCTCTTTGGCAACACAGCATTTTTTGTGCCAAATGACAGAGCTCATCTCATCCTTTTGAATTCATTGGCATATCTGATAATGGCCGGTACGTTGGAAAGGAAAGTCCGAGTAAAATGCTATGGCAGAGACACCCCAAACTATGGCACAGGTGCCATAACTGTTAGTGGGCAGTTGATCAGTGGGACTTTTGTCCACCTCAAGGGGTTTGGGGGGCGCCCTTTTTCAATGTGGTTTTTTTGAAATTTTCTTGACAATATGTTTTTTGTGCGTTTTTATATTAAAAAACGACATCAGTCTAAATATATAGGCCCGGAAGGGGGGGGGATGAAAGAGGAAAAAGTCCAATCGATACTCGATACCGCCAAAAAGATGTTTGGCCGGTACGGTCTTCAGAAAACCACTCTGGACGAAATCGCGCGTATGGCGCGCGTCGCGAAGGCGACCATATACAACTATTTCGGGAGCAAAGACCGTGTCTACCTGGAAGTCCTTCGTCGAGAAACGAACGAGATAGTGGAAAAGATATTGTCTTCGGTGAATCAACAGGTCTTACCAGGAGATAAACTGGTCGCCTTTGCCAGAGCCAAGTTCCGATATATGCGCCAGGCTGTAAATATCTTGAATCTGGATCGGGAGGGGGTAGAAAAACTTTTGCCCGGTGCAGAGAGCATTCGTAACGAACTTTTCGAGCGGGAGGTGA
>JAGMBW010000034.1 GCA_023129535.1 Desulfobacterales bacterium
TTTTGTTGCACGGCCCAGGCAAATGTTCCGTTTTCTATCTGTAGTTCAACCTCTTCTTGCGCCTCATCACGTAAATCGTGTGGATGAGCGTATCGCAGTTTGATATCCATCAGGTCGTCTGTAAACAGAAAAAATGCTGCTATCTTGAAATCAATCAGTTGTAAAATAAGGTCAATCCCCTGCTTGCAAATGGTAACAAAATCATATTCTATATTGATCTCTCTCTGGGAGGAAACCAACAAGCGGACTGCTTCCAGGGAAGATAGCATCTTCTGGTTAACCTCTTCCAGATAAGCAACCCTTTCTTGCAGGTTTTGAACAGGAATTTTATCTCGAGACATGATGCTTATGTTCTCATTCCCATGCTCTGCGTGGGAACGTATATCTGCTTTTAAGTCCTTTTCTTATCAACCAACAGAAACAAGGCTGCATCTTCAATTTGTTCGTAAATCTTTTCGAAAGTCGGCTCTAATATGCTTTTCTTCAAGCCAATACGTTCCCATGCCTCCAGGTTCAAAGGAGGAACAAATTTCTCGCCGCTGGATCCAATACTGGCTGCATTCGCGAGGATATTGGCGACATGTACCACATCTACATAACTGGAAGAATTTCGCCCCCCCTTTGGATTGTGGTGAAAACCCGCGGCATCTTCCACAAAGGCAGGTAGCTTCCAGGATGAAATAAGCTCTTTTCCCACTGCCTCATGCGTGAACCCAAAGACATCCATTTCTGCTTCGCACATCAATGCGCTCTCCTCCCTAACAATTATGAAAACCTCACTGTATTTTTCAGGACAACTTTCCAGCAGCACCAGGCGGCCGATATCATGCAATAGCCCTGCCACAAAATATGTTTCCGGATCCTTCTCCCGTTTATATGTTGCAAGTATCCTGGAGGCGATTCCACATGCAAGATTATGTTTCCAGAAGTCTTCCATAGTGAATGAAACGTTATCACCCAGATCTCTGAACATACTCAAAACCGATGTGGCAAGAATCAGCCCCCTTAGCTCCCTAAAGCCTATTATGGTCACAGCCCTGGATACCGTTTCAATCTTTCGGGGAAACCCATAGAAGGCTGAATTAACCAGCTTTAGCAGCCTTGCTGTCAAAGCCTGATCCTTTGATATTACCTTACTGAAATCATAAGCGCAGCTTCTGGGGTCATTCAAAAGCTGATTAACTTTGGCAAAAACGGTAGGGAGGCTGGAGATTTTCTTTATGCCCTTGATAAGACGCCGGATTTCGATTTTACCCGATCCTTTATTCATGAGTCAGGAGACTGATCCTCCTCTTTTTCACCAGTCTGTATATCTCAGCGATAACGGGATCTTCCATATCGTTCTTTTGAAAAATATATGCAAGTTCCTGATCTATCATTGCATTTGTCTCTGCATCCACGGCGGACAGCGCTGGTTCGTCAAAATTACTCTCATCAACCCCCTCTATGTTCGCCTCTGTTATTCCCCAGGCCTTGAGTGCCATAAGATGTTTTTCAGTAATGATGGCTCCAGCCTTAAGCAGAACTATCCCATTAAAATTGGTAACGTCTTCTGCCAATTCCATTCCTATCTCAATTTCGTTAATATTTAATGTCCCCATATTCGATGCCTTTGAAAGAGCATGGCGCATGGCGCATAGCGCATAGCGGAAAAAAATTTAGGTCTTGCGAATTTACTCTATGCGCTATGCCCTATGCGCCATGCGCCATGCTCTTTGCGCTATGCCCTTTGTGCTTTGCGCCATGCCCTATGCGCTTTGCGCTATGCTCCATGCGCTATGCGCCATGCACTATGCGCTTTGCGCCATGCGCCATGCGTTTTAGTCCTGTCTGGCAAGGCGTTCACTGATCTTGGCCGCTTTCTCAGCGGGCACGCTCGAAAGTATCTGCCCGACTTGTTCCCCTTTCATCTTTGAGAACAATTCTATTATAACCTCCATATCAAGCTTTTCTATAAGGGCCGCGGCCTTTTTGGGGGCCATGGTGGTATATATCTTGATGAGATGCTTGATCTTGTTGTTACGAATCGTCTCATGTTCATCAAGCTTTTTCTGGATACTCTCCTGCATTTCCGATAACCGGACAAGCTTTGTCTCAATTTCCTGCTTTAGGACGGCTAATTGTTTACGTTCCCTTTCGAGTTGCCGTCTTTCCATCTTTAGCTCGGCACGCTTGCATTCAAGAATTCTTAGGCTCGGCCCCACATTTTGAGAATTGAAAGACGGCTGTGATGCAATATTCGTATCGGCATCTTCAGCTAAGGCTGGCCTGCTATCAAACACAGGCACAGACAACACAGCCCTTTTCATGCAAAAGAACGTAGCGCCAAGCATAAGCTTTACAATCAAAAACCCCAATAGTGTTGCCGGCAGGTAAAGTTTTATGTGCCTGGTTATCGATCTCATGTTTCTCCCGTCATTGGTCATTAGTCATTTATCATTTATCATTTATCATTGGTTGAGTCGTTGAGTGGTCATCATGGTGTCTCTTTCGTGCTTTCGTGATGATTCTTTTGTCATTGGTGTTTTGTGCTTGGTGTTGCTTTCAGCTTTGAGCTTTCAGCCTTGAGCCTGACCACTGATCACTGATCACTGACCACTACTCACTGACCACTGACCACTACCCACTACCCACTGATTTTCTCCTCAGCCCAACCAGCTCATCAGCCTCCTTCTGTTCAGCCCGGCGAACCTCTTCCAGGTATTTACAGTATTCGGCTTGCTTAATCCACTCTAAGGTTTTCTTCTTTATCGTTTCGGCCTTGACCACATGCTGCTTTTCCTTTATCCTCTTGCCAACCTCAAGCAGGCGCTCACTTTCGGATTCAATTTCCTGGCGCAACCCTTGCAGATAAGCCGTAAAAACTCGATAGCGATCGACTGCAATCCCTTGTTTCTGCTCGGCCTCAAGTTCACCGCCAGCATTCGTTCTTGTCTCTTCGATCCTGGAAATCCTGTTCTTACTTTCAATAAGGGCCTGTGTTTCTCTGGCCAGATCGATCTGGGCAATCCGTTCCCGGTACTCTCGATACCGGATTACCGGATCGGGTCTGAACTTAAACCTTTTCATGATCTTTCCCGTAAGCGTTTACAAGTTCACCGTTCACGGTTCCGGGTTGTCTTGTTTGATTGTCGATTGTTTTTTCACTTCTCGTTCCCATGCTCTGGGTGGGAACGGGCTCCACCGGGCGCTCTGCGCCCAATCAGGAAACCATCGCTGGACGCTCTGCGTTTATTATTGCGCTAATCTGCCTCATGCGGACTACGATGAGTTCATAGCTACCTGCAGGCAGGCAGGTTACAATCATGTAAGGGCGCAGAGCGCCCAGCGGTACACGTTCCCACGCAGAGCATGGGAACGAGAAATCGGGCGGTGACGACGGGTCAGGACTCAACATTTGTTCGGTGAACCCTGAACCTCTGAACCCTGAACCCGTGAACGGTTACTCTTTCCCTTTAAACAGCTCCTTCAGCTTGCTAATTCCAACCTCAAGTGATAGCTTCTCGGCAATATCCTGTCTCAAAAAGGCATTGATGCCGTCAATCATACTTTTGGCATGATCTATTTTCGGATCGCTCCCATCAACATAAGCCCCGATAGCTATCAGGTCCTCTGCATCCTGATAGGTAGCAATAACATCTCTGAGCTTCTCAGCAAATTTCAAGTGCTCAGTGCCCACGACTTCTGGCATCACGCGGCTGATGCTCGCAAGCACATCTATGGCCGGATAATGGCCACGATTGGCAAGCCTTCTTGAAAGTACAATATGGCCGTCTACGGTAGCTCGCACGGCATCTCCCACAGGATCGTTCATGTCATCCCCTTCGACTAAGACCGTGTAGATACCGGTTATACTCCCCTTGCCTTCAATACTGCCAGCCCGTTCCAAAAGCTTAGGCAGTTGAACAAAAAATGATGGGGTATATCCCCTAACCGTGGGGGGCTCTCCCGCGGCTAAACCAACGTCCCTGCATGACATGGCAAACCTGGTGATAGAGTCCATGACTAAAACGACGTCGAGCCCCCGGTCCCTGAAGTATTCTGCAAGGGTTGTCGCTAAGTAGGCCCCCCGCATCCTGATCAACGGAGATAGATCCGAAGTTGCCGCCACAACAACCGACTTCTTAAGACCCTCCTCGCCGAGAGTTTGCTCAATAAAATCCTTTACCTCGCGTCCTCGCTCCCCAATCAGGGCAACGATGCTTACGTCAGCAGTAGTGTATCGTGCCATCATCGCCATCAACACGCTTTTGCCAACACCCGAGCCGGCCATAATAGCCATTCGCTGACCCTTGCCAACCGTCATAAGGGTGTTGACCGCACCAATACCGAGGTCTGCCACTTCGCGGATAGGCCTTCGCTTGATAGGATTCACTACGTTCCCGTACAGGGGATAATGAACGTTTGTGACAATTGGCCCGCGACCATCAATCGGCTCACCCAAACCACTGACCACCCGTCCGAGAAAAGCATCCCCCACCGGCACATAGGGGCGTTCATTGACCAGGGTGATCTTAGACCCGGGACTGATGCCTCGCATTTCCCCGTACGGCATCAGGACAACTCTGCGATCCTTGAAACCGACAACCTCAGCAGGGACCTGCCCCCCGTCGGCATTCCAGATAGCGCAACTGCTCCCCACACTCATCCCTGGACCAAGCCCTTCCACAACAAGTCCGATCACTTTGGCAACACTCCCCTCAGCCGTCAAGGAGTGGCAGGCGTTTACAGCATCTACATATTGATTCCAGCGTACATTGTCATTTGTCATTTGTCATTTGTCATTTGTCCGTTTGGCCCGTTTAGCCCGTTTAGCCGGTTTGGCCCGTTCAAAACCGGCACAACCTTGCGCTAAGTCGTTATTCGTTGGCGCATAGGGCATAGCGCATACAAACCGCATAGGGCATAGGGCATAGCGCATAGGGCAAAGCGGAAAGAATTTAGGTCTTGCGATTTTGCTCCATGCTCCATGCTCCATGCGCTATGCTCCATGCTCCATGCGCTATGCGCCATGCGCTATGCGCCATGCGCTATGCGCCCTTCTTCAAAGGCCTGCCCAACTGCATCGGCTATTTTCTCTAACTGGCTTTCCAGTCGGGCATCCACGTTACCAAAGGCCGTTTCCATAAAACACCCGCCGTGGGAAATAGACGCGTCGGATTCAATGGTGATCGATTTTAGCTCTCTGATGCGATCAAAGAAGTCGGGCCTTATTTCTTTCACATATTCAACCTGTTCGGGATTGACTCTTAACGTCACCTCCGAGCGATCAGCACCAATGCTGAAGGCCTCAAGGATGGTTTCCCGAACAATCCGGTTATCCACCCTGACCGCGCCCCGCACAACCTTTTCCGCAATAGCGCAAATCAGATGCAACATCTCTTTTTCATATTTCTTTATGAACTCTTGCCCGTAACCGACCATATCCTCCAGGGTGCCATGAATTCTGTCGAGAATCTTTTCAAACTTCTTGGCCCCCATCTCAAAGCCATCTTTTTCGCCCTGAGCAAAGCCCTTTTCGTAGGCCTCGCTTTCGATCAAGGTGGCCTTTTTTTGGGCTTCCTCTATAATCCTGCCAGCCTTTTCCCGATCACCCTTTCTGCCATCAAATAGGGATACAAATCGAGAGGGGCTATCATCGGCCGATCCCGCATAGGAAGGCTCAAAGGTGGTACGAGGTGTCTGGAGAGGCGGGGCGGGACGTTGCATATCAAAGCGCTCCATTTGAAGAATCTCATATTTCGGATTTTCTGTCCCACCCTCAGATTTCGCGTTAGACAAAGACATCCTCTTTCCCTTTTCCCAGTATGAGCTTCCCTTCACTTTCAAGCTGTCTGGCGACCCCGAGGATTTTCTGCTGGGCTTTTTCCACCTCAGAGAGTCTTAGAGGACCAAGGACCTCCGTATCCTCTCTAAGCATATCCCGTGCCCTTTCCGACATGTTGCTAAAGATCTTTTCCTTTAATTCGTCAGATGCAGTCCTCAGGGCCACAGCCAGGTCATGTTTATCCACCTGTTTCAAAATCTCTCGAAAACCACGATCATCCACTTTGATGAGGTCCTCGAAGACAAACATCAATTGCCTGATTTCCTCGGCCATCTCTCCATTTTCTTCTTCAATCCGCGACATGATCTGTTCTTCGGAATTCCTGTCTACTTCGTTGAATATATTGGCAAGCGTCATCAGTCCGTTCATTTCTCTGGTGCCGGAATCGCCCAGGCTCATAACCTCCTTTTGAAGCACCTGGTCCACTTCCTGGATAATTTCCGTGGGTACCCGGTCCATTTGTACGATACGCATTGCAACGTCAGCCTGTATTTGTTCCGGCAACTCTGCAAGAATCTCGGCAGCCGTGTCAGGTTTCAAGCATGCCAGTATCAGGGCTATCGTCTGAGGATGTTCCCCTTTGATTATGTTAACTATCATATTGTTGCTGATATTATCAAAATAACTGAACGGCACGTTCGTCTTACTCTTTTCAAGCTCCTTGGAGATGGCTCTCGCCTTATCCTTGCCTAAGGCACGATCCATCACATTTTTTAGAAAAGATTCACCTCCCACCACTAACTCACCACCGCCTTCAATACTGTCAACAAACTCTTCCATAAGCTGCTTCACCATGTCCGGAGCAACGTATTTGGCTTCTGACATGTGGGTGACAATCATAGTGATTTCCTCTGGCTCCATGCCCCTGAAAATTTCTGCGGTATACTCTTCTCCCATCATCAAAAGAAATATCGCGGCCTTCTGCGCGCCTTTTAACTTCGCCTTTACAACACTGTCCCCTGCCATTTATTCCCTTTCTTTCAGCCAGCCTTGAATCACCTGTTGCGTCTTATCAGTATTGGCTTTTGCCACCATAATAGTCCTGTTCTGTAGGTCCGCACTCTCGAGTTCTGGTAGCGCAGCCGCCTCTAATTCCTCTTCAGACTCCGGCAAAGGCCTCCGTATGCCAACAGTTGTAACAACTCCCTTGACCGATCTTAAAAGAGGCCGCACCACAAAAAGAAATACCACAAGCACGAGTACAAGATTGACGGCCTGCCTGATGTACTGACGCCCGAAAGCCAGCCAATCCGTCGACGTGTCGCCCGGGGTTTCTTCTGCGCCTGTGGAAACAGAAAGGGGGAAACAGCTCACCTGAACTTGATCCTCGCGGTCCGCATCATAGCCCATTGCCCTTTTGACTATTTTTTCAAATTCTTCCAATTCCTTTGAGCTTCTCGGAATATGTTTTCTTGTCTTTGAGCCATCTTCGGCCGTGAGGACTTCGTAGGTTCCATCAACGACTGCTGCCACCGAAAGCCGCTTCACCGTGCCTGAAGGGTTTATAACACGCCGGGTGACTCTGTTGATTTCATAATTGACGACCTCGTCTTCTTTTTGAGACCTCGTCCTTGTTTCGGCTCCTTGTGAGGGAACACCCGGCTGCCTGGGATTGACAGCCATCGTAGCCATTGCATTTTCCTCGCCTTTTTCAGATGACTCCACTCTGCGTTGTCTGCTTCTGACCACAGTGTTATCAGGATCATATTTTTCCTCAGTAAAATCGATTTGACCAAAATCGATCTCAGCGCTTACACGGACGATGGCTTTAGCTTTGCCTACGATACCCTCCAGCATACTCTGAACACGCCCTGCAATCTTTGCCTCAACCTGACGTTGATAATCGAGCTTGTTGGCACTAAAAAGGGCTGCGTCATCCCCCTGGCCAGCCCCTTTGAACAACACCCTGCCGGTCGTATCAACCACAGTAACCTGTTCTGGTGTCAGTCCCTCAACTCCACTTGCTACAATATGAACGATCCCTGCCACTTTGTCCGGAGGCAAACTCGATTTTAGCTTCAGCAAAATCGAAGCTGACGGCGGCCTGGTATCTTCAACAAACAAGGAATCCTTCGGCATCACAATAAGGACCCTTGCGTGCTCCACCTCCCGAAATTCATTGATAGTCCGGGACAGCTCCCCCTGAAGGGCTCTTTGATAGTTGAGTCTCTGCACAAATTCGGTGGTGCTAAAACTTGTCTGATCAAAGATTTCAAACCCAACATTGCCCCCTCTCGGGAGTCCGTCACCGGCCAGGGCAAGTCGTGTTTCATAGACCTTTTCTGCCGGAACCATGATGAACGAACCGCCGCCTTCAAGCTTATATGGAATACGCTGTTCCTTCAGTTTGGAGACTATATTGGCTGCGTCTTCCTGGGAAAGATTACTGTATAGAACCTGATAATCAATCTGATTAATCCAAAAGAACATCAATGCAAACCCTGCTACCACCAGGCCCACCACAACCGCCATGGAGATTTTCTTTGAGACCGGCATGGTCTTGAACGCGGCACTGAATTGTTCAATTGTTTTCATAATTTGTCCGTTTGGCCCGTTGAGCCCGTTGAGCCCGTTTGGCCGGTTTGGCCCGTTGAGTTCGTTGAGTCCGTCAACGGGCTAAACCGGCACAACGGGCACAACCGACTCAATCAGAATTGCATTCGCATGACTTCCCTGTAGGCATCGATTACTTTGTTTCGAACCTGAAGCAGAAGGCGAAAAGAAATACCGGCCTTTTGACCGGCTATCATGGTCTCATGGATGCCAGTTTCTCCTTTCAAGAGCTGTTCAACAGATTGATCCGCCTGTATCTGCATATTGTTCACCCGCTTTATGGCCTGTTTGATGACATCGCCAAAGCCTGCAGAGGTGGTGTGAGTTTTCCTGTCTCCCGGGTGGGTGCTAGGATGGATCTTGTGTTGAATCGTTAAGTCGCTCATTATTCTCTCCTGTCTAAGTGAACAGTGGTCAGTGGCCAGTGGTCAGTGGCCATTGGTCATTGGTCATTGGTCATTGGTCATTGGTCATTTCATATTTGATATTTGATATTGATAAATGATAAATGATAAATGATAAATGTTCATTTTGCTCCATGCTCCATGCTCCATGCTCCATGCTCCATGCTCCATGCTCCATGCTCTATGCCCTATGCCCTATGCCCTATGCCCTTTCATTCCGCAATCCGCATTCCGAAATCCGAAATCCGAAATCGCACCCCTATCTTCCAATCTCAAGGGCCTTCAGGAGCATTGCCTTGGTTGACGCAATGGCAGTCACATTTGCTTCGTAAGACCTTCTGGCAAGCATCATGTCGGCCATTTCAGTTATAACATCTACATTCGGCATGGACACATAGCCCGTCTTGTCTGCATCAGGATGACCCGGGTTATACACCTGTCTGAAAGGAGTTGTGTCTTCCACAATTTTACCCACCCTGACCTCGCGCAATGATTCGGATTGGGATCTCAAGATCGACTCAAAAACTTCAATTGGCACGGATTCCATGACGACTATTTTCTTTCTGTACGGGCCCCCTGTTGGGCTCCGGGTTGTATACACATTGGCAAGATTGGTCGAAATGATATTCATCCGTATCCTCTGTGCGCTTAACCCTGTGGCACTGATATGAAGTGCGTTGAAAAAATCCATATTAGCGTCCTCCTTCGGTTATCGCGAATTTTAGCATCGACAATTTCCTCAAAAGCGCCTCTACGCTTGCCCGGTACCGCAAATTGTTTTCCGCAAGCTTTGACATCTCTTTATCGATATCGACCGAGTCGGCGCTGCTTAAGGATGGCTCGGGATAAAAGACCTTAGAACCAAAATGACGGGGGTTGGCTCGAGCCAGATCAACCGAAATTCCCTCCAGAGCATCCTTTAACGCACCCTTGAAATCGATGTCTTTCGGTCTGTAACCTGGCGTGTCTAAATTAGCAATATTGCTGGCTATGAGCCCGTGTCGCTTTTTGGTAATGTCAAGAGACCTCTCAATGACACGAAATGTCCTCCCAAATAGTGACTTCATCGGCATGATGATTCCCTTTTTGATTGTCGATTGCCTCTGGATTGTCGATTGTTGATTGTTTTTCAATCGTCAATCATCAAGCATCAAGCATCTCCTAATCATCCTTACATCAAGCAATTTTGGTGCCTTTCTCACGTATATCTTCAAACGGGCTCAACGGGCCAAACCGGCCAAATAGACAGCTTCCCGATTGTCACGCACATCAAATCCGAAATCCCAAATCCGCAATCCGCAATGCTATAGTCCGCCTGATGCTGACATCGTTTCCCGGTATTCATTCAACTTGTTCCTTAAGGTCCGCACACTGATGCCAAGGATGTCAGCAGCGTGGGTTCTGTTTCCATTTGTCTGGTCAAGGGTATGAAAGATCATCCTTTTCTCCATCTCCTTTAGAGAACCAGCCGGTATGGATGAGAACTCAGGCCCCCCAGCAGCGTTGAGCTTCTCCTCTACAAAAAGTGCATCTTTGTCGACGAGTTCCCCCCGACAAAGGAGCACGGCCCGCTCCATGATATTTTCAAGCTCTCTTACGTTCCCGGGCCAGTGCATCCGCATGAGGGTCTGGAGGGCGTCTTTTGTCAAGCCTTTGACGTTACGACCGTCAATCTTATTGTATTTTTTAATGAAATAATCAGCCAACAGCGCTATATCATCCTTTCTGTCCCGCATGGGTGGCAGTCTGATCGGTATGACGTTCAAGCGATAATATAGGTCTACTCGAAACTTCTCGGCTCGTATGGCCGCCTCAATATCCCTGTTCGTAGTTGAAATCACGCGAGTATTTATGGGAACAGGATGCTGGCCACCCACCCTGTCAATCTCTGATTCCTGCAACACCCGAAGGAGCTTGGCCTGAAGGTGGATGTTCATCTCGCTTATTTCGTCCAGGAGTATAGTGCCACCCCCGGCCAATTCAAACTTTCCAAGTCTTCTTGAGACTGCCCCGGTAAATGATCCTTTCTCGTGTCCAAAGAGTTCACTTTCCAAAAGACCTTCCGGAAGCGTTGCGCAGTTTACCGCCACGAAAGCTTTATCGCGCCTGGAACTTTGGTTGTGAATAAAACGGGCAAAGAGTTCTTTTCCGGTACCGCTTTCACCCTGAATCAACACGGCTGCCTTGCTGTTGGCCACCGTCTTTGCCAGTTCCAACAGATCAAGCATTTGAGGATTCTTAGTAATAATAGAAGGCTCCGGTAGCTCTGAGTCTGCCCTGAGGGATGGAGATACGCCGCCTTTAATTGCCCTTGCAGTCACAAACTTCAGGATTTTTGGTGCAAAGGGTTTCAAAATAAAGTCAAACGCTCCCAGTTTCATGGCCTCAACAGCAGATTCTACCGTCCCGTATCCTGAGATGATGATGACAGGAACACCGGTTTTTTCCGCATTAACCTTCCTTAATAATTCCAGGCCATTCAACTCTGGCATCCTGAAGTCGGAAATGACGAGGTTGTAGTTCTGGGCCTTGAGTTTTTTCAGGGCACTGCCTCCATTGCTCACGGCTGTGACCCTATATCCCCAGCCCTTCAACACCTCGCATAAAGCGATTCTTTCTTGATGCACGTCTTCTACGACTAAGATATTACCTTTGCGCATTGTCCGTTTGGCCGGTTTAGCCCGTTGTGCCCGTTAAGCCCGTTTGGTCATTTGTCATTTGTCAATAACGGAGTGCCTAAAGTGAACTAAAGTGAACTAAAGTGCCTAAAGTTAAAAGAATAAAACCAATGGTACCTATTTCCTGCTGCTTAGTGTTTACTCCCTACTGACCACTGATCACTGATCACTGAATTCATCTCTTTCATTTTTGCCCTGGCCACCATGCTCCAGAACTGGTCACCGGAGGCTATAATTTGATTCAATATTTCCTCTGTTTTGTCTCTTTCGTGGAGCCTTTCATAACATTCAGCAAGCCTGAATTGGAGGCTGTGGTGGTCCCGGCTCTTTTGGCTGAACTTTAGTGCCTTTTCAAAGGCAGACACAGCCTGTTCGTTGTCTCCGAATTTAAGATACGTCTCACCCAGCTCCTGATAGGCCTCGTAGATGCCAGCAACCGAATCAGTCTTGTTGTGATGCATCAACGCAATAGCCCTGTTCAGCAGTCCGGATGCCCTATCATAATCCATGCGGCCGTTCGAGGCCCCGGCCATGGCCAGAAGTATCTCGATCTTGCAAGGTTCGTCAGGGTCTTTCTCAATAGCCAAATGAAAAGCCGCCATCGCCTTTTCATACTCTTTTCGTCTTAGCAGCACATCCCCCATGAGGAAGTATGCCCGAGATACCCGACGGTCCTCAGGATATCTTGCAACAAAGTCTCTCAATGCCTGCTGCGCTTCTTCAAAGCTTCGCATCTGGTAGAAAGATTCCCCCAAACCAAACAGGAGGTCGGCAGGTTGATCTTGAGCTGTATATGACTTTTTGGCCTCTTCAAACACGGAAACAGCGTGGTCGTATAGATGGAACCTGCTGTATGCATCCCCGAGTATCAGAAGTAGATTCGGCACATCTTCAAGGCCGAAGTCGGCCTTCATCTGTTCGTAATAACCTACGATGTTCTGATAGTTTCCTGCCTGCTGTTCCCTTTCAAAAATCGCTTCCATCGATACTCGAAGAGCTGGCTTGATTTGTTCCTTCAAAGTGGTACCAGGATGTTTAGCCAGGATATCCCTGAGAGTATTTATACTCCCTTCATAGTCTTTGTCTTGCTGCTGCTGGAGTGCAAGCCTTAGCCCGGCAAGTTGAGAGAGGGGATTCTCTCCGTGGGTCTTCATGATCTCTTTGTAGGTCTCACGTGCAGACTTATTGTAGGAGGTTATTTCTTCAATAGGCTTTGGAAAAAGCAGAAATTCAGGTTCAATATTTTCTATGTCGGCAGAAAGACGAAGCATGCTGATCAGGCTCCCTTCGCTATCAGGGTATCTCCTTAACACCATGTTGTACAATTTCAATGCCTTGCCCTCCATGCCATGCTCGCGGTAGGTGTCGGCAATCTTTGTCAAGACCAGATGATTTGAGTCTATATCAGGATAACAGTTCAAAACCTTGCAGAAGCGGTCCCTTGCTTCTTTGAATTTCCCGAGTTCATAGTAGTTATATCCAGAATACAGAAGAATATTAGGGTCTTCGTAAATCCTATCTGGTTCTGCGGTCATGATTTCATCAAGCGCCCCAAGGGAGCGCTTAAAGCTGTTCGTGTCAAAAAGTGCCTTCGCCCTTTCGATCTTTGCAGTCCTGGCAAATAGAGTCTCGGGGTAAAGTGTCTCAACCTGCTGAAAGCTCTTAATAGCCTCTTGTGGCTTTTTAGTTGAGGCAAGGATTTTTCCCCGCTGAAACAGGGCCTCAGGGGCTGCTGCACAACCCTTGTAATTTTTACAGACAAGGTTGTAATAGGCCAGGGCCTCATGGTAGTTTTTTGCTTTAGCGTGACAGTTCGCGATCGATACCATGGCATCGGGTACATAATGAGATTCTGGGAATTTGGTGATAGCATCCTGATAATGTCTGGTTACGTTTAAGAGATGCTCTGAGATCTCTTTTTGAAGCGGGGAATGCGCTCGCTTTTGCGGTTCAAACATACGATGGAAGCTCCTGGCCAACAGGAAATAAGCTCGTTCTAAATGCCGGCTTTCTGGATAGGATTGAATGATTTTTCTCAAGATTCGAATGACATCTTTCCATCTGCCCGCACTAAAGTGTTCTGCACCCTTGAGGAAGAGATCAGTATCGGGTGTGGCAACCTTCGATTTTAGCTTCAACAAGTCATCTATCCTTCCTTTCCCCTTTGGACGTAATACTTCACCGTGCCCAATCCCTTTACCCGGTATGCCGCTATCCTCGGTTTCCGTCACCCCCGGAACGCTTACCTCTCGACCAGCGACTTTCAGGTTTGCTTGCCCCGCCTGCCGTGCCTGCCCTGCCTGCCCTGCCTGCCCTGTAGCTCCGGCAGATGGTACCGGGGTAGCTCCGGAAGATCGTACTGGGGTGGAACCCTTGCCCCGTGGAATTCCGCTCTGCGGACCTCGTGCGGAGGATTCCACGGGGCGGGCATGTTCCATCGGGGAGCTTGAGGAGGGCCCTATTCCGCCTACGGTGGTTGTGGTGTGGCTGGATAATGGTTCCCATTTTTCCGAGACTATCTTCCACGTACCGTCCACCTTTTTCCAGGCTAAGGTCTTCACCCCCACACTCGAGAGGGATGGGGAATGATAACGTTGGGCGAAGCTTGCAATGGCGTGTTGTTGTTCGGTGCTGATGTCCAACCCGGAGATATCAACTGAAATCGATCCGGGTCTTTGAAAAAGGAGTATCTTCATCTTTCGCCAACCCTTATAGTCAAGTTTACCCGATTTGAACGTGGGGCTGTAAAAAGACATATACAAATCGATGTCCTTTTTCTGCCATGCATCCCGCCATGCGCATACTCGATCCACGACCTCGTCCAAATGTTGGAGATTTTGCGCTGATGCGGCCGGGGAGAGATTGAAAAGGACCAATGTCAATGACAGAACAACAATTTTTTGAATCAGAGGTTACCTCCTGGTTGTCTATACCTGTATGGTATAATGGTATCGTACCTTTGTAACCGTTCACGGGTTCAGAGGTTCAAGGGTTCAGGGGTTAACATTGATGATTGAAGATTGAAGATTGAAGATTGAAGATTGAACAATGAAAAAACAATCGACAATCGACAATCAAAAGACGGTGAACCCTGAACGGTGAACGCCTATCCGACTTACGATCCAGCAATTAATATGCCAAGGGAAGAGCCGCCATATTCAGAACTTAATTCGCTTCGCTCACAATTGGTCGAGTGCCCGCCCTGGCGCTTCGGTTTGTTGTAAGCTATCAACTCGGTAGTCCAGGTCTGGGCCAGGGGTTCAAGGACCTTACGACTCGACAACTCGACTATTCCTGAACCTGTCAGGAACAGGTTTAACTACTCGACTAAAGTCGAAGGAATTTCAATAACTTGTAGAAATTCCGAGATACTATGCTGCGGAGCGTAGCAAGGAGGGGGGGCGGTCCTGTCAGATGGCTAAAGGGATGGCTGTCAATTTCTTGACGATAAGATTGAAGGGTAGAGAAAAGAGGTAACCGTTCACGGTTCAACGGTTCAACGGTTCACGGTTAAAAAGCGATGAAGATTGAACGTTTTGAAGATATTGTTTGCAGTTCATGGTTCAGCGTTCAACGGTTCACGGTTTTAACCCCTGAACGTTGAACCTTGAACCGTTGAACCTATTGTGTCTGTGGATTCATCAACTATCTCAAGACATATGAGTAGCGCAAGGCGACCAACTCTGAACCTTGAACCGTGAACCGTGAACGGCTACGAAAGGAGATGCATCATGAACCAACCGCCGGCCTATAAAGACTCTTTTTCTTCATCTTTTCGATGAGGGTCGTTCTATTCATATTGAGCAGTTTTGCTGCCTTTGTCTTGACCCAGTTCGTCTCATTCAAGGCCTTCAGAATCAATTTCTTCTCATATTCTTCGACAGCATGACCCAAAGGAATACCTCCCTTCGGGATGGTGGGCTCAAAAGGCTCAATCATTCCGGGTCGTGCTTGCCCCTTAATAGATTCGGGGAAATTCTCTAATCCAATCTCATCACCATCTGCAAGGATAATAACCCTTTCCACTAAGTTCTCAAGTTCCCGCACATTTCCAGGCCAATCATACTGGAGCATATTATCCATTGCTTCTGACGTAAATTCCTTTATCTGTTTTCGCTTCTCCCTGTTAAACTTTTTGACAAAAAAATCCACCAGCAGGGGAATGTCCGATTTTCTGTGCCTCAAAGGAGGGACCCTTATTGGAATAACATTGAGTCGGTAATAAAGGTCTTCTCTAAATGAACCTTTGTTGACCGCACTGGTCAAATTCTTATTGGTCGCAGCAATAATGCGTATATCCACCTTAATAGTTCTTGTGCTTCCAACCCGTTCAAATTTTTGTTCCTGAAGCACCCTTAACAGTCTGACCTGAAGATTTGGACTCATATTCCCGATTTCATCTAAGAAGATTGTCCCTTCATTGGCGAGTTCAAAACGGCCAAGGCGACACTTGTGCGCACCTGTGAATGCCCCTTTTTCATGCCCGAACAACTCGCTTTCCAAAAGCGCCTCAGGTATCGCCCCACAATTAATAACAACCATAGCGTTGTCTCTTCTGTAGCTGTTGTAATGGATGGCCTTGGCTATTAATTCTTTTCCGGTGCCACTTTCCCCGGTGATCAATATTGTGCTGTCTGTATCCGCAACCTTTTCTATGAGTTCAAACACCTTTTCAATCGGCCTGCTGTGACCAACAAAGTTTTCAAATCGATACTTTTCCCTGAGCTGTTGCCTCAAAAAGATGTTCTCTCTCTCCAGATATTTGTATTTCAAGGCCCTTTCCACTGTCATCAGTAGCTCACCCGGCTTGATGGGTTTGGTAATATAATCAAAGGCCCCTGTTTTGATAGCTTCAACAGCGCTCTTAATAGTGCCATAACCGGTTAATATAATGCACATCGTGTCGGGCGATTGATCAACCACATGTTTTAGGACCACCATTCCATCAATTTCGGGGAGATTAAGATCGGTGACAATTAGGTCGTAAAAGTCAGCATCAATATATCTTATGGCCTTTACCCCGTCTGGGGCTGTATCAACCACATACCCTTCCTCTCTTAGTATGTCTGCGATGATCTCTAAGATCTCGGGATCATCATCTACTATCAAAATCTTTTGCACCGGTTTTGTCATGAACGAGTCCGCACCTGAAACACAATCGCGGTCCGATTGATCATTGATGATTGATGATTGATGATTG
>JAGMBW010000035.1 GCA_023129535.1 Desulfobacterales bacterium
AATCGACAATCAAAAAAGGTAACCCTGAACCTGTGAATGTTTACACCAAATCTAATGATAATTCAAGCAGGTTATGAAAACCCTGTTGAGGGGGAAGCCTGATGAGAACATGGAGTAACGGATGAGTTCGCCTATCTATTTAAATACTTGCGCTAATTTTTCTCTGACGGTATCGGCTGTGAACGGCTTTACAACGTAGTTGCTCACACCAGCCTGAACGGCTTGCAACACATTAGCCTTTTGGGCCTCTGCCGTGACCATCACAAACGGAGTATCCTTTGTGGATTCATCGGCCCTCACAGTCTTCAACAAATCGAGGCCTGTGATCCTGGGCATATTCCAATCGGAGATGACCAGGTCAATCTTGTTCTCCTTGAGTATGTCAAGGGCGGTTGAGCCATCATCAGCCTCTATGATATTCTTGAATCCAATCTGTTTCAGAATATTTTTTAAGATTCGCCGCATGGTGGCAAAATCGTCAACCACCAAAACTTTCATGTTTAAATCCATAATTCAGCCCTCCTGGTGAGTCCCTTTCACTCCTCAAAACAAACCTCAATGGTAAACTTCCCATTATCGGTACTAAAGGGGATGGCTATTATGGGGTGCTTGGTCACATGGGTTATGGTATGATTCTTGCCCGTAATCACCGTGGGGATCGCTGCCTTCAAGGACCTTCCCATCTCTTCGAGCTTTTGCCTGGCCTGCCCGGAGATCATGTTGGTAATCTCACCAACAGCATCCTGTATCTCCTCGTTGCATTCCTTCATTTCCTCTCCAAACATATTTGAAACAATGGCCAGAATGCTCTTTTCCGTGAAACTGACTGAAATCGTGCCGCTCACTTCTCCTATCAGCCCGATCACACCTGAAACATCGCCCCGGGCCACCTGATCATTTTTCAGGTAGGGCCTTCCGGCTTCAGCCCTGGTAAATGCCATCGTCTCAAGCACATTGAGTGTCGCATCAATAAATGGATTAATCAATTTTACATCCATATTCAGCCTCCAGTTTCAACAAACAAGAACCTTCAACAACTCATCCTCAATTTGAAACACGCACCCCTCGCAGCCCCGGGCTTCATCTAATTGTGAACTGGCATGCCACCTCTCTGCCACGGGGACATCAAGCTCAATACTCCATTCAGTGTCTAAGGCGGTTACAAGATTTCCAGAAATGATATTCGCGGACTCCTTGAATACATCCATCAGCTCGGCCTCTGCAACAGGCCGGTCTGTGCCCAAAAGATTCTTAGCCATATCGACCACTAATTTTTCAGAGCCATAGAGCACAAACATCTCAGAACCGTTTTTCACGGCAACCGTGGCCTTGAAGCACGACTCAGGAAAGGACGGTTCAGGGTCATCTTCTGCGATCACCTCTGGAAACATAAAATACATGTTCTCGAACACGTCAAGAACCACCTCCTTTGTGGCCCTTTGGATGTCTTGTCTTTTCATTTTCCTCTCCTCAGCCCCAAACCGCATAGGGCAAAGCGCATGGCGCATAGCGCATAGGGCATAGCGCATAGCGTTTTTTTGCTCCATGCTCCATGCTCCATGCTCCATGCTCTATGCGCTATGCGCTATGCTCTATGCACGCTCAACCGGCTAAACCGATTATTTCCCATACACACTTGGCTTGATGTACTTGAAGCGATGCCCAAAGCCAGTCAGGCTCTCTGAATGTCCTATGAACAGGTATCCACCATCTACAAGGCTCTCATGGAATTTATTGATCAGGCCCTGCTGGGTCTTTTTGTCAAAGTAGATCATTACGTTTCGGCAAAGAATGAGATTGAACACCTCTTTGAACGGAAAGGGCTCCATAAGATTGAAGCGTTTGAATTCAACCACGTCTCTTAATGCTGGCTTGACCCTGAAATAACCCCCTTGTCTCCCATAGCCCCGTTGAAAATGTTTCCTGAGCAAAAACTCCGGGATTTTGGCAACCCTGTCTCCAGGATACACCCCCCTTTGGGCGTTTGCCAGAACCTTGGTGGAGATATCCGTGGCCAGGATCTTCATATCAAAGTACGACCTTTGAGCAAAATGTTCCAATAGCCACATGGCCAGAGAATAGGGCTCCTCTCCACTTGAACACCCTGCACTCCAGAATCGCAACCTCTGAAGGCCTGTCTCCAAATAGGAGGGAAACACCGTCTCTTTTAAGAAATCAAAGTGTTTTTCCTCCCGAAAAAAGCTGGTCAGGTTGGTGGAGATGGCATCCAGCATCCGCACCAGTTCGTCTCCATTCTCATCTTCGGTCAAGAATTTATAGTAGGCCCTGAAATCTTCAAACCCCCCTTCACGGAGCCGCTTGCCCAGCCGGGCCCGGACCAGCTCTTTCTTGCCATCCTGCAGATTGATCCCACATTTCTCGTAAACCAGCGCGCTAAAACGCCCAAAATCTCGGTCTGATAACTCCATATGGTTCATAGTGGTCAGTGGTCAGTGGTCAGTGGTCAGTGGTCAGTGGTCAGTACTGGTCACTGATCACCGACTACTGACCACTCATTTAAGTTTGGTGATTAAGCTAAAAATCATTTTACGCAGTTCAGTTATTTCATTACAGATAGGTGATAGACTTCTTTCACTTAGATAACCCAACTTGTTGGCGATGATTATTTGCGTATCTAATTCTGCCAATGAACCCAACGATACATGCAAAAACTGCCTGAACTCGGGTGTATGTTGCCGAGCCTGTCCCTCAGCAATATTTGACGGCACGGAAACTGACGAACGTTTGATTTGATCTGACAGTGCGTAAAGCTCTTCTTTCGGAAAGGCTTTGACCGCTTTGTAAACTTGAACAACCAAATCAATACCTTTTTGCCATATCAGTAAATCTTTGTACGACCTCACATCACTCATTCTTCCCCCTTACAAACCACTGATCACCGACCACTGACCACTGACCACTGATCACTGACCACTGAGTTCAAACAACCCTGCCACATCCAGAATCAGCCCCACACGGCCATCGGCAAGGATAGCGCCACCGGCCATCCCTTTGACCTTCTTCAACTGTTCGCCCAGGCTCTTGATAACGACCTCTTGCTTGCCAACAAGTTCATCCACCAGGATGCACTTTCGCTGGCCGTCACTTTCGGCCACCGCAACGATGGCTTCCCAGGGGTTTTCATGCACAGGCTCAAAGTCAAAAAGCTCATGGAGCCTGATGAGGGGGTGAAGCGTGTCTCTGAGCTTGATCATCTCGCCACGGTTTGCCACAGTAATGCAGGCAGATTTTTCAGGCCTGACAGACTCAATCACAGAGGCTGTCGGGATGATAAAATCCCTGCCCCCTGCCCGGACAATGATCCCATCAATAATGGCCAGTGTCAGGGCCAGTTTCATCAGGATTCTTGTTCCCCGATCTTTGACCGAATGGATCTCAAGTTTTCCGCGCATCTTATCAACGGCCCGCCTGACCACGTCCATGCCCACACCCCGACCTGATACATCGGTC
The DNA here is from genome assembly GCA_023129535.1 of Desulfobacterales bacterium. Lineage (GTDB taxonomy): Bacteria > Desulfobacterota > Desulfobacteria > Desulfobacterales. The sequence continues at coordinate 3,472 of JAGMBW010000035.1, forward strand.
ACCTCTTCGGCTGTTGAAAAACCGGGCTGAAAGATCAGGCCGTAGACCCCCTGGTCAGACAGGTTTTCACCAGAGTTGATCAACTTGCGCTTTACGGCCTTTTCGATGATCTTTTCCCGGTCAAAGCCCTTGCCGTCGTCTGAGATCTCGATAACGATATTGCCACCCTTGTGATAGGCCTTCAACGTCACTGTGCCTGTCTCCGGCTTACCCACGGCCTTGCGTATCTCGGGAGTCTCAATACCGTGATCGACCGAGTTTCTCACCATGTGGATCAGGGGATCATAGATCTCGTCGACCATGTTGCGGTCTATCTCCGTCTCCTCACCAATCATCTCAAGGGTCACCAGTTTGCCGGATTTTTTCGAAAGATCCCGCACCAGGCGGATCATCTTCTGGAAGGTCTGCTTGATAGGAACCATGCGCAAGGTCATGGAGGTCCTCTGGATCTCAGAGGTAATCCGCCCAAGTTGAGCAAGGTTGCCATAAAGCTTTTTGTCCTGGGCCACAAAGCCGCTCATGTCCCGGGCTAACATCGCCTGCGTGATCACCAGCTCCCCTACCATATCCACCATATTATCGAGCTTCTGCGTATCGACTTTTACAAATGCAGCCTCACCACCAGCTCGACGCTTTTTTTGATCTCGAAGGGCACCAGCCACATCCCTGGCCGCAACCTTCTTATCCTCAATCAAGATCTCACCGATCCTCTTATCTAAGCCGAGTTGTTTCTCGAGAGCCTCGGCCACGTCTTGTTCGGCCACCAGGCCTTTTTCAATCAAAATATTCCCCGTATCAGCGCCATCGCCCACGGGAGCACGTTCGGTCTCTCTTTGAATCTCTTTTTCAACCTCGCCAACCTGTACCTCTCTTAATCGATCCAGAAAGGCCTCCAGACCGAAATCAGTCGGCTCAACCATACCGGTGACAAGGGCCTGGTTGAGATGATTGATCATTGCCTTCATCAAATCGACTGCGTCTAAAACCATGTCAGTGATGGTCTCATTCACCTGCAGTATTTGATTTCTGGCATCATCCAGAAGGCTCTCGACCTCATGGGCAAGGCGATTAATATCAGAAAGATTCAAAAAACCGGAAACACCCTTGATCGTGTGAAAAGGCCTGAAGATCGCATCCAGAACCTCTCGGTTTTCCGGGTCTTGCTCAAGGGTTAGCACGTTGACCTCTATGGTTCCAAGGTGTTCCAGCGATTCCATAACGAAACTTTCAACAAGTTCCCTATCCTGAGCAATCTCCAGGATTGTCCCGCCCCGTTTCTCTACAAGGTCATTCCTGGTTTCGCTCACTTCACCCCTGGTGGGGGCGCCATCGGACAGGCCACATTCTGAAAGATAAGTTGTTATCTTCTCAGAAGCAGCCTCCACATCCTCTGCATCCCTTAAAATCTCCTGAAACAGCGATACTCCAGCTTCGATCTGCTTGATGCCTTGCTCTGGCTCTGGATGATCATTCAGCACCAGTTTTTCTGCAATCGACTTTATGGTCCTTGCAAGATCGGAAAAGGTGTCTTTGCCTGCTTCTGTGAACAAGTCAATCACTTCGTCCAAACGATTCAGAACAACACCGAACCCCTGGACATCATCAGGCTCAACGATCACCACTTCGAGAGCAAGCTTGTCAAGTAGATCTTTTGCAGTACTCAGCTCGTCTTCCATTTAGCGATTACTCCTTCTACAAAAAATCTATCACTTGCTGGGCAATGCCCTTCAAAGGCACGACTTTCTCTACTGCCCCCATTTTAACTGCCTCCTTTGGCATGCCATAGACCACACAAGATGCCTCATCCTGGGCGATGGTCCTCGCCCCTGCCTGTCGCATTTTCGACAGGCCCTGTGCGCCGTCCGAGCCCATCCCAGTCATGATAACCCCTATGGCATTGGCGCCCGCATATTGCGCGCTGGAATTAAAAAGCACATCTACCGCTGGCCTCTGATGACACACCATGGGTCCAGTCTTCACGCACACGTAGTATCTGGCCCCACTGCGCTTCAGTAGCATGTGATAATTTCCAGGGGCGATCAGAGCCCGCCCTGGCAGGACAGAATCCCCATCTTCGGCCTCTTTTACTTCAACGGCACACAGGCCGTTCAGCCTTTCTGCAAAGGCGGTTGTAAAATTGGGGGGCATATGCTGCACCACAATCACACCAGGAATCGTTGGGGGAAACCTCGTCAGGACTTTCTTCACGGCTTCGGTCCCTCCCGTGGAGGCCCCGATTGCAATGACCTTGTTCGTGGTCTCCGTCAGGGCACAGGTAGGGAGTTTTACCGGTGCGTCCTCGACCGAATACTCGTCCTTATGCCGGGACACCCGTGCCCTTGCTGCTGCCCGTATCTTGTCCGCAAGCTGCTGCTTCATATCCCCAACGGAATATGCTGCACCCGGCTTTGACAATACCTCCACGGCGCCACTTTCAATCGCCTGCAGGGCAAGTTTCCCGCCTCTGGGTGTCAGTGAACTGACAATAATGACCGGAAGGGGATAATAATTCATCAATTTTTTCAAAAAAGTAATGCCGTCCATCCGCGGCATCTCTATATCGAGGGTCACCACATCCGGATTTAATTTGACAATCTTATCCCTGGCAACATAAGGATCAGGCGCTGTTGCGATAACCTGGATACCCGGTTCCCTCGAAAGCTCCTCGGTAAAGATCTTTCGCACAATAGCCGAATCATCCACAATTAAGACTTTAATGTCTCTCATGAACAAACCCCTGTTCCATTTCGGATTTCGGATTTCGGATTTGAGCCCGTTTATTTATTGGTTGAGTAGTTGAGTAATTAACCAGTAACCTGCAACTGCTTGCTGATCACTGACCACTGACCACTGATCACTGATCACTGACGACTGATCACTGACCACTGATTCCCAAATCCGCAATCCGCAATCTGAAATCCGAAATCTAGAAGTCAGCCCCCTCAGGGGCTTCCTTGTCTTCCATTACGTCCTTGTCCATGCCAAATACATCGAGCAAGATCTTCTTGATCTCCTCCGGCCTGAAGGGCTTCGTGACACAGGCTCTGGCGCCCAGGCCTAAAAGCTCTTCGAGCCGTTCTTCTCGACCCTCTGTGGTCACAATCACAACAGGCGTTGTTGACACAATGGTTTGTGTTTTCAAAGCCTTTAAGAACGAAAAGCCGTCCATTTCCGGCATATGAACGTCGCTAAGGATCACGTCCACCCAGTCTTTCTCAAGCACAGCCAGCGCCTCCCGTCCGTTGCCCGCCTCAAAGAACCGACCAACATCAAAGCCCGACATCTCAATGCTCTTCTTGATAACGCTTCGCATGGTCGAAGAATCGTCAACAATTAAAACGTTAAATGCCATAGGAGCCTTTCTCCGTTGAGCCCGTTTGGCCCGTTGAGTCCGTTTGGCCCGTCAACCGGCTAAACCGGCTAAACGGGCACAACCGGCTAAACCAATCCCAGGACATCCTGCACCTTGTTGTACTCGTCGTAAAAATCGACCACGATCTCTTGCAGGTCCCTGGCCTTCAGGCCGTAGCGTTTCATAACCTCTTCTTCTCCACGATAAGAAAGCCCGTCACGTCCTACCCCAATGCCCATGGAAAGCGTTATGATGTTGGCAAGGTAAACGATCGGCGTGATCCGGTCATCATCTGAAACCTTCTCAAGTCTGTGATGCAGCCGTATGGTCCTGACAATATCTTTGGGAAAATTCCACGATTCAGTTATCCTTGCCCCCACCTCCGCATGGTCGATGCCGAGCATCTCGCTTTCGGCTTCGAGAAAGGAATGATCCCCTTCGTTGACCAGGGCAATGATCTGCTCAAAGTATCTATCGACAAAGGTGTCGAGCACCACTTTGCCTATGTCGTGCAGAAGGGCTGCGGTAAAAAGAGACGGGTCCTCTGACTCGCCGACACGCTCAGAGATAAGCCTTGCAATGATGGCCGATGCAACTGCATGCTCCCAGAGCCCCCCTCTGGTCACATCATAGCCTATATTTTCCTGTTGAAAAAACTTTACCGTTGTACTTGCTAAGATGATATTCTTCAACTCGGCATTGCCCAGCACCACCAGCCCCCCCCGCAGCGACCCGACCCTTCTCATGAGCCCGTAAAAGGCCGAATTGCACAATTTCAATACATTCGCTGTGATGGCCTGATCATACTCGATAATGGAGATGAGCTTATCCACAGATGCATCAGGATCATCCAGTATCTTCAGGGCCTTTTTGGCCACAGTCGGAAAGGGTGGAAGCTTTTTGATCGATTTTACTATGGCATCAATATTTATCATAGCACCTTATACCCCTGACCGGAGACCTTCAAAGTTACTTCTCCTGTGCCAATGCTCAGCCACATCGTTCTGTTCACGGTCCCTCCAATATTTTCACCATCAATCAGGACGTTGTTGCGCCAAAAGATCTTTCTTAAAGCAGCGTAATTACGCTTTCCGATATTGAACACTCCGGATGCGTCCATCACCTGAGACCCACCAGCAAGCTTCACGATCATCCGCCCCTTCACGGCCCCGAGCTTGTAACAGGACTTAAACAAGATCGGGATCCCTGTGTCGGCAAACATCAAAGGCTTGCTTTTGGCCTTGTTAGCGTCCAGTTCAGATTCAGGAAGCATATAATGAAGCAAACCTCCTGCCTTTACCACGGGGTCATACACAGCCACGCCAATACATGAGCCCAGCGAATGCGTAACAAGGGTCACACCAGGGTCATCACTCACCTTCATGTCCGCAATACCAACAATAATGTTCAATACACTGATCCCTTTATCGTCTTGCGGAATCTGTACGCAAGATGCTTAACCCTTTATCAATAAGCACATTAAAGGCATGCAGGATCCTCATCCGGATATCTTCCTTGACCCTGCCATCATTCCTGAGCGCAGAGTCCACAGAACTCCTGAGGTCTTCAAGAAACGCCCTGTTTACATCAACGGCATCGGGGTCGAAGAAAGTCCGATTTTCAACCAAACTATCAAGTATGATCTTCAGGTAGGCAATTTCATCAACTTGCTCTGCCGACTTTAGCATTATGTTATTTATACCTAAAGTGATGGGTTCACGGTTCAAGGTTCAAAGGTTATAATATTCACAAAGTTACGGGTCTTCAACCGTGAACCGTGAACCGTGAACCGCTCAACGGGTATCAAACGGGCATCGCTCTGAACATTTCACCGATCAGGTCACATTTCTCTTTGATAATCCTAACCGGTTCAGTCACCCCGTCCAGACTATTCTCCCGGGCCTTCTCTTCCACTCCCTTAGCCAGTTCGTATATCTCCTCGAACCCAAGATTTGCGGCGGCACCTTTCACAGAATGGACAGCTTCAACTGTCTGCTGTATATCGCCTCTGTCGATGGCGGATTGCAATCTCCCTAAATCAGAAGCGCTGGTCTCTAAAAAGAGTTCCACCAGTTCCCAAAATTCATCTTCATCTAAACCCAGATCCTCCGCTAATTTCGTAAAATCCATTCTCATACCTCCGGCTAAGCCGACTCAACAATCGATCTTATGCTTTCAGACAACTGTTTCACGTTGAATGGCTTCTGAATGAAACCATTACATCCTCGTTCCAGTATCTCGCTGGCTTGACCATCAATGCTGTATCCGCTTGAAAGAAGGACTTTTATATTGGGGTTGATCTCCTTCAATCTGTCATAGACCTGGCCGCCCCCCATATTGGGCATAACCATATCCAGAATGACTATATCAATTTTATCCTTGTTCTTTTCATAGATCTCTACGGCTTCTCTCCCACCCCTTGCCAGCAATACCTTGTACCCCAATGTTTTTAGAACCTCCTGGCTAACATCGATAATCATATCCTCATCATCAACGAAAAGAATCGTCTCTTTTCCCCTGGTCATTTCATGCTGCTTTTCGCTCTCTCCCCTCTGCGCTTTGCGCTTTGCGCCTGTGGCAGGCAGATAAATCCTGAAGGTAGTTTCCTGTCCTTTCCTGGAATCGACATCAATATATCCGCTATGGGCCTTTATGATGCCGTAGACTGAAGCCAGGCCAAGACCCGTGCCTCTTCCCATCTCCTTGGTGGTAAAGAACGGATCAAAGATGCGCTTCATGGTTTCTTCGTCCATTCCTGCACCGGTATCGGTAACAGTTAGTAGAACATAGTTGCCTGGCTTTGGATCATAAAGGCTCCCCTTCATACGATTGTGGGTAACATTCTCGGTCTTCAAGATAAGGTCTCCACCACCCGACATGGCATCGGCGGCATTGATATACAGGTTCAATAAGACCTGCTCAATTTGACCCTGGTCTGCCTCGATTGGAAACAAGTCCTCAGCAAGCTCTCGATGGATGTTAATCTCCTTTCTGGTTCTGCCAAAGGTATAAGACGTCTCTTCTACCAATTGGTTAAGGTCAATGGCCTTGACCTCGTATTTTCCCTTCCTGGCATATCCAAGAAGCTGGCTGGTTAGCTTAGATCCGCTTTGGACCATCTTTTCAATGTTAGTCAGTCTTTCATAATGTGGATGTGTAGGAGGAATGTTTAATAACATCAAAGAGATATTTCCCTGGATGCCCATGAGCAAGTTATTGAAATCATGGGCGATACCGCCGGCCAGGGTGCCGATAGCCTCTATCTTACCGGTCCTCAGGAGTTGAGCCTTCATCCGTTTTTTCTCAGTTACATCGTTTAGGATAACAACAGTCGTATGCTCATCGCGACTGATAGGCACCATCTTTAGCACAATTTGCTTCCCATGCAGATTTACAGTAGATTCCTCGCTAATTGTTTGTGGTTTGCCCTCCATCGTTTTCAGCATATCTTCTATCATCTGGCGGTCAGTTTCGGAAAACAGCTCGATAAAATGTGAACCTAACAACTTTTCCTCAGGCATACCGGTTAAGGCAATGCTGATGGGGTTGGCATAAACGATTCTTGCCTCGGGAGTGATTTCTAAAATCCCCTCAGCCATACCCTCTAAGATGACTTGAAAATGTTTTATGACCGAGAGTAACTCCCTTGTAATTTCCCGCGGGTAGACACCTTCGCCCCCCAGTGTTTTTTCTGCTAAGTCGCCCGATCTTCTCTGATCCGATTGATCAAGGGCGTAAAGAACATGTTGCGCCATTTTATTAAACGGTCCTTTTGCAATGCAGGCATTAGCCCCAAATTCAGCGAAGTCTTCCCCTTCCTCGATGGCAACCGCGGAAAGAACAATAAGGTAGGCATCCTTCAGATTCGGCATTCCTCGAATAATCTGGCACAATTTTTTCCCATTGATATTCGGCATTATCAGATCAACAAATATGACGTCCGGAGTGTAGGTCTTCAAGATATGCAAAGCAGAGACGCCGTCTTTTGCCGTCAAGACCTCATGTCTCTCTTTTTCAAGTAAATTCGCCATGAACTTCAACATGACCGGATGGTTATCCACCACCAATATTTTCTTTTTCATACTATCAGCCCTATGCAAAAGGGAACATCTCAATAAATACGGGTAAGCCTCCTGGATTCCCGCCTACGCGGGCCTGCCCTGGCGCTCACGCTTACAATAGGGCACAAGATAGTAAATCCCGGTCTGGGCCAGGGAATGACGAATTAACGTAAGTCCTGTCATTCCCGCGAAGCTTGTCCTCGACCCGATCGGGGAGCGGGAATCCAGGAAATGTTCATAGCACATGATCTACCCGAACTTATTGAGAACTTACTCCAAAACTGCCTAAAGTGCCTAAAGTTAAGGATGACCTGCACTTGTATTGAACTACTCAACCGAGCCAGAAACCCACCTGTAATTTCCATCCGCTGTGCCAGAAAAGCCCATACATTCCCAGAAGTCTCTTGCTGTATGTCTTACTCTATCTGCAATAATCTCTCGGGCTGTCTCTTTGAATACCTCTATCGTGCGTCTTCCCAAACCGCGCCCTTGAAACTCGGGGAAGATGTTGATGGTTTTGACTATAACTCTGCTATAGATTCTCTTTATCCTCGCCTTACCGACGCGAGTGCCCCCAAGCTCGATGTTTACCCAGCAGTAGTTTGAATCACCTTCTTTTATGTTTTGGGTCCTTATGATCAGGTCTTCAGCCATCTAAAAAATCTTGCTCTTTCTGACGTTATCAACCGACATATGGAGCAAGCGTTTGACTTGATCGGCTATTGGATCGCCATGTCCGGGATAGATCGTCTTGATGTTCCTTCGCGCAATTCTCTCAAGAGCCCTGACGAAAGCCTCCTCGTATGAACCATCCGTTGTGGTAATGATAAGCCCTGCATCGCCCGAAAATAGAATGGCATCTTGTGCACAGTACAGACAAATCGAGTCGCTGGTATGGCCTGGAGTGTGTATGACCTCGAACCACCTGTCTGCTAACTTCAGGGTCTGTCCGTCCCTTAAGGCATGGCTCACCCCATTAAACGAATGAAAGGCATAGACCTTCGGGTCAAATTTGTCCTTGATGGTTGGCAGCAAACTCACGTGGTCAAAATGCCCGTGGGTCAGTACTACCTTCTCTACCCTCTTCTTGCCCACACCGGTGTCAAGCTCCTTTATCTTTTTGATGATCGAAGGGTCTCTGCCCACGTCTATCAGGGCATTGACATCATCAACCCCCTTCCAGTCGCCCAGAAGAAAATAGACGTTGGAGGTGTATGTTTTGCTGTCGCTTGTAAGATTTGTGATCTTCATTCTCAAGTGCCTAAAGTGAGCTAAAGTGCCTAAAGTTAAGCAACCTTTTCGGGCGGGCATAAAGCCCGCCCCTTTAACAAACTGGTAATGCTCCCATGCACCAGCTTGTTGACTATCTATATTTATTTTGATATATAAAAAAAATATTATGTAACATCTCAATAAATGCGGGTAAGCCTCCTGGATTCCCGCCTACGCGGGAATGACGAATTAACATAAGTCCTGTCATTCCCGTGAAGCTTGTCCTCGACCCGATCGGGGAGCGGGAATCCAGAGAATGTTCATAGCACATGGTCTACCCAAATTTTTTGAGAACTGACAAATATTATTGGTTTATAGAAAAGCCACTGTTACTGGTAATCAACCGTTGAAAATAGAACAATCAAATGAACGAGAAACAAAGACAAAATACAGCCAAGTACCTTTATGATATCAGCAAAGGTATTGCACTTGTCGCTATTGTCGGTAACATTGTCAAAGATCAATGGAATATTCCGAATCTGATTATTGGCCTTTTTGCCGCAACAGGTTTTTTCATTTGGGGTTATGTAATTGATGGAGGATTTCACAATGAGTAACCTAACTGTTTTATTCATCGTTCTTGCAATTATCGGTTTTACCGGAGCGATCTGGTCATATTTAAAGCAGCGGAAATCCCGGAGGTAAGTTCATTTCTAAACATATTTTGTCCTATATCTTCTGAAACAACTGCACCTTTGGGGTAATTTGCTTAAAGAGATAGGCTGTTTTCTCGGGCATTTTCTGTGTCTGCTCGGTCGCAAAAAAACCGCCAGGGGCAAGGGCCTTGTGGAACATCTTGATGACGTCAATCCGCTCTGACTCTTGCAGGTGGAGCAGCACATTCTTGCACACGATCAGGCCGACATTATCCCGGATCGGTTGCAATGAGCGCAAATCATGCTTTTGAAAAGAAACACACCGGATGATTTCGTCCGCAATCTTGAAATAGCCAGGCTTGTTGTTCGTCGAGAAGTACTTTTTGAAGATATCTTTGGGTATTCTTTTAATCGCTTCTTCCGGATAAATCCCCTCTGCTATGATCTTTCCAAACCGACGATTTTCTTCATCAAGATCTGTTGCGTATATTTTCAGTCTCTTAAACTCGTAATACCCCAGATTCTCCTTAAAGATAATGGCTAAGGAATAAGGCTCAGGTCCCATAGCGCACCCTGCGTCCCAGACATTCATATACTTGTATCTTCGAAGCTCCGGGATCACATGCTCCTTAATGGCATTAAGGGTTGCAACATCTCTGAAAAAATACGTGAATGCCATGAGTTAAGTGCCTAAATCAGTGGTCAGTGGTCAGTGGTCAGTGGGCAAAGGTTCAGGGTTCAAAGGTTGAGAGCGACCAACCCGTGAACCCTGAACCAGACAACCTGAGTAGTAACGAATATTCTCTGGCCACTGATCACTGATCACTGACCACTGTTTCTAAGGGAAACAATAATTAGAAATCTCTGAACTCGTCACCTACGCTGGTATCTTCTTTCATAGGGATGACAGCTTCGGGACGCATTGCCGCCTTTACATGCCCCGACTTTTTCTCGGCCAGAGCAACCTTCTTCAGGTTAACGCCCTGGTGCTGCTTTGCAGCGGCGATGGTTATTTGTTTACGTTCCATGCCCTGCCCATTCAACTTGAATGAGGCAAGCATACTGTTGAGTTCTTGAGCTTGTGCGGTCATCTGCTCAGAGGCTGAGGCGCTCTCTTCGGCATTGGCCGCACTCTGCTGGGTCACTTTGTCCATCTCGGCCACGGCCTTGTTCACCTGCTCAATCCCCTGGGCCTGCTCATTAGAGGCCGCAGCAATTTCGCCGACCAGTTGCCCCACCTTGCCGGCGCTCGTGGCCACCTCGGTGAAGGCCTCATTGGTCCTGGTCACAATCTCTCCACCATCATTGACCTTTTTGACCGTGCCTTCGATCAGGATGGCCGTGCTCTTGGCCGCCTCAGCAGAGCGCATGGCAAGATTACGAACCTCTTCGGCCACCACGGCAAATCCGGCCCCAGCCTCACCAGCCCGGGCTGCTTCAACTGCTGCATTCAAGGCCAGGAGATTCGTCTGGAAGGCAATTTCATCAATGGTCTTGATGATCTTGGAGGTCTCTTCACTTGCTTTTGAGATCTCTTCCATAGACGTGGTCAACTCTCTCATTGAATCGTTGGCCTTACCGACTGTCTGGTTGGCTTCGTTCATGAGGTTATTTGCCTGATTGGCATTGTCTGCGTTCTGCTTGGTCATGGAAGCCATTTCTTCAAGAGAAGAGGATGTCTCTTCCAGGGATGCCGCCTGCTCGGCTGAGCCTTCTGCTAAAGACTGGCTTGAGGAAGCCACCTGACCGGAGGCAGACCCCACCTGGTCGGCTGCTGAAGCAGCCTGCGTGAGTGCATCACCGAGGTTCTTTACGGCCTTGTTGGTGTTTTCCTTAAACTCGGCCAACTGGCCCTTGTAGTTACCGACAACACTCCTGGTAAGGTCTCGATCAGCCACTCTTCCAAGCACATCCATGGCTTCATTCATGGGGATAACGATCGCATCCAGGGTATCGTTTACGCCCTTGACGATTTTGGCATAATCGCCACCGAATTTGTCCGCATCGCCCCGGGTATCAAGCTTGCCTTCAACTACGGCCTCGGCCAGCATACCAGCCTCGGCTGTTAAGCCGTTTATGGCATCAATACACTGGTTCAGGTTGTTCTTGACCTCGTTGAAGTCACCCTTGTACTCATCGGTGATCTTCTCTGGAATGTCACCCTTTGAGATCCTGTCTACATACTCGGCCATTACGTTCAACGGAGCAATAACGGCATCAAGCGTGGCATTTGTACCCTGCACGATCTTGCCAAAGTCGCCGCCGAATTTGTCCGCATCGCCTCGGGTGTCAAGTTTGCCTCCAACTGCGGCCTCGGCCAGCATACCCATCTCGCCTGTCAGACCGTTTATGGCATCAATGCAAACGTTCAGGTTGTTCTTAACCTCGTTGAAGTCACCCTTGTAATCATCGGTGATCTTCGCGGGAATGTCACCCTTTGAGATCCTGTCAACATACTCGGCCATTACATTCAACGGAGCAATCACTGCATCCAAAACATTATTCAAACCGGCAGGAATGGCCTTGAAGTCAATCCCGACAGCTTCAACGTCAGCCCTTGTATCAAGCTTTCCATTGACAGTGGCATCAGCAATCTGTTCAATATTGCCGACAACCTTCCCTATTCCTCCGGATATCGCTTTAGCTATCCATAAGGCGAATCCCAACCCAAGCAAAATAGCCACAATAGCCCCGCCAAACAGAGTCTTGTTGGCCGTGGATATCTGGGCCTCCATCTTTGCCTTTTGATCGGCACGGGTTTCAGCGCAAGTCTTCTGGCCGGCTCTTGCTGCTGCCACCATTGCGAGGTCGGCGTCCCCCTGGTCTCCCTTTAAAATCACAAAATCATCAAAGGCCGCCTTATATTCCTGGGCGGCAGCGATTATATTGGCTGCCAGTGCCTTGTTCTCGGCCTCTTCAAACCGTGACTTCATGCGTTTGGCCAGCTTAACAATCCGTTCCACGGACTTGTGGACAAAATTGACGTACTTGTTGTCGCCGCGTATCACGAAATTCTTTTGCTGGCGGAGGGTGTCTAAGGTGTAGTTGGCGATGCGATTAGCGTCATTGGCCTCGGTCGATCGCTGCATGACATTAGCAGCCCCTAAAATCTCTTTGGCTGCTTTGGCCATCTTGCCATCGGCCACCCTCTGCCGATCTGCTAACTCTACATAGCCGGCAAACGCCTTTTCATAGTTGCCGATCTCTGTCAATATCTCGTCCATTTGCTGCTTGTTAGCCGGGTCCTTGAACTTGGCCCTGGTCTCGTTCGCCTGCTTCCTTATAGCCTCTACTTGCTCTGCAACGTTATCAACGTATTCTTTGTCTCCGCGTATGATGAAATTCTTTTCCTGCTGACGGGCTGCCAGCATATCTTTCACCAAACGGTTCACATCATCGGCCTTGTCCACCCTATCCGTAACACCAGACAGGCCATTGTAACCGATATAGGCCACGATAGCGGTCAGGATCAATACGATGGCAAACCCTCCGATAGTCATTGTTCCCAGTTTCATGTTCTTAAGCATTTTCAATCCCTCCTTTGTCGGTTTGGCCCGTTTGGCCGGTTGTGCCCGTTTGGCCCGTTGAGCCGGTTGTGCCCGTTGAGCCCGTTGAGCCGGTTCACTTACTCCTTACTCCTTACTCCTTACTGCCTACTGCCTAGTGTTTACTGCCTACTGACCACCGGCCACTGACCACTGATCACTCCCTTCATGCCGCTTTATCCAAAATCGCAATCTCTTCCTCACTCAGCACTCGATCTATATCGAGCAGGATCTTCACACCCCCTTCCATTTTGGCCATGCCGAGGATGTAGTCCGTATCCAGCTTTGCGCCGAATGTGGGTGTATCCTCGATATCTTCCCCTTTGATGTTCAATACCTCCGAGACCGCATCAACTACGATCCCGATCAGGACGAGACCTGCCTCACTCGCAATTTCCACTACGATAATGCAGGTACGTTCGGTATACTCCATTTCCTCCATCCCGAACTTCAACCTCAGGTCAACCACCGGGATGACCTTGCCACGAAGGTTAATTACCCCCCTCACAAATCCTGGCGTCTGGGGTACCGAGGTAATCG
>JAGMBW010000036.1 GCA_023129535.1 Desulfobacterales bacterium
GGAAGCCATAATTAGAATTGCTGATCCAGGCTTCAACAAGTTGACCCGTTTGATTCGTTCATGGTATGGGTAGTTGCGTTGGTACAGTAGCACGAGGCGCGAGCTGAGAGCTCAAACGGGGTGGCACGGACAAACGAGTTTGTCCATGCCACCCCCCCCTGAAAATGGCGAATCAATGAGTTACCGCTTATGCCTCGTGGGGAAGAGGGGAAGCCTCCGGCTCGGAGAGGCGAGGGGGCAAGCCCCAAGTTATTGACCAAGAATGGGACGCAAGGAGGAGTAGTGCACAAGAAATACGAATTTATAGAGCATACAGCCGATTTGGGGTTCAAAGCCTACGGCGCCACCCTGGAGGAGCTGTTTGTCCATGGGGCCGAGGCCTTCTCTGAAGCCATTGTGGCGCTGGAAAGCGTTGAAGAGAGGATGGAAAGATCTATAGAGGTGCAGGCCGATGCCCTGGACTGTCTGATGGTCACCTGGCTAAGCGAACTCCTTTATCTGTTCGATACAGAGCGGCTGGTTTTCAAGAGTTTCCAGGTCAACCGTGTTGAGGATAATCAACTGGAGGCAAAGGCCCGGGGCGAAGTCCTGGATCCTGCACACCATGAAATCAAGTCAGTAATCAAAGCGGTTACTTATCATCAACTGTACGTAGAGAAAAGAGAAGGGGGTTGGGAAACCCAGGTCATATTTGATATATGAGGGCAGAACTTGGGGACTTCGCCCCAACAGGAGTAATGGAGTGATGGAGTACTGGAGTGATGGTTAGAAGCGGCCGGCGCAAGGCCAAGGGCACAAGGCGCAGGGAGAAAATATCTTGCCTTAAGCCTTAAGCCTTACGCCTTGAGCCTTATATTTTCGTTCCCATGCTCTGCGTGGGAACGTATACCGATAGGCGCTCTGCGCCCAGAAAGTAGCTAGACGTATTGGACGCAGAGCGTCAAGCGGTTGGGCCCGCCCTGGCGCGACCCGCTTCAATCAGTCTACTAAGGCCATAGTCCAGGTCTGGGCCAGGGTTACAACGCAGAGCATTGTAACCAGTATGATACATCACTGAACTTACGAAATAGAGTGCTAAGGCACTGAGATCCAAGGAGGTTACCCCATGTCAATGGATATAGAGGTGAAAAAACTGGATGATTTTCGCTGGGTTATTCCCAGGAAGGGGAAGATGAGGACCGAGGGGCTGGTCTATGCCGACGAGAAGATGTTGGCGGTAATCAGAAAGGACGCAAGTCTTGAGCAGGTAGCCAACGTAGCCTGTCTGCCAGGTATTGTGGGCCGCTCTATGGCAATGCCTGACATACACTGGGGATATGGATTTCCTATTGGCGGGGTTGCGGCGTTTGACATGGAGGATGGGATCGTATCTCCCGGCGGGGTTGGCTACGACATCAATTGTGGTGTTCGTCTCTTGCGCTCAGAGCTGAATGCCACAGAAATAAGGGACCAGATACGGGCCCTGGTGGGTGCGTTATTCAAGAATATTCCTGCAGGTGTTGGATCCCGGCGCAAGGATCTCAGACTGTCGGCTCATGAGTTGGGCAATGTGCTCGTAAACGGAGCCGGGTGGGCCGTTTCTCATGGGTACGGCAGTCAACAGGACCTCGAACATATTGAAGAAGGGGGTTGTATTCTTAGAGGCAATCCCGAGTACGTTTCTCAGAGGGCATTCACACGGGGTAAGGACCAACTTGGAACCCTTGGGTCAGGGAATCATTTTGTGGAAATCGGTTACGTTGAAGAGGTTTATGATCAGGCTGCCGCCACTGCCCTCTCCTTGTGGGAAGGACAGGTAACCGTGATGGTGCATACGGGTTCAAGGGGGCTCGGACACCAGGTCTGTGACGACTACATCAAGGTACTGCTGAGAGCATCAGACAAGTACAAGATAGACCTGCCGGATAAACAACTGTGCTGTGCTCCCATTGCATCGAAGGAAAGCCAGCAATACCTTTCGGCTATGGCCTGCGCGGCAAATTTTGCCTTTTGCAATCGCCAGTTGATTACCCACTGGGTTCGAGAGACGTTTCAACAGGTGCTTCAGATGGGGCCACGGGAACTTGGGCTCCATCTCGTTTATGATGTCTGCCACAACATGGCCAAAGTAGAGACTCACGAGGTGGACGGCAAACCACGCAAGTTATGTGTACACCGCAAAGGGGCCACGAGGGCCTTTCCGCCTCATTCTCCTTTTATACCGGAAGACTACAAAGAAGTAGGGCAACCTGTGTTGATTCCCGGAGATATGGGCCGCTATTCCTACGTGTTGGTGGGCACCGAGACCGCGCTCAAGGAGACCTTTGGAAGCACGTGCCACGGAGCCGGTCGTCTGATGAGCAGGCACCAGGCACAGAAGGTCGCTAAGGGACGAGCAATTATCCGCGAGCTCGAAGACCGGGGCATTTATGTTCGAGGCGCTGGCAAAGCAACCATCAGGGAAGAGATCCCTGAAGCCTATAAGGATGTGAGTGATGTGGTCAACGTGGTGCACCAGGCAGGGATCGGCAAAAAGGTGGCAAGGTTGAAACCGATGGGAGTGATCAAAGGATAAAGAGGGTGAGAATGCTGTGACCAGTTCACGCCGACGGGTCATCTATGTCGTTCTTTTGCTGGCAACAGCCGTAATTTGCGGAGCCACGGGCGGTTTTTTCCTGGCCATTACCCACGACCTGCCCCAGATTCGAAGCCTGGAGACCTTTGAACCCGCGGCCGTCACGCATATCTATTCCGCAGATAAGGAATTGCTGGCCGAGCTTTTCACCCAGAAGCGGGTGCCCGTGCGGTTGCACATGATCCCTGATTGTCTCAGGCAGGCGGTCATTGCGACAGAAGACCGCCAGTTCTATGAACATGCCGGAGTCGATCTGAGAGGAATCCTGCGGGCTATTATCAAAAATATCAAGGTTGGCGAGTTTGTACAAGGGGCCAGCACCATTACTCAACAGCTCGCAAGAACTCTATTCCTCACCCCCCGAAAGACGATCATGCGCAAGCTCAAGGAAGCGTTTCTGGCCTTTCAGCTTGAGCGGAACTACACTAAAGATGAGATCCTGGAACTCTATCTTAATCAGGTCTATTTCGGAAGCGGGGCCTACGGGGTAGAAGCCGCAGCCAAAACTTTTTTTGGAAGACCGGTCAGCAAGCTGACTCTGTCTGAATGTGCCCTGATTGCGGGTATGCCCAAGTCCCCTTCGCGGTACTCCCCTCTGGTCAACAAGGCTCTGGCCCTTAAGCGGCGCGCAGTGGTTTTGGAACAGATGGCTCGAAATGGCATGATCACGCAAGAACAGGTCATAGCAGCCAGGTCCTCCCCGCTCGATCTTGCAAAGAGCCAGGACATCTCCATGAAGGCGCCCTACTTTGTGGCCTATGTGCGCAACCTCCTCGAGAAGGAGTTCGGGGGCGCCCGCCTGTATCGCACAGGCCTTACAGTGTATACGACGCTCAACTATGAGATGCAAAAGGCCGGTGAAAAGGCTGTGGCAAAGGGCCTTGAGCAGCTTTCGGCCCGAATGCAAAAATACGGCGTACCAACAGTGGAAGGACTACAGGGAGCTCTGGTCAGTCTGGATGCAAGGCAGGGGGCGATCCTGGCCATGGTGGGAGGCAGGGATTTTCAGGAGAGTCCTTTCAACCGTACTACGATGGCCCGAAGACAGCCGGGTTCGGCATTCAAGCCCCTGGTGTACGCCTGTGCCATAGAAAACGGTTTTGCTCAGAACGATGTGATCTGGGATGCCCCGGTCGTCTACAAGGGGGCCAAAGAGGGTGAGGACTGGACTCCAGAGAACTTTTCCGGCAGATTCAGAGGTGAGATGACACTCAGGCAGGCCCTGAGTGTATCACAGAACATTCCGGCGGTAAAACTCCTTAACAAACTCGGTCCATCTACTGTCGTGGACTGGGCATACAGGATGGGCATTAAGTCTCCCTTACAGCCGAACCTGTCCTTGGTGCTTGGAACATCCGACGTAACGCTCCTCCAATTGACAGCGGCTTACGCCGTATTCGCAAACGGGGGAATAGCAACGAGGCCCTTTGCGATTCTGGAGGTTTTGGACCGGGAAGGGCGGTCCATCTGGCGGGCAAAACCGCAGATGCGCACTGTGGTGAGTCCTGAGACCGCAGCCATTATGACCGATATGCTCCAGGCAGTGGTGCAGGCTGGCACCGGCAAGGCAGCAAGGAGTATTGATCGGCCCCTGGCGGGCAAGACCGGAACGACCGACGATTACAGGGATGCCCTTTTTGTAGGGTTTTCTCCCAATGTTGTTGCGGGGGTGTGGGTTGGTCTGGATCACCACGACATATTGGGTGACAAGGAAACAGGCGCCAGAGCTGCCCTTCCCATATGGATCGATTTCATGGAGCAGGTGCTGGCGGGCCGACCTTATCGTGATTTCACTTTGCCAGAAGGGGTTGTGAAAGTCCGAATCGATCTCGAATCCGGGCTCCTTGCACCACAAGATTATCCGAGCGCGGTGACTGCAGTGTTCAAGAAAGGGACCGAACCAAGGAAATATTGCACGCATGCATCAAAAGCGGGCTTTGGAGGGCTTTAGTGCTTTCTGAGTGTACAGGGAAATCTCTCGCAAGTGAGAGTTCCGTGGCTAAAATTGAACGCAAGCCCCGCCAAAAATAAGTATGGTGTCCCGAAAACTACGGAATGTTGCAGAGTATCTCGCGAAAATTTTTGCAGAGTGGATATAGGAAGATAGCTTTTTTTGAAACCCTCTTTCTGTGCTTATCTCCATAAAGACTATAGCCTTCGGTGATTCCTACTTCAATCCAATTGGCTGCTCGATAGCAGGTGCCCCGAAATTGATGCAGATCAACAAATGTTTCAAGCAAAACTGGTTTAAAACCATAGCGTGCTGCCCAATCAAATGGTAGTTCCCTTGTTATGCCGCCAAGAATTCGAGAAGCAAGATTCGGTGACTTGATCCAGGGCAGAATAAGAAAACGCACATTGTTTACGATTAAGTTAAGGTTTGCGATGCGCTGCTCATTTGACCAGCCAATAAACCTGTCTCGGCTGAATAACTGCCATGAACTTGCAGCAAAACCAAGTGCGGCAAGCAAATCTTTCCCTCTTGGTCTGTACACGTCAAGGTTTTTCCAATTTTCGACAGAGTATTTTCCAGAACATTTTCCTAATGCCTTTACACTATTTTTGGGCGTCTCAATTGGATTTGGAAGATCTTTCCCTCCATAAACAAGATATTTCATTTGCGCACCAAAGAGACGATAACCGCCAATATAGTGATAGCTGGCAATTAGATCATTCCAGAGAGAAGAATCTCTCTTTGTCTTGACTGGAATGAACTGGAGCTGTCTTAACTCACAGCTATCAAGGCGAATTGTTTTTCGCGGTTTCGGAACGGCCCGGTTAATACCGCTGTGACTTTCATTCACCTTGGAGGCCACAGGCGGCAATGAGATAAGGTTGTCCATATCCATCCGTCTCAAAATAACGGATACGCCCGATTTTTTAAGCTTTCCGTTAGATTGATACAAACCGAACACGGTGCAGACGTGATGAGTAATTTGCCCGCGGGTATATGTTGGGTTGGATGCGATAAGATCTCTAATCTTTTTTATTTGTCTTGCGGAAAATCCATGACCAATATAATGAACCACCAATTTCTTCCATTGCTTTGATCTTGGAGGTGGTGGTTGTTCAAGAAAAGCCAGCATCTTTTCCACAGCGGCCTCGCGAGCCGTGGGGTTTCTATGTGGTTTTTCGAAAAACTTCAACCCATTACTTGCGAAGCTTTTCAAGCACTTCTTTATCGTTTCAGGAGGAACGCGAACGTCGAGAACCAATCTATCAATAGTTCTACCTTCCAGAGCGCCTAAGATCATTTTTGCGCGTTTTATTCTCCAAATTCCCGCCGTTCTACTCCTTGCAATCATTCTAATCTTCTTAATCTCCTTCTGGGAACACGTGATTTCGTGCTGTGTTTTGCTCATTTCTCTCCTTTGATATATAGAGCCTGAAGAAATCTTAGCAAAATCCTATTTTTTCATGTTAACGCATGATGTGAATAGCAACCGCAAGGGGCTAGATTTTTCTTGTCCGTGCTAAACTCTCGATATATCGATGCTTGCTATGCCTCTTATTATATTTAAAGATAAGGTCAACCAGCGGCATATAAAGCTTTTTATACTGCTCCGCATATTTTTTGCTGACCCATTTTAAGAAATTTTCAAAAATTCTCCCATTTTGTGCAAAATGAATCTGCAGCAGCCGATCAACGTCCGTGTCAAAATAGTTCTCAATTTCACGCGGATGGGCGCCGAGCACAGGCTGATATTTTTGAACAAAGGGGGATGTGCCCATTTTGTGCAAAAAGGAAAACCGCTCAATGTCATCCGAAAGCCTGGTGTTGTATCCGTACATGCATATGAACCGGATTTCTGTCGCCTTCACAGAATCGAGCAGTTTAAGCTTTTTCTTGATAACAGGAATCATCTTTGATGTGTTGAAACTAAAATAGTACATTCGCTTGGTAAAGGAATAATTCTTGCTGTCAATTTTCTGCAAAAGATTCGCGTTTCTCTTGTCAATTAAACGGATATCGAGTGTTTGATTGAAGTTTACCTGTAGTTTCTTCCTGATCATCTCTTCCAGGAGTTTATATGCCCTCGGATGGGCCAGCAAGTTATTATCCATTATGACAAGTTTATCAAATTCGGGAGGAACGATGTCTTCAATTTCAGCGACCTGCC
The DNA here is from genome assembly GCA_023129535.1 of Desulfobacterales bacterium. GTDB lineage: Bacteria > Desulfobacterota > Desulfobacteria > Desulfobacterales. The sequence continues at coordinate 6,736 of JAGMBW010000036.1, forward strand.
TTAACCTGCCCTCTTTAGCGGGAACGAGGCAAAAACTGCAGTTGTTGGGGCAGCCTCGGGTGAGAAATCCCATAGCAAAATCGACTTTCGGATAGAGTGAATAGTCCGGCATCAAATATTCGATTTCATCCGGCAACTTCAGTGACAGATCCACCCCTGTCCCGCCGATCTGAATATTCTCACCATGGAGTTCTCGCAATTTCCTTATCTTTTTTCCAGTAGTAGACCGGTTGAAAACACAACTGGCAAAAAGAACTTTTGACTTACGGTGAATTCCGGATTCTCTGGCGAGAATCACATTCCTGCCTTCATTCTTGTAATACCGACTTAATTTCATCAAAGAAAGGTTCGGAATCAGACTGTCAACATCGATCAGGACGACATCGTCTTCGTCAGCCTCAGCGGTCTTGCCAAATCTTGACTTTAAGAAATTGTTTCGATAGTCCCAGGTCTTTCTGTCGCTGGTCGATTTTGCCGTAACAAATTGCTTTACACGATTAGTCGGGGAAACAATCGGCAACAGAGTATTGTTGAACTTTGCAATCCGATCGAAGCCACCTTTTGTACTGCATCCGATGATAAACTGAATATTCGGGAAAAGATTTTCAAGCGCTTTTATTGCCTGGTGTGTTTGACGGATTGAAAACAGCTTTTCAAAATGATCGATAAAAAGAATTCCTTGGCAAAGGTTGAAGTCCCTGGACAGTTGCCGCGAATCGGCCAGTTGCCTGATAAAATCAATTAGAAAATCGATGAGGTTAACCTGTTTCTGGGGAAGATCGGAAAGCAAAATGGTCTGGGAGAACTTTTTACTTTTGCTGCTTGAACCTGATTTTCTTTTAACAAAAACGGTTTTGTGCTTGTCACTGTGGGAAAACTTTACATCGGAAAGGAGACTGGAAAATGCGGTCAAGACGGTATTATAGAGGGATGCTCCCTTGATGCTGTTATAGATCGTAGCGTGGTGTTGCTTGTAAAGCCATGCGGTGACCGGTGTCAGTGCAAACTCATCATCAAAGAAGGTGCCGAACCTGGAACTGCGAAGCCGAGGGGGAAAATCCGGCTCCACTTTTTGATGTGCGTATCCGGTTCTTGCAGCATTAAAACCATAGGCGAAATCTCCGAACGGTTTTCTTAGATCGTTGAATCCCACAAAAGAAGTGTAATATCCACGCCATTTGAATCTCTCTTCTGAGGTAGGTTCAATAATGCCACCCGGTGGGATAATATACTCGCTTTTTGCCCTGTAGAAATATTCTTTCTTTTTGGTTTTGTATGTATCTGACCGTAGTATAGCGCCAAAGCCGGTTATCTCGTTTCTTCTTCCGTAAACCTTGGATATCTCTTTCTTCAGTTGCGGCAAATAACGTGATCCGCCAACACAAACCGCTAAAAATTTAAAAAATAATGTTCTCTCCCAGTCTGTATGTCCGCCATCAATATCGTGAAATAGGGACCATCTGTGGACCTTCTGATCTCGATTGCAAAAATCGAGATTGAAGATCGTATCGCCCAAGCTGTCTTTGATCCAGAATTTTTCTATATACAGTTTACTTCACACCTCGCAATCTATTCCAAAACCATCTGACCCGAATCCGCCGGACAACCAAACAGGCGACTATGATGTGCCTGCATTCGCCGCAATGATTTAGGCACCCTCCGGCCATGATGTGATGCAGCTGGCACGGAGGGCCCATACAAGCTCTTCGTGAGCGGTGACCCCATTTTCCCATTTTTGATTTCGGCTCACAGTCATCAGGAGTCCCCTGTGTCGCCATTCCTCAAGTTCCTTCTTCAAGGGTATCCAGTATTGCCAATCAGCTTCCCTTTCTTTATCTGGTTTTTGACAGGATTAACAGGATTGATTTGATGTATTTCCCCATATTCCGTTTCCTGCCTCCGGCCCATAGGGGACTACCCTGCTGTTATTAATGAAGAAGTATCAACACATATTATTCTTGGCAATTTACCGGGCTCGTGTCAAGCTTAGATGAGTAGCTTACAAGAATAACCACCTGGTTTGTCACTAACTGTCCAGCTACAGCCATCATTGACAACCCAACCGGCTGTTTTCTATAGAGATACGATTATGTGACAGTCATGCAGTCGTTGGGACGGGGAATGCTCTTCTAAAGAACGATTGGTTTCTGATAGAACTCAGGCAAGGCCAGTTGATTCTGGGAAAAAAGGTGTCGTGGCCTGATAAAGCGGGAACGACCGCGACAATTTTTTCATAACAACGGGGAAGCAGTCGGCGGTACAGGATTTCGCCCAACACCTTGACAACTCAGGCCGTCTCCCAAAATGTTTTGATATCCCTTTGACATCGTTACTGCGAATTGATTGAACACTGAGGGCTCGGCAAAAAATAACTTCACATTTTCGCATCTCAGCTTCAGGCTATCTTTGCCCGAGCCTCATTCGCAAAATCCTCGAAATAGCTTGCTATTCCTGTGGTTTTGCTCAATCGGTTCGACCAAATCTAACCCAAATCTGCGCGCGAATTCTGCGAACTTATTTTTTGCCGAGCCCTGAAGAAATCTATGACTGAAAAAGCAATTCAAGATTTCTATCCCGACGAAGTTGCCATTTGTTACGGGTGTGGACGTCACAACCCGCACGGTTTACACATCAGGACATACTGGGACGGTGAGGAGGGAATCTGTTATTTCAAACCGCAACCACAGGACACGGCTTTTCCGGGCTTCGTGTACGGCGGATTGATAGCCAGCCTCATCGACTGCCACAGCATCGGCACGGCTATTGCTGCCTCTTATGAGGCTGAAGGACGCGAACCGGGTACTGAGCCGCAAATTACGTTCGTTACGGGCACCCTGAAGGTGAAGTATCTACATCCTACCCCAATTGACACCGAGCTTGTGCTGCGTGCTCATGTCAAAGAACTGCATAAGAAGAAAACCATCGTCACCTGTTCGGTCTATGCGAACGGCAAGGAATGTGCTCAGGGTGAAGTGATTGGCGTGCGGGCGCCGTGGGATCTGAATTTGGCCTGAATTCTTCTGTCCCACTCATGGAAAAAAATGCGGGACGTTCTTAAATAACTAAATAAGCGGTGGAGTTACTGAATTACTTAAGGATGTCCCGCATCTCGTTCCAGAGCCTTTTTACGGTCCATGCGTTCCACCAGCCAGAAATTAAAGCGATTTGATTACAATCCCGATGACAGCGCCGTTACAGCCTGGATAAACAATTTGTCCCATCATGATCTATCGGAAATATCTGAAAAGTTCAGAGAAAAGACAGGCATGGACCTTGAAATAAAGGGGCAGATTTCCATGTTCCTTTTTTAGTTCTATTTCTTTCTGCAACCTTTTGAAGGTTCGGCGAACGCTTGACAAACCTGATGATATCATATACAAATCGCTAATAAAATCGGTCGATCGGCGGGTAAAGATGTTGGCAAGCGAGCTTAAATCGAGTCTGCCTGAACCGATCCACAATTGAATCCATTATTCCCACACAAAATGAAATCAATCATTGTTAGCGATTTACATATAGGATCGGGATACTTCTTATGTCAGGAGTTCGAGCGGTTTCTCGGAAATATTTCTGAAGATCATGAACTTATCCTGAATGGCGACATCATCGACAACCCTTATGAGAAATTGAGGCCGGATCAACAACGTATCCTGGACTTCATTGAGCAGGTCTCTTACCGCCAGAAGGTCGTCTGGCTACGGGGTAATCATGACAATGGCTATCTCCCAACAGGGTTTGGCAAAGTACGTTTTAAGTGTCTTCACACCATAGAACATAGACTCTTAATCGCCCATGGTGACGATTTCGATGAAATCATGCCCAGGAACCAAACGTTCATAAAGGCATTCAAGCTGATGCATAATTTGAGGCTAAAGTTAGGGGCAAGACCAGTACACGTGGCCCATTATGCCAAGAAATGGGAGATTTTCTACAAGGTTCTCCGTAAGAATGTAATGATGAACGCGGTGAAATGTGCTATGGAAAATGGGTATGAAGCGGTCACTTGTGGCCATACTCACTACTCCGAGGATAGGATTTATAATGGCATCAGATACATTAACACTGGGAGTTGGACCGAATTGCCAGCATTTTACCTTCTGGTAACTCCCGAGGAAATGAGTTTAAAGACGATTGACGACTCGTTTGGGGTCCGAAGAGCGAAATCGTTTAATCCTGATACATTCGATGCAGCGCCACGCCTTAGTAAATAACCCCGCCTTGAAAGGCGGGGTTATTTACTTATTTAAGGGCGTCCCCACTCCTTTAGGCCATACTGTATTTTAAAGCAAAAAGGCAAATATAACCAAGGGCATGGAGGGGGCGGCAAGAAACAGCGTGGTTCTTCGCAAAAGGCCCTACAGACTCGTTATACCTCGGGCTGCGCCTCATGCCCCGCGTTGTTGCCGGACGATTCGCACCGGCAATAACGGGCTGCGGATTTCATCCGCTGGCCGTTAGCCAAGGATAGAGCGATAACTCCGTGACTTCTATGGCTGGAAAGGATGTTACCGTGAAAAAGACAAAAGCATTTGAAATATTCGCTGCTTGCGTTGATGCAATCACGCAGGGGATATTGATAAATCGGGTCAGCAGGACTGATAAAGAATTCCACTTCCAGAACTGGTTTGAGGATCGTCTTCGAGACACTGGCGTTCTGTTCGACAAGAGCGGCAGAAATTCCTATCCGGACTTCACTTTTGTTGAATTCACCGAGGGATACGAGATCAAGGGTCTTGCGTGGCCGGGCAGAGAATCGACATACGACTGCAACATCCAGGTCCCGAGAGGCTATCACAACGGGCGTGATGTGTTCTATGTTTTCGGCCGTTATCCCAAAGCTGAGGATGCAGGGAAGGAGTACCCGGTAATTGACTTAGTGCTCTGTCATGGCGACTTCCTTAATGCTGACCACGATTACGTTCACAAAAACAAGAGCGTTAAGGGCTTCGGTAGCTACGGGGATATTATGATCAGAGATAGGAAAATGTACGCCGCACCGACTCCTTTTGCCGTCGCAGATGGTCTTACAGGCACTCGGACATTATTGGTCCTGTCATCATGGAAGGCACCGAAAAGGTTCAAGAAAGTCGGAGATATCGCCCGCGTAGAAGCGACATATTTGGTCGTTGGGTACGAGTTCGACCTTAAGACAAACAGCATCTCTGTGAAAACGGTTCGCAACCCTGCAGCGGGCAAAAAACATCGTTTCGTCGCCTACCGAATCGAATCGGACTCTGACAAGGCGGTCACCCTGATTTCCGATTCCCAACAGAAAGATCCAGAGGACAAAGACGAGTGAGGTACTTTTTGCTTGGAGCCGGGAAAGAAAAGGTCACTTCTGCGGTGCCAAAACTTTAGGAATAATCCGCATGCCAAAACTTATTGAGAGAGATTTTCCGTTTGCAGAGCTATCGCGTATTGCTGAACGCGAGTCTTGGCGCAAAGAAATATATAGGCCAGTCTACTATTTACACAAGTGGTGGGCAAAAAGGCTGGGTTCAGTTTTTCGTGGTATCTTATTAGGTGCCTGCTTAGAGGACAACCAAGATTTCTGGGAAAGGTTTTACCAAAAGAACAGTTTTGGAAACACAACTGTTTTTGATCCATTCATGGGCAGTGGTGTTACATTAGGAGAAGCAATCAAGCTCGGTTGCAGGGGAATTGGTCGTGATATCAATCCGGTTTCATTCCTCGCGTGTAAGGCATCACTATCCAGATACAATCTAAATGAAATATTCTTCACGTACCAAAAAATCGAGCGTCAACTCGCTCCAAGGCTACTCAGCTACTTTTCAACTCAAACACAAACTGGCGAAGATGCAATTGTTCTTTATTACTTTTTGGTCAAAATAGTATCATGCCCGAATTGTGAAAAGGATATCGAACTTTTCAAAACAAGGATTTTTTCAAAAAATGCAATGCCGCGCAAAGATCCATCTGCTCGTTCGTTGTGTCCAGGTTGCGGGGCTATCAATGAAACCATTTTTAACTCTGAAAAGGTTAAATGTCAGAAATGCTCATTTAGCTATAATCCACAGGATGGAACAGTTCGGGGGCCTAATGTAACATGTGGTAGTTGTAGTAAATCCTTTCTGCTTGTTGATAGGATGAAAAACCTTGAAGGTCCTCTCGGTTTTAAGCGTTATGCAAAAATGATTCTATCAAACGGTGGTAAAAAATCTTATTGCCAAATGAATGAGTTCGATCGTGAACTTGAGAAAAGAGTGGCTTCTGAATACATCGAAATAGCTAAGAATTTCCCATCTATTTCAATTCAGCCAGGGTACAATACCAACCAGATACTTAAGCATAATTATAAATATTGGCATCAACTTTTTTCTGATAGGCAGTTGATATGCATATCACACTTGGTGGATTCTATAAAGCAAATTAAATCAAGCGAAATTAAGCTCCTTTTTGCTTGTCTATTCTCCGGGGTTCTGGAGTTCAACAATCTCTTTGCATCTTTTAAGGGCGAGGGAACTGGGGCTGTACGTCATATGTTTTCGCATCACGTATTTAAACCTGAACTCATGCCTCTTGAGGCCAACATATGGGGGACTCCCAAATCTTCAGGATCTTTTTCAACGTTATTTCAATCGCGTGTGATAAAAGCCATAGATTATAAATCAAACCCGTCGGAAATACGTCTTATCTCAGGCAAAAGCACTAAAGTAAAGGGTATCAATCAGCCATTATCAGTTAAGATTGTAGAAAACTATTCTGATTTTTGTGAGAGCGATAATACTACATATTTAAGCCAAGGGGATTCAAGTTGTACAGAAATAGCAAACAATTCAGTCGATCTAGTAGTAACAGACCCACCATTTTTCGATAATGTTCATTATTCACAACTCGCAGATTTTTTTTATTATTGGTTGAATCAAATTTTGGAATTTTCTGAATCTAAAACAACTAGATCTATAACTGAAGTTCAAGATACAGACCCAGACCACTTTACAAAAAAATTGACCTCAGTATTTGCAGAATGCAATCGTATACTAAAGAACAATGGTCTATTTATATTTACATATCATCATTCCCGACATGAAGGTTGGACCTCTATCCACCGCGCCATAAGGCACTCAGGGTTAATTTGCCAGCATTCTTACCCAATTAAGGGCGAAATGTCAGTTTCTATGCC
>JAGMBW010000037.1 GCA_023129535.1 Desulfobacterales bacterium
CCTACCGCGGGAGGCAGGGAGCAGACGTATCATTGCTGGTCCGGCGTGTGCGGGATGCCTGCAATGCAGAAAATCTTCACTGCATCGGCACTTCGGCTACTTTGGCTGGTCCGGGAACATATGAAGAGCAAAGGGTAGAAATCGCAAAAGTGGCTACAAAGCTGTTTGGAGACACGGTCAAGCCTGAGATGGTAATCGGCGAAACCTTGAAAAGAGCAACCCCTGAAACAAATCTATCGGATCCTTCCTTTGTCAAGCAATTAAGGGAAAGGGTTTCAGATACAGAGCGCCACCCGCCGTCAGATTTTCCGAATTTCATCGCGAACCCCTTATCCATCTGGATTGAAGACACCTTCGGCGTAACCACCGAGAAGGAATCGGGCAGGCTCATCAGAACCAAGCCCAAAAGCATTACAGGACGTGACGGCGCGGCCAAAAAGCTGAGTGAGTTGATCGAAGTGGATGAAACCCGCTGTATTGAAGCCATACAAGAAGGGCTACTGGCAGGATATCAATGCTCACACCCTGACACAGGTTTTCCAGCTTTTGCTTTTCGTTTGCATCAGTTCATAAGCCGGGGGGACAATGTCTACGCTTCACTCGATTCTGCCGAATCCAGGTTTATTACGGTGTACGGCCAACAGTTTGTTCCAGGAGACCGCTCTCGCATCCTTCTGCCTGTTGTCTTCTGCCGAGAGTGCGGCCAGGAATACTACTGTGTCCGTGTCGAAAAAGACCCCGAAACCAACCAAAGAGTATTTCAAGCCAGAGATCTTACTGACCGCTACCACGATGACGAGACCGAGGCCGGATTCCTTTATCGCAATTCCGAAAAGCCATGGCCGGAAAGTATGGATGAGATTGTTGATCGAGTTCCAAGTGACTGGCTTGAGGAGCATAAGGGATCCATCCGGTTAAAGAGAGATCAAAAGAAAAACCTTCCCGAACGAGTACGAATCGGACCGGATGGGAGAGGTTCTGATGACGGAATTCCACACCACTATATTAAAGCCCCCTTTCGTTTCTGTCTAAATTGCGGTGTGTCATACGGGGCTCGTCAGGTGTCAGACATCGGAAAATTGACAGCTCTTGGCACTGAAGGCCGGAGCACAGCCACCACCATTCTCAGTCTCTCGGCCATCCGTCACCTAAAAAAGGAAAAAGAAGATACCCTTCCTGAAAAGGCAAGAAAACTACTGAGCTTTACAGACAATCGCCAGGACGCTTCTCTTCAGGCCGGCCACTTCAATGATTTCGTGGAAATAGGCCTCCTTCGTTCAGCCCTTTACAAAGCGTCAAAGGATGCCGGGCCGGACGGCTTAAGTCACGACGAATTGACGCACAGGGCCTTTGAAGCCTTTGACCTTCCGCTTCATTTGTATGCAGCCGATCCTGAAGTTAAGTTCCACGCAAAGGAGGAGACAAAAAAGGCCTTAAGAAACGTGATCGGTTATAGACTCTACCATGACTTGCGTCGTGGCTGGAGGGTCACTTCTCCAAACCTGGAACAGTGCGGCCTTCTGGAGATTGGCTATCCCTCTTTGAAAGAGCTTTGCGAGGCTGAGGAGGAATGGAACAATTGCCATCCAGCCTTGCTTACAGCCACACCAGAAACCCGGTTTGCCGTTTGCAAGGTACTACTTGACTTGATGAGAAGGGAGCTGGCCATTAAGGTGGACTATTTGAATCCCCAGTTTCAAGAAAGGATTCAGCAGCAGAGCTACCAGCGACTCATTCCCCCCTGGGCCATCGATGAAAAAGAAACCATAGTGGAAGCTGCGGTCTGTTACCCCCGTCCAAGAGGACGTAGAGATTACGGCGGGGATTTTTTCCTGTCTCCTCGCGGTCTGTTCGGCCAATATCTACGTCGCCCCACCACCTTCCCAGATAATGATGAAAAACTTGGCCTCGATGCCACGCAAGAACTCATTTTACAGTTACTTAAGATACTTCGTGTGGCAGGGCTTGTCGAAGAGGTGGCTCCTGCCAAAGAAAAAGACCAGGTGCCGGGGTATCAGATGCCGGGTGCTGCCATCCACTGGATAGCGGGAGACGGAACCAAACCGTTTCACGACCCGCTCAGGGTCCCTACCAAATCGGAAGCAGGCGGGAGAACAAATCCGTTCTTTGTGTCCTTCTATCAAGAGATCGCTTTTGAGGGTAAGGGGATTGAGGCCAGGGAGCATACGGCTCAGGTCCCCTATAAGCTCAGGGAAGAACGAGAAGAGGCCTTCAGGGAAGGAAGGCTCCCTATCCTATACTGCTCTCCCACCATGGAGCTGGGAATAGACATAGCTACCCTGAATGTAGTTAATATGAGAAATATTCCTCCCACCCCTGCTAACTATGCCCAGAGGAGCGGCCGGGCCGGCAGAAGCGGGCAGCCTGCTTTGGTCTTTTCTTATTGCACAACCGGCAGCCCTCACGATCAGTACTTCTTCAAGCGCCCCGAACGCATGGTTGCAGGTGCGGTTGCGCCTCCAAAGCTTGAGCTTGCAAATGAAGATCTGATCAAGGCCCATGTTCATGCCGTGCGCTTGGCAGCAGGTACGGGTCAATCTTTAGGAAGTTCCCTGAAAGATGTTTTGGATGTCACCGGAGAAGAGCCCACACTCGCACTCCAACAGTTAGTGCAAGATTTCCTCCAGAACGACAAGGCCAAGAAAGAAGCCCTTGATCGTTGTAAGCGTATCCTGGCAAGCATTGAAGATGATTTGACAACTGCAGACTGGTACAGTGACGGATGGCTGGAAGAGGTTTTGAACAAAGTGGTTTTGAGTTTTGAGCAAGCCTGCGACCGCTGGCGTTCCCTTTACCGCTCAGCCGCCAAACAAAGGGACACCCAGCACAAGATTATCATGGATGCCTCCCGACCACTTGAACACAAAAAGCAGGCCAAGCGCCTCCGCCGTGAGGCTGAAGCACAACTGGACTTGCTTCTTGAGTCCCGCAGCGTCATCCAGTCAGATTTTTACAGCTACCGGTATTTTGCAAGCGAAGGCTTTCTCCCGGGATACAATTTTCCCAGACTTCCTCTTTCAGCCTACATTCCAGGACGGCGCCACCGCCAAGACGATTTCCTCTCACGCCCCCGGTTTCTTGCGATCTCCGAATTTGGGCCAAGAAGCATTGTGTATCATGAAGGCTCTCGCTACATCATCAACAAAGTTATTATGCCGGTAGGCGATCCAATAACCGGTGATGAGGATGTCCTCACTACTTCCGCCAAGCTGTGTCCTGAATGCGGCTACCTTCACCCTATCTCGGACGGCAGTCAGGGCATAGATCTTTGTGAATACTGTAAGCATCCACTCGAGGCGTCTCTCAGCCAGCTTTTTCGGCTCCAGAATGTCTCAACTAAACGCAGGGACAGAATCAACTGTGATGAAGAAGAACGGTTGCGGCTGGGCTACGAGATCAAGACAGGTGTTCGGTTTGCTTTACATGGGGGCAAGCCATCCTTCAGAACAGCCTCGTTGGAGCATTCTGCCAACGGTTCGCTAGCCACTCTTACTTATGGCCACGCAGCCACCCTCTGGCGGATCAATCTCGGGTGGACGCGCCGCAGGATTAAGCAGCAATATGGTTTTGTTCTTGATATTGAAAGGGGCTACTGGGGAAGAAATGAACAAGCCGGTGAGGAAGATGAATCAGATCCTATGAGTGCAAAGACATCGAGGGTAGTGCCTTTTGTGGAGGACCATCGAAACTGTCTCCTCTTTCAACCTGCCAAGCCATTGGATGAAAATCAGATGGCCTCCATTCAAGCAGCACTGAAGCGGGCCATCCAAACGTGTTACCAGTTGGAGGATAATGAGCTGGCAGCAGAACCTTTGCCCAGCATGGAAAATCGAAAGGTTATTCTTTTTTACGAAGCAGCCGAAGGAGGAGCCGGTGTTTTGCGACAGCTCATCTCCGAGCCTGATGCCTTTGCCAACGTCGCCAGAGAAGCATTGGACGTGTGTCATTTTGATCCTGAAACTGGCGAAGATAGACACCGGGCTCCACGGGCCAGGGAGGATTGCGAGGCAGCCTGTTACGATTGTCTCATGACATATAGCAACCAGAGAGACCACACTATACTCGACCGCAGGGCCATTCAACAGATACTCCTTGATTACGCGACATCGAAGGTTTCAGCGTCACCCACAGAGGATCCCAGGGCCGAACATCTAAGAAAACTCATGAACCAGGCCGGCTCAACTCTTGAAAAACAGTGGCTTGATTTTCTGGAGGCACAAGATCTTCGCCTGCCCTCCAGGGCACAATATTTCATGGAAGCCTGCAAGACACGTCCTGATTTTTTCTACGAAGAGCATCTGGCAGTGATTTACGTGGACGGGCCTGTGCATGATTATCCGGAGCGGACAAAGCGCGATGCCGAGCAGACCGATTGTCTGGAAGATCTGGGCTACACAGTCATCCGCTTCGGCCATCAAGATAATTGGAACGAGATTATTGCCAGGTTTCCCCATGTTTTTGGAGTGATAAAGAAGGAGTGATGGAGTAATGGAGTGTTGGAGTAATGGAAAATGCGAAAGAACAAAGGGGACTGGATCGACCACCTAATGATCAAGGAGTCCAATGCCGTCTATGAAATCAACTAACCCTCCACTCCATCACTCCAACACTCCACCACTCCGGTACTCCTTTTCCGTAGGATCACTGGTTCAAACACGTGGCCGGGAGTGGGTAGTGCTTCCCGACTCCCAGGAGGACCTTCTTGTTTTGCGTCCCCTTGGTGGCACGGACGATGAAGTTACCGGGATCTATCTCCCCCTGGAAAAGGTGAGGACAGCCACCTTCTCCCTTCCTGATCCTTCCCAAATTGGTGATTTTCGCTCGTGCCGCCTTTTGAGAGATGCCATTCGGTTGGGATTTCGTTCAAGCAGCGGACCTTTCCGCTCATTTGCCAAAATAGGAGTTGACCCTCGACCCTATCAGCTTGTTCCATTGCTGGTGGCCCTCAAACTGGACCCAGTACGCATCCTTATTGCCGACGACGTAGGAATCGGAAAAACCATAGAGGCCGGTCTGGTGGCCCGGGAACTCCTCGACCGGGGGGAGGTCACGCGTCTGGCTGTGCTCTGCCCTCCGCACTTGGGAGAGCAGTGGCAAGCAGAGCTAAGCGACAAGTTCCACATCCAGGCCGAACTCGTGCTTCCCAGCACCGCCGGCAGGCTGGAGCGTCGTTGTGCTGTTGGGCAGTCTCTCTTTGATCTTTACCCCTATGTGGTTGTCTCCATGGACTACATAAAAACTGATCGCCGCCGCGACGAATTTGTCAGGACCTGCCCGGAACTCGTCATAGTAGATGAGGCCCACACATGTGCTTATGCGGGACACCAACGCGGAAGCCGTCACCAACGAAATCGCCTTGTCAAAGGTCTTGCCCAGGATCCAAACCGCCACCTCATCCTGGTAACAGCCACGCCGCACAGTGGAAAAGAGGAGGCATTCCGATCGCTCCTTGCCTTTCTTGATCCCACATTCGGGAATCTCCCGGAAAATGTGGCTGGACCCGAAAATGAGCCCCAACGGAGACGGCTCGCTGCCCATTTCGTCCAGCGCCGCCGGGCGGACATCCGCCACTACATGAAAACTGAAACTCCATTCCCCGCGCGGGAAGATGCAGAGTCGTCCTACACCCTGGGCGAAGACTCGCCTTACAAGCGCCTTTTCGACAAGGTGCTCAAATACGCCAGGGAGACCGTGGCTGACCCAAAGGGTGGGGCCCACCGCCAGCGAGTCCGGTGGTGGTCGGCCCTGGCCTTGCTACGATCCCTGGCAAGCAGCCCGGCTGCCGCAGCAGCCACCCTGCGCAACCGTGCTGCTGTTGCCGATACCGAAACGGTCGAAGAAGCAGACGAAATCGGCCGCCGAACCATCCTGGACATAGATATTGAAGATGCGGGAGAAGCAGAAGAACTCATCCCGGGGAGTGACCCTGGCGAAGAAGACCCCGAAGCAAAGCGCAATCGCCGGCTATTGCTCCAGATGGCCAGAGAGGCTGATGCTCTTGCCGGCAAGAAAGATGTGAAGCTCCAGAAAGCCATACCTCTGATCAAGGATTTCATCAAAGACGGCCACCAACCCATTCTGTTTTGCCGCTTTATTCCCACGGCTGAATATGTTGCAGAGGCCCTCCGCAAAGCCCTGCCCAATGATGTGGCGGTAACTGCTGTCACCGGCACTCTGCCGCCGGCCGAGCGGGAAGAGCGTGTGCTCCAGCTTGCTGAAAACCACAAGCACGTCCTTGTTTGCACCGACTGTCTTAGTGAGGGAATCAACCTTCAGCAGCATTTTGATGCGGTCATGCACTACGATCTGAGCTGGAACCCAACCCGTCATGAGCAAAGAGAGGGCCGGGTAGATCGCTTCGGACAACCCGAAGACAAAGTGCGGGTCCTGACCTATTACGGCCTTGATAATCAGATTGATGGTATTGTGCTGGACGTGCTTCTTAGAAAGCACAAGAAGATCCGAAGTTCTCTGGGCATATTTGTTCCGGTGCCGGGCGATACGAACATGGTGGTTGAGGCCATCTTTGAGGGCCTGCTTCTCAGGGAACAGGCTGGGAGCCGCCAGTTCTCGTTCGACTTCCTTCATGAGACCCGCGATGATCTTCACGCGAAGTGGGACGATGCCACAGCACGAGAAAAACGTTCCCGCACAATGTTTGCCCAGGAATCCATCAAGGCTGATGAAGTGGCAAAGGAACTTGATGCCTATAGGGAAGCTATTGGTTCCGGGGTTGATGTCAGAAACTTCGTTCAAGAGGCCTTGAGGGCACGGGGGGCGGTCATCACTTCCCGCAAAAATCGTTTTCATTTTGACATTTCCGAGGTTCCCAGGGCACTCAAGGAAACCCTGCCAATTGGAGATAAAGATCGGTTTGAAGCGAGTTTTGAACTCCCCGTAAAAGAGGGTGTCCTTTACCTCAATCGGACGCACCCAGTGGTGGAGGCGTTGGCTTCTTACGTGATGAATACTTCCCTGGATCCGTTGGTTGAGGGTACAGCAAAACGCTGCGGCGTGATCCGCACACGCAAGGTAGAAAGGCGCACAACATTGCTCCTTGTGCGTTTTCGCTACCATATTATCACTCTCAAGGAAGGTGAAGAAACCCCCCTTCTTGCTGAAGAATGCCAGCTTTTGGGATTTTGTGGATCTCCGGACAAAGCGCACTGGTTGGATGAAAAAACGGCTGAAGCCCTCCTTTTGAGTGAGCCGGATGCCAACATCACCCCTGACCTTGCTTCTAATGCCATATCGAGGATTGTCGATGGGTTTGTTCATCTGAGACCGAGGCTGGAAAAAGAGGCAAAAAAGCGGGCTGAACAACTTCTCCGTGCGCACCGACGGGTCAGGACAGCCGCACGCCTTCGGGGCCTGCGGTACAAGGTGGAGCCCCACCTTCCTCCGGACGTGCTTGGAATTTATGTTTATTTGCCAGTGATATGATATCACCTAAATTGAGCGATTCTTGTAGCCGCAACCTTCAGGTTGCGTTGGTTGGGACAAATTCACATTCACCCAACCCTGGCCCAGACCGAATTTTTGACTCTGTGACATTGCCCAACTTCCGTCGCTCCAGGGCGGGCTAGTTTTGATAAACGCAGGCTAAAGCCTGCGGCTACACCAAATTCCAAAAGAAATCGCTCAATTTAGGTATCATAATAGCTGGACAGCAGGAAGTTCGTGTGCTTCCGGTAACCGTGCGTAAGCGAGGAAATTTTATACGGTGTGGTAGCCGCAACCTGGTAGCCGCAACCTGGTAGCCGCAACCTGGTAGCCGCAAGCTGGTAGCCGCAACCTGGTAGCCGCAAGCTTTAGCTTGCGTAAGTGATTAAGAAAGGAAGACCTTATGAAGAACTTGGATGACTTGAATCTCAGTGAACGGGAAAAAAGAGCTATATTAGAAGCATCCGCGATGCTGAAAGAAAGATTCCCTGTAAAAGAAGTCATCCTTTTTGGCTCAAAGGCCCGGGGGGATGACGATGAGGAATCTGATATTGATCTGATGCTTTTGACAACGCGACCCGTTCACTGGAGGGAGAGACAGACCATTATTCATGCACTTTTTGACTTAGGTCTATCCCATGATGTTATATTCAGCATTTTGGACACAACGGTTGATGAGTTTGACGACGGTCTCTTTTCAGTTTTTCCTGTACATGATGAAATCACCAGAGATGGAGTAGTAGCCACATGATGACCGACGGATTAAAATCTAAATTGAGCGATTTTTGTAGCCGCAACCTTTAGGTTGCGTAGGTTGGGACAATTTCACGTTCACCCAACCCTGGCCCAGACCGGGTTTTTGACTCTGTGACATTGCCCAACTTCTGTCGCGCCAGGGCGGGCTGGTCTTGATAAACGCAGGCTAAAGCCTGCGCCTACAACAAATTTCAAAAAAACCGCTCCATTCAGGTAAAAGGCAATGGCCATCAAGAAGCGCTAATAAAATACTGGATGGAAAAAGCCAGGGAGTCCCTTGAGTCTGCCGAGAGCGAATATCTGGTGAAAGAGCTTCTTGATCAGGCCAAAGGTTTTGTTGGAGAAATGGAAAAGCTCTTGATTCAATCTACCGATTTATGAAACATGGTCAGAATTCATATCATGTTCATCCCGTTATCCTGTCAAACTTTTTGGACCTGTGCGGTTACACGTCAGATCATGCAAAATATGCAAGAAAAAGAATTATCACGAAAGCACGAAAGATGGAAAGCACGAAAAAAAGAAGGTTAGTTAGTGTCCATCCACGAACTGACCAAAGTCGTCATTTCGAGCGGAGCGAGAAATCTTACGGTATTGAAAATACATAAGTTTTGGATTTCTCCCTTCGGTCGAAATGACAAAAAGATAGATTTCCGGATGGAGACTGGTTAGTAACTTGATTTCCAGGTCTTGTTTCGTGTTTTCGTACTTTCGTGTTTTCGTGATTAGTTTTGTTTAGTTTCTTAACCGTACAGGTGGAACTTTTTTGTGGTGAACTCCTATCATGAGCCAAAAACATCGAGAAACATTCATCACCATCAAGACAGAAGGAGCCTTACTGCCCGTAGAGATCCTTCAGCGCATTGCAGAAGGGGACCGTGATCTTGATGGTCTCTCTCCTGAATCCTACCATCTTGCCAAGAACGAGAAGCTCAATGAGGCAATCAACCGGGCCTGGAATCGCTGCGATGGTGCATGGCGCTCCTTCCAGGCTGCGGCAGACATTCTTCCAGAGACCGATGCGGGCACCACACTCACCAGAGAGCGGTGGCTTCTTATTCTCTTTCAAGAGCTGGGTTATGGCAGGCTTTTAACGTCGAAAGCGCAGCAAATCGATGGAAAGGCCTATCCCATTAGCCACGCCTGGCATCATAGCCCCATTCACCTTATCAGCTCCAGACAGGATTTGGATCGCCGCGCACCAGGGGTGGCTGGTGCCGCGCGAATGAGCCCCCACAGCATGGTGCAGGAATTCCTTAATCGTTCAGACGATCATCTCTGGGGGATTGTCTCAAACGGCCTGAGGCTTAGGCTTCTTAGGGACAATTTTAGCCTTACACGTCAGGCGTATGTAGAGTTCGACTTGCAGGCCATGATGTCGGGTGAGGTCTATTCCGACTTCATACTCCTGTACATGATTCTTCACCAGTCTCGTGTGGAAGCCGAAAAGCCGGAGCAGTGCTGGCTTGAGCGTTGGACCGAGGAGGCTCAACGTCGAGGCACACGGGCCTTGGATCAACTCAGAAAAGGGGTCCAGCAGGCAATTCAAACCCTCGGCCAGGGATTTCTTGCCCATCCGGCCAATTCCACCCTCCGCCAGAAACTTCAATCCGGTGTGTCGACTCCCCATGGCCTTTACGAGCAACTTCTAAGGCTGGTTTATCGGTTGATCTTTCTTTTCGTTGCTGAGGATCGAGATCTCCTTTTGGGTACACATACTCCTCCTGAAGCACGAAGTCGTTATATGGATCATTACTCCCTCACTCGCATCCGCCGGATTGCGGGGCGTCTGAGGGGCGCGAGGCATGGAGACCTGTGGCAAGGTCTAAGGGTCACTTTTCGATGTCTTATAGACGGACAGCCAGCATTGGGCCTATCTCCGCTCGGAGGGTTCCTCTTCTCAGAAGATGCTCTTACTGACCTGAATGACTGCGACCTTTCAAACGATGCCTTACTCACGGCTGTGCGTCACTTGAGTTTTACTCGGGACCGTCGAATGCTTCGACCGGTTGACTACCGCAATCTGGGTACCGAGGAGCTGGGGAGTGTGTATGAGAGTCTCCTTGAACTTCATCCAGAAGTCAACGTTGGTGCATCCACCTTTGAGCTTAAAGTCGCCGCCGGGTCAGAGCGCAAAACTACAGGTTCATATTACACTCCATCATCTCTTATTAGGTGCCTGCTTGACTCCGCTCTGGAGCCTGTAATTGCCAGGAAGCTAAAGGAACCTGATCCCGAAAAAGCCCTTCTTGATCTGAAAGTTGTGGACCCGGCATGTGGTTCGGGGCATTTTCTCATTGCAGCCGCCCATCGCATAGGCAAGCACCTGGCCATTATCCGCACAGGGGAAATTGAGCCGCCTCCTGAGGAGCGGCGAAAAGCATTGCGGGATGTAGTCTCCCACTGCATCTACGGGGTGGATGTCAATCCGCTTGCCGTAGAGCTTTGCAAGGTAGCCTTGTGGATTGAGACCTTGGACCCTGGCCGCCCTCTGGGATTCTTGGATCACCACATCAAGTGCGGGAATTCATTAATCGGTGCAACGCCCGAGCTGCTTGAAAAGGGTATTCCAGATGATGCTTTCAAGCCGGTGGAGGGGGACGACAAGAAGATTGCTTCTGGCATACGAAAGAAAAACAAGAGAGAGCAGCGAGGAGAACGGGACCTTTTTGCAGGAGTAACAGCAGCTCCTGATTGGCAGGAGGCAGTTGAAGGGTTTCAGGCATGGGGCAGTATGCCTGAAAATGCTTTCCATCAGGTGTGCGAGAAGGCCACGCAATATGGAACCCTGCGAGAAAACCCCGCTTACCGGCATCAGAAACAAACTGCAGATCTTTGGGTTTCAGCATTCTTTTGGCCGTTGACGGAAGAGAGTGCTGCGTCAGTCCCCACTGAAGATGTCTTCCGGCGCTTCCAGCAGGGCACACACCACTTGAAGGAGGAAGAGCAACGGCAGACGGAAAGACTTGTGGCTAAGCATCGCTTCTTCCATTGGTATCTAGAGTTTCCAGACGTATTCTCACACGAAGGATATGGGGGGTTTAGCTGTGTGCTCGGCAATCCTCCTTGGGAGAAGATCAAATTACAGGAAAAGGAGTTTTTTGCTCAAAAGGATCCAGAGATCGCCAACGCACGTACCGCGTCGGCTCGTCGAAAGCTAATTGCAAAACTTCCTGAGTCAAATCCCTCGTTAGCCATTGAATTCGCTATCGCTTTTCACCAAAGTGAATGTGAAAGCAAATTCCTGCGGGCTTCAGGCCGCTTCCCTTTCAATAGCGGAGGCGACATAAACATATATGCGGTCTTCACAGAGCTATCTCGTGCCCTTCTAAACTCTGGAGGATACGCTGGTATCGTGGTTCCTAGCGGCATTGTCACCGACTTTACCTACCGCGAATTTTTCGGAGATTTACTTGCAGGCGACTCCCTGAATAGTTTTTACGGATTTGAAAACCAATATGGCATTTTTCCGGGGATACATAGGGAATTCAAATTTGGGCTGATGACCATGCGGAATCGCTTACAATCTAGGCAAAAGGGAAGCACTGAGCTGGCTTTTTTCATTCATGCATTGGATGAGCTTGCTCAACCGGAAAGACGATTTCGACTTACTGCCGACGACTTTAGCAAGATCAATCCCAACACAAAGACTTGTCCAGTTTTCCGTACCCGCCGAGATGCCGAACTGACAAAAAGAATTTACCAACGTTTACCTGTCCTTATGAACGAACTGACAAATGAAAACCCTTGGGAGTTACGCTTCTTCACAATGTTTCATATGACCAACGATAGTCACCTATTCTGCACGCCGGAGGCGCTGCAGGAGTGCGGCTTTACCGTAAAGGGTGTTCACTTCGTTGGAAAGGATGACGTTTACTTACCACTATATGAGGGGCGAACGATCTGGGTATATGACCATCGTGCATGTTCTATAGGCGAGAGCGAAAAAGCGGTCTTCCGCTCTGCAACGAGTCAGCAGACCTCTGAGGAGAATCACGCCAACGCACACTATTGTGCTATGCCCCGCTATTGGGTTCCCGGAAAAGCTGTGGAGGAGCGCATCGAGAACTATGATTATAGGTGGTTCGTGGGTTTTAGAGATGTAACGACACCCACTGCCGAGCACACTATGGTGTGCACCGTAATTCCCAGGACAGCTGCTGGCAACAAGGTACCACTGATACTTTCCAGAAGGGAAGCGAAACAGGTCTGCTGTCTTGTATCAAATTTCTGCGCTTTTGTATTTGACTACGTTACAAGGAACAAATTGAACTACATAGGTCTAAATTTTTACATCGTTAAACAGCTTCCCACACTGCCGCCAAACCGTTATACACCGGATATGCTAAACTTCGTTGTTCCGCGAGTCTTGGAACTGGTTTACACTGCCTGGGACGTCAAGTCTTTTGCAGACGATATATGGCAGGAGAGCGAACACACGCTAAAAGCGGAAATTACGCGACACTGGAAAGCTAACGTTAAAGTGACAGGGGGGCACGTGGACGCAGAGGCTCCACCATGGGTGGAGTCCGCCTCACAAGGGGTCCCTTATCCCCCTTTCAAGTGGGACGATGAGCGCCGCGTCAAAATCCGTTGCGACCTAGATGCTTTCTATTTCCATCTCTATGGCATCAACCGCGACGATGTGGACTACATCATGGAAACTTTCCCCATCGTTAGACGCAAGGACGAGCAAAAATACGGTGAATATCGCACCAAGAGGGTGATTCTGGAATGCTACGATGCCATGGCAGAGTCAATGAAAACCGGCAAGCCTTACCAAACAATTCTTGATCCACCCCCAGCCGACCCCCGCGTCGCCCATGAGTCTCAACAAGAGGTAGCGCCAGAGTCAAGGGGCAATTATTGAGCGGGAAGAGGAACGGGAAGGGTCTCTCCAGGACATACCGAATGCGCTATTTGTGAACAGTGGAGTTGCCTATTCCATTGGTTGGGAAGTGAGTGGATCAACTTTTTCCTTTTTGATGTTTTAGGATTTGAGGAGGTCTCGCTGAATGAAAGCTATATACGATAAGCTAAGAGCTTCTTTAGAAAGGCAGTTTTCTCTCTGCGAGTTAGTTTCGGACGAAGACTTCCAGAAGCAGATAGTCTCTTTTTTGATGTTCATTTCTGAAAACGAATATTTGCAAGGATATGTCAAAAACCTCGTGAGCGACCCCATTCATTATGAAAATAAACTTCAGGCATTAAAGAAAGAAACCAATCGTGCCTTAGGCCCTGTGAGAAAACGTGTCTTACAAGATATTGAGAATTTAGATAATGGGGACAAGAAAATTAGAGATTTTGCAAAGAACAGTGGCCATCTTTGGTTAAAAGGGGTGAAAGATTGCAAAAAAATCAAAGCAAGTCTGGAGCATTATAACTTAATTGTAGACTTAATTGCAAAGGTTCTATTGAAAGAACCAGCAGGTTATATCTCACCACAAAAGCAGAAGCTGATCGAGGAATGTCGGGCAATTAAAGGCAAGTATGATTTGCTATATAGTGTGAGCGCACGGGAGGCATTTGTCATACTATCTGCATTCACAGTGGGCCATCTTGACCCTGAGACGTTCGGGTTACCAGAGGATGCGGAAATTTCCCGAAGAATAAAAGATGAAATATCACGTAATCTTGCCGAAGCTATAGGTTCCCAAAAAAATGTATCGGGCACGCAAGAAGAACAGAAAATACGCATTGGACTTATCAGAAAAAAACGCCATTCAGTGTCAATTGCACTGAAAAGACTTTACTACTATCTGCTCGATCAGCTAGATACCCAATTATTAAACTACCAGATTCTGAAGAGATATAAAACTAGGTGCGAATGGTATTCTAGAAATAGGATGCAGGATGTGATTGAAGAAAAAGAAAAAAAGGTAAAAAAAGGCGAAAAAAAGGATATGCGAATTGAAGATCGTTTATGGCCTGACATGGCTGAATTTCTCTTTGCAGAAGGCCTTTATCCCACCTACGTAAGAATGGGAAATCAAATACCAGATTTTGCATACTTAGCATCCCCCGATCCCAACATAAGAATAGAACCCCTTGTTGTAGAATGCAAGGTCTTACAGGAGAAAATATCTCAGAAAAGTCATGTGACGCGAAAATGTAAAAAGGGATTAAATCAAATAATTGAAGCGATGGGTAGGTCAAACCAAGATGTAGGATATTTGGTGATGTACAATCTCACGGAAAAAGTCATCAAGTTCCCAACGGATTTATTCTACAATAACAAAAACAAAAAGATTTTCATTATTGACATTGATATCTCCGAGACTCCGCCTAGCAAAAAAAAAGGAAAAGCTATTATTATCGAGCAAAGTGATTTGTTGTCTAAGGGTAGCAGGTAGAGAGGTAAAAAGCGGGTTGCCGAATCGGGCCATGCCAAACCAGGAAGACTTCGTTATTGACTAAGAAGACAACTCAAAGGCAGTTGGCAGAAGTAATGGGGCTGACTAATTAAAAAAGCAAGGAAGAAATACAATGTCGTCCTCTTTAGATTGTCAGGTGAGTCCAGAGCAGACCCCTTGTTCCCCTTGAAGGTAAATTTAAATCATTATATCGTAGTTCTCAATAAAAGGGCTTCTTGAGAGGGATTTAACATGGGGAGTTTTTTCGTAATAACCGAGAGTCAGGTGGAGCGCTTGAACAAAAATGAGCTGGCAGGCACACTTAACCATCTCCTGGTAGTGGAGGGCGAGAAGCTCGGAATACCACCCACTGAGATCCATACCACTCTCAGGATAAGCGACCCTGATGCCGGCGTGGATGCGAGGGTTCAGGCCTCAGAAGTTGTACAGAAAAGGTGGATACCCCCTGGCCTCAGTGTGTGGCAGTACAAATCAGGTGGAAGACTCAACAAGAAGGATTTTGAGGATGAGTTCAATAAACCGGGAGTTCAGGAGGCAATTAAGAGCGGAGGAGTCTACTGTTTAGTGTGGGGAAAGGGCTGTGCAGACAAGGCCAGAAAGAAAAAAGAGAAGTGGCTAAGAGAGTGTTTTGAATCCATTAATTTGAAGCCGAAATTCACATTTTTTGATGCGGACAAGGTGGCTAGGTGGGCTAGTGAGCGCCCTGCAGTGGCGATTCATGATTTTAAGGCTCGCGCCGGAGATTTAGTGCTGTGGCAAGAATGGGCCTCTCAGGGCCTCCATCAGGTACCATTCCATCCGGATCCCCAAAGGAATGGGATGATCTCTCAAATGAGAGCGGAGCTTCAACAAAAGGATCGAATCATCCACTTCCGAATAGAAGGCCTCGCTGGCGTTGGGAAGACAAAACTTGTTCTGGAGGCATTCCGGGGTGAAACGATGTCCGAGAAGGTTTTGTACGCCTCTTCCCCAAGGGATATTCCACAGGGCTTTTTCTTCTGGATCGCGGAAAATACGCAGATTGAGACCATTCTCGTGGTAGATGAGTGCGATAAAGCTGCTTGCGATATGTTAGCGCAGCAGGCGGAGCGCTCTGCCTGCAGAATTGTTTTGGTGACGATACGAGCAGGACAAATTTGGAGCCGCGATACCGCCAGCATGCCAGAGGCGGTGTTATATGTACAGAAGCTTCGTGGTGAAGAACTTGAAAAAATCGTGAAGGATATATCACCAAGCATTCATACCGAAGCGGCCAGGTTCGTTGCAAGATTGTCAAGCGGATATGTGAAGCTTGCAGTCAGATTGGCCGAAGCATTGGCAAGAAATCCTCAAATCGCCGACGCGAGAACCCTTGCAGGGGACTATGAGATAGCCCCATTCCTTGAAGCAATGATTCCCGGACGAGAACTGCGCAACGGCATGAGGGCCGTTTCACTGCTCAGAAGAATCGGGTGGGAACGAGAGTTAGCTCAAGAGGGCAAAGCGGTTTCTGATTTCATGGGAATAAAATGGGGAAGGCTGCAGGATATTGTGGAAGAGATGTTCAGACAGGGACTGGTGGCAAAACAGGGCAGATATAGGTACGTTACCCCACATATTCTGGCAGTTTGGTTGGCAGGTAGTGTCTGGGATTCAAGGGGGGATTCCATTTTAGATTTGTTGGAACGCCTGCCCACACCTGAGAGCAAGAGAGCGATGCTGGAGAGGTTGGGAGACTTAGGTGATCACGAAAAGGTCCATGAAGTGGTCCAAAGAATGCTTGGCAAAGGGGGGCTTTTCAGAAATCTTCGGAACCTTGAGAATAAGCAGGCGAGCAATATCTTTTACACTCTTGCCATGGCCTCACCGTCAACGGGAATCGAGGCTCTGGAGAGATTGATTCTGCAGTTGCCGCGAGAAAAGTTGCAGGACTTCAGGCACGGAAGGCGGAATATCGTTTGGTTCCTTGAGAAAATGGCATGGCATAAGGAATGGTTTTTCAGGGCGGGGTGGCTTGTTCTGATTCTTGCGGAGGGTGAAAGTGAAAACTTTTCAAACAATGCAACAGCGGTCTGGACTGGTTTTTTTCTAACACACCTTGGAGGGACCGCTGTTCCGGCAATAGAAAGGTTCAGACTCTTAGAAGAAGCGCTAGGCAGCGAATCTGTTGAAAGAAGAATTTTGGCTGTAAAGGCATTACGTGCGGTTTTCAGTTTGTACGAAACTAGAAGCGGTGGAGCTGAAAATCAGGCCGGCAGACTTGTCCCCCCGGAATGGAGACCAGGTGACTACAGGGAACACTTGGAGGTCTGGAAGGCTGCCCTTGATATTCTTGACCGAGCTATTGCTGATAGAGACCAGAGGGTCGCAAGGGAAGCAAGAAGTGTACTACTCGGGTCCGCAAGAAGCCTTGTAAAAATGGGACTAGCTGAAGGTGCCTTTAGCAGAATAGAAAGGTTGGAGACTGATAGTGAAGAGGATCGGAGGGATGTTAGAGAAACATTGCAATGGATCATGAGGTTTGAATCGAAGATTTTGTCTCGGGCACACCAGGAAAGATTGAAGGGTATAATACAGGGGCTCGAAGGAAAGACCTTTCATGAGCGGCTGAGAAGGTGGTGTGGATGCTTATCGTCGGCTGACATGCCCTTAGAGAAAGAGAGGGAAAGGATTCTGATTGAACGCGCGGAAAAGCTGGCTGAAGAAGCTTTCAAGAATCCTGGACTGCTGAGAGAGGAAATGGAATGGCTAACTACGCCCGATGCTCGGCATGTGTGGCCTTTTGCAAGGAAGTTGGGTGAGTTGGATGAATCTGCTGAATGGCTGGAAACCTTGGTTCGAATCGCTAGGAGTGGTAAGGGAGAGTTCTTCCTGGCCTGGTATCTAAAGGGAAGGGTTGATGCTGGAGCAAAGGAATGGGTTGAGAACATCCTGGATAAGTGGTCGAGGGAGGAGGAGCATCTGGGGGTTGCTATATTTGAGTGTACTTGGCGTGAGGGCGCAAGCGAACAGGGTGTCAAGAAGCTCATAGGTCTTGTGGATTCCGGGAAGTTACCGCCAGGCACTTTCGGGAGCCTGGTTTGGGGAGACTGGACAAAGAAGCTATCAGTGACTCTGTTCAAAGAAATACTGTGTCGTCTGATGACTGACGAAAGTCCCCGGGCCACAGAAGCAGCTCTGGCAATGGTCCACAGAAGAATGGAGACCCATGAAGCTGATCTCGAAGCTATTTCTCCTATGGCGTGGCAGTTGCTGGAAAGGAGCTGCCCCATGGTCAAGACTCAAATGATTGGCTACCATTGGGAAAAGATTGCAGAGTTAATTCTGCATGAGGACCCGTTAAGAATGGCAGGACTTATCCTGTCATCGCTGGGAGAAACTGAGGAGATCTTTATAAGGGGAAACCATCCACTCAACATTCTGGCAATTGTGAGCAGAGCGAATCCGAGGAAGGTCTGGAAGATGGTTGGAGAAATACTGCTCCAGGATGACAGCGCCGCCATAAAGTTAAAGGTTATGCTTCAGCGATGGTACGGTGATTTGATAGATACGGATTACCTTCTTGAGTGGGCAGAGAAGAACAAGCCAAATGGTCCTTATATAGCTGCGAGCCTGGCATCGATCGGAGGCGCTCGTATAGGTGAGCTTCCAAGAGAGTTGCTGACGCGCTATGAAGAAGAGTACGATGTTGGATCGGTTCTGGTAGGCAACTATCTCAGTGGATCATTTTCGGGAAGTTATGCATCTTGCATGGAAAGAAAGCTTAAAGAAGTAAGGGAATGGACGAAAGACGGAAATCCCGCTGTTAGGAGATGGGCTGAAAAATTGGCGAGAGGCCTCGAAAAGGACATTAAACAGGCAAGGTTGCGGGAAGAAGAAAGAGGATTCTGATAGAGACAAGAGGGTCGCGCATTAAAGAGACAAGGGGGTCTTAAATTTTAAATATTCGGGTTGAATTTGGGAACTCCCTTTAGTTTTCCAGTTTCTAAGTGCTTCGATTCATAAGTTCGATGACGAACTTATTTACTCAGGACTTAGTAATCCTTTTAGAGCCGGTTCATGATGGCAAGAAAGTCGGGGGTGGAGTAATTGCGCGTTGTAGCGGACCGATGGAACCTCAAACTGAACCGCAATAGCGAGCGCATTCCCCGTAGGTTCTGCCTGACGACAGTGCTTCGCGGGCGGCGGGGTTAGCGAGCGAATCAAAAAAATGGGAAAGTTCCCTACGGTCGAAGATTCCCCGCAACTTGCTGTGTGGGCGTTATATAGTAAAACAACCCGGACAGGAAATCGCCGAAACGGGAAATTTGCGTTTGACATCTTCCTGTGGTTTGTTATATTTTGTTTTTATTTTGCACGGTTTCTCCGAAAAGAAGGTTCGATAGATGGTGAAGTGGCTGAAGCTCAAGGAGGCAGCGGAGCACTTGAAGTTGGGGCGTTCGACGCTTTATAAACTGGCGAACGAAGGAAAAATCCCGGCCACAAGGCCGGTCGTGAGTGGCGTTTTGACGCCGAAGAGCTGGACGAATGGATGAAATCGGGGAAACTGGCCTTACCGGAGAAAGGCGCAAAGTGATCCGGGACCAGGAACGCTTGAGGAACGACAGTGGAAGCATGACAAGCGGCATCGTAAGCGTGACATATCTCGGAGAAAGCGTGACCGTGAAAAACCAAGGGAACTCGATAACCTCTGCAAACATAAACAATTGAAGTACGAAGAAGGAGGCTTTCACAATGACATTTGCTATGGAGAAGTCAAGTGCCAGTAGCGAAATCCGTGCTCTTGATCCCGATCTTCCATTTTTGGCATCCGAAGCTGCTGTTGATCTTGCAAACCTGCGCTACGGTGAGTCCAAACGTATGGTAGCCATACACCATCTGGCGGATCGGCTAAAAGAGTCAATCAAGAAAGATTCCTCAGGTGTGCCATCCAGGTCTTTAGTGGATCCGGATGCGCTAACCGTTTTAGGTGGAGCTGTGGTGGAATCCACTTCTGCGGCTCAGTCATCTCAGAAGATTGACGATCTATTGGCAAGAGCGTTGGTGATTGCTGAATTCCTATCCAGCGAGAACATGCAGGATGATCCCGGTAAGATGGAGGAAGCTATGAATTTTTGTGCTGCGCTTTCACGGGCAGCTATTGCCTATCGGCGCTCGATACGGGATTTGAGCCCATCCCATCCGTTTAGGAGATAGACATGTCAACGGTAAACTATGCCCGAAACCGGATTACAGCCGCTCTTGAAGAAATAGGTCGGTTGATGCAGGCTGAGTTTCCTGCCCAACATCCCAAAGACGCTATGAATACCCTGCGGGATAAGTTTGAGGAGCAATGTTCGGCACTGGAGAGAATCGGAGAGAAGGTCCCACCCGAAATAGCGAAGACGCAATGCGAGGCCTCGCTTGAGCGGCTTTTTGTCTATGTCCCTATTCTTGGATTCATTCTACGGTCGACCAACGTACGAAACGGCTTTGAGGCTTATGGTCCGCTTCTATACTTGGCCGAATGCCTTATGGGGCGACATAGGGGACGCTCGTGAAATATCGACATTTGTCCGTTATTGAAGCTTGGGGACGCCATTTACATTTACAGATTTGAAATTATGATTCTTTTGGGCGTTAAGGCAAAAAGTCTGTTGTGCTATTGGGCGGCAAGA
>JAGMBW010000038.1 GCA_023129535.1 Desulfobacterales bacterium
CTCTGAAATCAGTTTGAACTTACCACTTTTTATATTTCTTTCCGCTTCCACAGGGACATTTTTGATTTCGCTGTAATTTCATATCTTATTCCGACTTTCTCCGATCTTTTCTGGCATAACTTTTTGGTATCCTAAAAGAAAAGCGAAATATTGCTAAAACAGCAATCTAATCCCGCAGCGAAAATAGTTGTTTGTGACACATAACATTAAGAATCACAAAGCGTTACATTTACTCGACCCATGGCAACGCCTGATGGATATGTGTCAAATCCTGCCACCTATACCGACAAGCCATATATGCCTGAACAGCTAAGATACCACCTCCTTTTGCAGGAATTTGCCATAACGATCCATAGAAACAGGGAAAGATAGCTGAATGATCACAATCTACGTTTGGGCTCCCAGCCTTTTGCCGTCTTGCCTACCAGATCATTTCCAGTTCGTCAATCACAACGCATCAGCCGGACTCCGAACAGCATGGGCGCCCATGTTCAACACAGGTGAATATGCGGGACGGGCGTAAATAAGTAAAAACTATGCCCTGGCCGTCTGTATCTCATCCATGCCAAGTTGCCTGTGCAAGCTTCTGGGCCAGGGCCGAATCCTCGGGAAGCTCTGAATGTAATGATAATGCCGATTGCGAGCCGGGATTCTATTGCGCAAAAATGAAAGGAGATTGCGGCGGCCACGGGGCATTGCTGGACAACGTTGTGGGCGTCCCCAGGCCCTCTGATAATTTACAAAAGAAAAGCAGGTACTTTCAGGAGAGACAAATCTGAAAAATCGAGCGTGTTGGTCGTTATCAATACTGAAAAAGGGGAGCCCCATTTTTCGGCTAATGATCGGAGCAGTCGGGTGTCTTTGGATTTAATGCGACCGGTTTTACACTCTACGGGAAAAACAAGATCGCCCACGTGGAACATAAAGTCGATTTCCTGCCTCCCGACTCTCCAAAAGGAGAGGCCCTCATCCTTCTCCCTGAGACGAAGATAAGCATCGTTTTCCACGATCCTCCCCAGAACTTCAGGAAATTTGTCCAGAGGTCCGTATCGGTACGCCGCAAGGGAGGGCGTAGTCAGATACACTTTCTTCCCCGTCCTGCCAGCCTTTCTCTTAGATCGGGTATAGTTAAAACAGTATTGGACAAGATAACCAGCTATTAATGCCTCAGTCAGTCTTCTTAACCTGCCCACGGAAAGCCCAATGTCCCTCGCCAATGTGTTGTATTCCACTAATTGTGCGTATTCATTGGCATAGATTTCATACAGCCTTTCCAGGTCAACGGGATTTTCACCCCCAAAACGCGCTGGAAGATCGTATCTTAAGATCTTTTCCACGACCACTTCCTTAACATACCGGCGCCTCGAGTCTTCATCACTGAGATCTTTTAGCTGGGGGAACCCACCCCATCTCAAATAGTCAAGATATGCCCTGGTGAGACGAGCCTGATTTGAACCATGATACAAGACAAGTTCAGTAGGGATCTTTCGTAAACCCGGATCAATTCTAAATACCGGGGGTGGTTCCAGTCCATTGATAGTCATGTGATCTCGAAAATCGGGTGAAGACAGGCGGATCATGTCAAGCCTTCCGGCCAGGCTTTCCGATAACTCTGACTCCAGAAGCAGAGAGGAAGAGCCGGAGACCACAAAAGTGATGGCAGGATCTCTATCCAGGTATCTTTTCACTATTTCCGACCAGCGTGGAATAAGCTGAATTTCATCCAGGAGAACATACGTTTTTTCCCTTATACGCCCGAGAGAATCGTCCAAAAAATCCAGAACGTACGTATCCAGGACTCTTTCCAGGATCTTATCATCTCTAATGACAAGATCTCTGTCGAACTGAAAGTAGCATATTCTCCTGGGTGAGGCCTTACTCAATGATAGATGCCCCACTAGTTGCTTAAGAAGAGTTGTTTTTCCTATTCTCCTCAAGCCCCCGATGCCCAGAGACAAAGGGCCATCCAACAATTTTGCCATATAGTGAAAAATGCGCCGCTTCGGCCATGTCCATTCAGGAAAATTTCCCCCTTCCCAGTGAGGATTAAACGTATTCATCAAATAAATCATGGCTGCACCCCCTAAAATGCAGTTTAATACACAAAAATTAACACAAAATGCAGTTTAAGGCAACACCTTTTATGATAAGAAAATGTGAAAAGGGGTGGAAATCAGAAATTAAAGACCTATGCCATCAATGGTGGCACCGCACTCGGGGCACTTGCCATCTGTGATTACATTTCTGGCTATGTGATAACCCCACCGCTCAATCAAGAGCTGATCGCAATTAGAACAGATTGTATTTTCCCCTTCGTCTCCGGGAAGATTGCCGCTGTACACATAACGGAGTCCTGCCTCAAGCCCGATTCGTCGGGCCTGCTGAATACTCTTTGCCGGTGTAGGCGGTCGGTCAGTAAGCTTGTAAGTCGGATGAAAACGGCTGATGTGCCACGGCGTTTCAGGGCCGAGTGACCGTGCAATAAAGGAGGCCAGCTCTTGAAGCTCTCCTTTATCATCATTGAGTCCGGGTATAAGGAGTGTGGTTACCTCCACAAAGATCCCGAGAGACTTCATCACCTTCAGGGTCTCCATCACATGGTTTCGCCTGGCGCTGCATTGCTCTTTATAAAAATCATCGTTAAAAGCCTTCAAGTCCACATTGGCCGCATCAAGATAGGGCTGGATCATATGCACGGCCTCGGAGGTCATGTAGCCGTTCGTTACAAAGATATTCAGAATACCCTTCTCGTGCGCAAGCCTGGCCGTATCATATGCAAATTCAAAAAACACGGTCGGCTCAGTGTAGGTATAGGCAATACTCCGACAGTGTGCCCGCTCTGCAGCGCTCACTACATCTTCCGGGCTGTAAAGGTCACCCACAATGCTCCCCTTGTGCTCTGCCGGGAACTGGGCAATATCTGCGTTCTGGCAAAAACGGCACTTGAAATTACACCCAACCGTGGCAATGGAATAGGAAAGGGAACCGGGCAAGATGTGATAGACGGGTTTCTTTTCGATAGGGTCCACATGCCTGGCGATCAACCTTCCATAAACGAGGGTTTTTAGACTCCCATCCTGGTTTTCGCGAACGCTGCAGATCCCCCGTTTGCCTTCCTTAATAAGACAACGGTGGTTGCACAGGTTGCACCGGACCTTTTTATCTTCTAATCGTTCGTACAGATAGGCTTCCATTGGTCATTGGAGCTTCGCTCCGCATAGGGCATGGCGCATAGCGCATAGCGTCATTTTTCGCTATGCTCTATGCGCCATGCTCTATGCGCTTTCATTCCTCAATCCTATTCTTCATCAACTCCGGTGCAGCCCTTCTGGGTTGGTGAACATAGTCTATGGGAATGTTTTGGGTTCGGTACCGTGGCACCAGCGTTACTGCCATGCCTATGAAACTCCCAAAAGGACACTTCTGGACCAGCGAGCACCGCTCAACATGCTCGGTGTATTTTCTCAAACTGGCCGGCAGGTGCTGAACTGTTCCCCGCCTGAGAGGTGTTTTGCCCAGAATTTGCCGGACATGTCGTTTGAGTTCCCAGACGCTGAAAAATCTGGCCCGATTGTATGTGCTTTTTGAAAAGATGCCCTTGATTCTTCGCTCTATCCCTTTGATGGCGTAACGGTTTAGAACACCTAAAAAGATGCGGTCCTTGGCCACACGACACGCCTCTTCAAGGGCCTTTTGAGCGTCGTCTACAAACTCCAGGGTCGTAATCAAGGTCGCAATATTGAAGCTGTTGTCTTCAAAAGGAAGATCCTCGGCCAATCCCTGATGCAGGTCAGCGCGGTGCCCGAGTTTTTTTCGTGCAATGTCAAGCATGTAAGGCGATGCGTCAAGACCTGTTACGTCCAGGCCCTTCTCCAAAAATATGAGAAGATGTCTCCCTGTGCCGCACCCAATATCCAGGACCCGCTCTCCCCGCACAGGTTCAAGGAGCCTCAGCAGAAGCTGATCTTCAAGATCAGCAATAAACCGGTTCTTAGGATTCTGATACCACTTGTCGTATTGCCGGGCTGACTTAAAGTCGAAAACGTAACCCATGGCGGTAAATATCCCTCTATGAATGCGGAATGCGGATTGCGGATTTCGGATTTATGTTGTCCATCTCTTTTCTCATATCCACTTACTCCCTGCTCCCTGCTCCCTGCTATTTCCTGATTCCTTACATTGAAACAGCCATTCTAATCAAGGGGAAAACAATTCGATTCATCCGGCATCGGGCCGCGGTTCTTATTAAATCCGCAATCCGCAATCCGCATTCCTACAAATGCAGCCCCTCCGGGAGTCGTTCACCAAAGACGCAACCTTGCTCAGATTCACTCAATGGGATTATTTCATCGAGTCTTTGAGCCAATCGTTCGCCCTCTGCCAATCCCCGCAGTCTTTCCCTGATGCCATCCCTGAGATTTGCATCAAGGTCCCTTTCCCGGTCTCCGGTAAAACAGGCCATTTGAACAACACAAAATGCAGTCTGATCTGGTTTGCTCCATTCTATCTTAAGGATCTGTTTTATCCAGCGTGTGATGGTTCTCACCGGAATGACCACATTTAAAGGCCCATAAAGAGGAATACGCGAGCCAATACGCGAAAGGACCCACATATTGAGCCCTTCACCGCGGGAGGTCCCCACGTGCTTTATGAGCGCTCTCCCTATCTCCTCCTTAATATCGACGGGAAGTCGCTCTAAGTTAGCTATGGTGCGCCACATCTCGGTCCGCTCCTGCGCAGTAAACCGGAGTTGCTTTTTTCGTTTCTTTTGGTCAGGCAAGAGAACTGGAGAAAAATCGCGGAAAAGGGCCGTCTGCTGGCTTTGATTCAATCCACCGGCCGCCCGTCTCCACAGAATCGACCACTCCACCCTGCATTGTGGGTCACGCGGAAAGGTGACGCCAGCATGATAAAGCTTCCATATCTGTCGCATTCGATAATCATCCCCGGTGTGACCGTATCCGGGCCGAAGGCAAAACCCAGCTAAATTCAACCACCTTTCTTCATGTCTGGCGCTCTTTTTTCGATGGTCTGGTTCTTTTAGAAGGGTGTCCGAAAAATGCCTCAAGACAGGAACTGGCCAGCTTTCCTTATTCCTGCCGATATCGTTGCGCAATGCTTTCATTACAGTGGCGGGTGTGACTTGATCATCTGAACGAGACTTCTCCATGCCAAAAGCAACTCTCAGGTCCTTCGACGCCCTGGCTATTGATTTCTCTGAAATTGACTTTTTTTTCCGCTTGTCTTTGAGCTGTGTTCCGTCCCCTGTCCTTTCCTCAGCATCTGGCCGGATCTTGAATTGAAGCCTCCATCGATGATCTGTCTCTCTGGAATGGCAGGCAAGCTCTAAGGTTCCAACCTCTGTAAGGCGTGCGCACAGGTAAACCGGTATTTTACGGACAACATGTTTTTTCCCGAACCGCAAGATGGTGTGAAGCGGAGGGAGTTGAGACAACGCATCTTCACTCAGGGTCAACACCTGGCCGAGCTGATCAACGATCCTTGAATTAGAACTGTAAAGCGAAAAAGAGACCGGTTGGTTGGTCAGCACCTTGAACACCGGAGATTCTATCTCCACCTCTTCGCCTTCCTCCATCCCCCGGGGTATGACACACACAGCGTTCATTTGGTCCGGCTCTTCTTTTGTCATATCCGTCGGCACAAACCTCACATAATAAGAGCGAGGGCTCCCGCCAACAATGCGGACTCCACGGCCCCGGCGCACCAGGCCATAGTATGCAGCGCCCTGGGCCACTGCCAGGGAAAGTAGATCGTTCTCAAGAACCACAGGACGCCACTGATCTCCTCCGGCCTTTGAAAACCATCCCGATACGATCTCTACAACACGTTCCTTTATAATATCGGGGGTGAATACGCCTCCGTTAAAGAGAATGGCATCCGGTCGCATTGACAGCATGGCGTCAGGTTGAGAAGAATCTGTGTTGCTTGTCTGGTGTTTTCTCAAAAAGGCCGCCAGATGACGCGCAATAACCGGATC
This sequence comes from Desulfobacterales bacterium, assembly GCA_023129535.1. Taxonomy (GTDB): domain Bacteria; phylum Desulfobacterota; class Desulfobacteria; order Desulfobacterales. Next base: position 5,999 of record JAGMBW010000038.1, read on the forward strand.
TGAGGCAAATGGGAGCCCCCATTCCTGAATACCAATCCCGGTCCCTCGAATTGGCATTTCATCGGGTTGTGTATATGGAAAAAAACCGTTGATGATCGTATTATGTACATCCTCCAAATTGAGTGAGTCAGAGAGCACCCCTGCAACGATTCCTCTACCACGTCCGGGAAGGCTGATCGCAACACTCTGAGGCTCTCCACCTCCCAAAATCTTTTCCTTTGCGCTTCTGCAAAGAGACGTCAGGATATGCCAGCGAAGAGAATCGAGTCTCTTTCCACTATTTCCCAACATCCGGGATTCCACCAAACGGGCCAGCGCCAAATCCATGTTGTCGCCCCCTAACAGGAGGTGTTCTCCCACGGCCATGCGTTCGGGGATTGGCCCGGTTTCCCCTTCCTTTACACAAATCAGGGTGAAGTCCGTCGTCCCGCCTCCAATGTCACAGATAAGGATCACCATTCCCGGACCAATCATCTTATCCCAATCCCCCTCGTACCGGGCAATCCAGGAGTAGAATGCTGCCTGAGGTTCTTCAAGGAGCGTGACACGAGCAAGACCTGCTTTTTTTGCTGCCTCTAAGGTGAGCTCGCGAGCAACTTCATCAAAAGACGCAGGCACTGTAAGGGTCAACCCCTGTTCCTCGAACCTCTTGGTGGAATCGCCGCCAGCCATTATATGGTTCCATGCATCACGCATATGCTCTAAATAAAGCGCAGAGGCTTCCACGGGTGACCGTTTTGAAACCTCTCCGACTTCTCCCCATGGAAGAATGGAGGCCTTCCGATCCACACCTGAGTGACAGAGCCACGATTTTGCAGAGGAAATGAGGTGACCAGCAACCTTTGCACCCTGTACGCAGGCAAATTCTCCGACAGCAAACTCCCGGTCCTCTGCCCAGGGAAGATCAAGGGTTCCTGCGGGAAGTTCGTGACCGGGTGAAAGATATAGGAAAGACGGGAGTCCTTGACGCTCGCCAATCTTGCCCTCAGCAATCAACTGAGGGATGGCAAAAGCTTGAATGGCACGGGCGCCACCGGCCGGGTACTTGCGGGTATCAATGTATGCAATGGCAGAATTAGTTGTGCCAAGGTCAATACCTATGACATACCGTGACCTTTTTCGTATAGTCTGTTTCATCTATCATCGTTCGCTTAATAAATTCGTACTTAGATTAATTCTTATATGGACCTAAATCTTTAT
>JAGMBW010000039.1 GCA_023129535.1 Desulfobacterales bacterium
AAGGCGGCAAGCATTTCCTCTGGCAGGGGCTCGAAAAATTCAGGGGTAACTTCAAATTCACCTTTTGCCAACCCTATGGGGCGTTTATACTCTCTGTGCGGACGAATCGGCCTGATTTCAGCAATAGGGATATTCCTTTTGCATAAGATGATAGTTTCACCTCTGGCCACTTTTTCAAGATATTTAGAAAGATGTGTCTTTGCTTCATGTATATTTAGTCTTATCATAAGTTTATTTATAGACTAAGTATTGAACTATGTCAATGTTTTTTTTAATTTGGACTGGGCATTGTATTAAAAGGGGTCTAACCCCGCAACAAGCTACGAGGAATGCGCTCGCTAACCCCGCAGCCCCGTATAAGCGGGCAAGAATAATGGTTCTGATAAAGCCCAGGCCTCTATTGGTAATCCGCAGGGCGGCCCATACTTCACCGCGGATAACTCCTTTTTAAAAGGGGTTCATGTAGACGCCGGTCGTTCCCAGTGTTTGATTTTTTCAACAACCATTGCGCCCGTTCAATCAAATTCCGATAGCTATGGATTCCAAAACCCGTCATACCCGCGAAGCTTGTCCTCGACCCGGTGGGGGAGCGGGTATCCAGTATTGTAATGATGCCAAAGGCTTCTGGATAGCGCTGACGCTTCACTACGTGCCCCGCCTGCGCGGGAATGACAGAAGTGCTGAAACTGACTCAAACCTGGTGGTCCTACGTGCCCCGCCTGCGCGGGAATGACACACGGGACGGGAATGACACATGGGGCGGGAATGACAACAACGTGTGTTTTTCATTTTTACGAGTTCATTAATTTTAACTTTTCACGAGCATATCAGCCTTTACTTCACCTGCCTCTATGGTGGGAATTATCATGATGATAGCTGTCAAGAACCAGAATGGCTCCATGATTCGGACTATAATAAAGGTATTGGCGCCGATAGCATGCACAAGCATGGCTACAAATCCTGTCAGATACCCGAGGGAGAGACCGCTGAACAAAGGGTCGGAAGTATTTTGATAGGCATACAATGCATTCCGGAAAATTGTAATGAGCAACCATATAAAAAATGCAAAACCGACCAGTCCTGTTTCGGCAAGAACCCGTGGATATTGCGCATCCAAAAAATGATAGCCGGTAACGCCGTAGCCTAAAACTGGATGCTTTATGAGATCTTTTGTTAGAACATTCTTCCATGCGTTCAGCCTGGCAGACGCAGACGTGTCAATCCTCAACCCTCCAACTTCTATCTGCCCCCTTTCCTGCGGCTGAGCAAACGTAAAGAGCGCTCTCTCTTTTACACCTGAAGGTAAAATAAATGGGGATAAGACAATAATCACAATTAAAGGCACAAGAATGACCATCTTCCTCTTGCTAAAATAAACCAGGGCAAGTAACATAGGCCCCACAGCCAGCCAGGAACTTCTTGAAAGGGTTGCTATAAGCGAAATCACGATAAAAACTGTAAGTGCTGCAAATAACCCTTTTTGCTTTTTTGAACCGTATGTCAATAAAAGTCCAAGGGTAATCGAGAGCATCAAGACAAGATAACCTCCAAGGGTATTGGGCTCACCCACCTCACCTTCAAAAGGTGCGGAAACCCTCCCGCCGGCAGGTATCTGGGATATCGCAATGAGGCAAACAACAAGGCAGACAATCAACATGGCCATAACAAAACGTTCTACCTGTTTTTTATCTCTTATGTGATTCACCACCATAAAATACACGATGAAATATTCAAAATACTTGAAGACAAAAAAGAATCCTGTCAATCCCTTGACCCTGCCCATCATAAAGCCAAATAAGGTCGCAACAAGACAGACCACAAGGTAGTACGCAATCGGCCTGTTTAAAGGAGTCTTTAAAAAAAGGCCCAATTCCTTTTTGATGGCTGTTTTTAAAAACCAGCTAAACCCGATGATGACCAGCAGGATATCATCAAATCGAAGGGTAATACCACGACCAAGAGCAGCTTTTCCGGCGATACCCCCTACAACAAACTCAGGACTGAGGAGCATGGAAACAATCAACACATACAAGGCAATTTCCGGACTCAAGAAACTTGCAATACAAGGATCATATCTGCTTCAACAAGCATATCCTCCCTCAACAACCTTGATTTATGACCGTAGCCATCAAATCCCTTTTTATTTAATATTTCTGCTACCTTTGGGTCACCCGGCGCCCCCTCCATATCGAAGAGAGCGGCCGAGGGCACCTTGATATCATTTCGATTCCTTTCCTTTAGTTTCTTCTTAAGTACCCGCTCTGCCATAAAACTCCGGCAGATATTAGCCATGCAAATAAATAGAATCTTCACAAAAAATAACACGCTTATTGGGTTAAGTCCGGACTTTTTTCTCCTTGACGTTTTCCTGTTCTGGTGATCCACACCAGCAAGAGCAGCCCGGGGAGGGCTGCCCCGGTCGTGACGATAAAGAAGCTCACCCAGTCCATGTGGTCCGCCAGCCATCCGCCTGAGGAAGATAGCAGGGTGCGGCCGAAGGCCATGAAGGATGTCAGCAGGGCATACTGGGTGGCAGTGTAGGCGATGTTGCAGAGGCTGGACAGGTATGCGACAAAGGCGGCCGTGCCCATTCCCCCGCTGAGGTTTTCCACCGCGATGGTCAGTGTAAGCATGCGGGGGTCGTTTCCGGCCACGGCCAGCGCAGCGAACATCAGATTGGAGAGCATCTGCAGTATGCCGCATACAAAAAGGCTCCTCAGGATGCCCATGCGGTTGACCATGATGCCGCCAAGCAAGCTGCCGATGATGGTGGCAGCGAGGCCAAAGGCCTTGCTGATGCTGGCAATCTGGATCTTGGTGAAGCCCAGCTCCACATAGAAGGGATTGCCCATCACACCGGCCAGGGCGTCGCCGAACTTGTACAGCAAGATGAAGAGCAGCATCACCAGCCAGCCACGGCGGCTCATGAACTCGGCGAAGGGGCTGATCACGGCGCCATAGATCCAGGCGAGGGCCTTTGCCTTCTTGCCCTGAAGATCGGGGCGGGTCTCAAGATAGGCGGCAATCCGTCTCTCCTGCTCGATGGAGTCCCGGCTTTTTCGGATCTTAGGCTCCGGGTTGAGCAGGATAGTGGCAATGCCCACGGTCATGAGGGCGGTCATCAGTCCGTAGGCGGTAAACCAACCTACATAGGTGGCCAAATACAGGGTCCCTGCCCCGGACACGAGCATGCCGATGCGGTACCCGAGGACGATCATAGCAGCGCCCGCGCCGTATTGGCGCTCCTCCAGGATTTCCACCCGGTATGCGTCGATCACGATGTCCTGACTGGCGGAACAGAAGGCTACCATGAAGGCAAAAACGGCGGTCAGCCCGGGGTGGGCCCCCGGGTTTGTGGCGCCAAGGCCGGCGATGGTGGCCATCAAGGCCAGTTGCGTGAGAATGGCCCATCCGCGCCGGCGCCCTAATCGTTGGGTGAAATAGGGAAGAGGCATCCGGTCCACCAGAGGCGCCCAGAGGAACTTGAACGTATAGGGTGTGCCCATCAGGGCGAAGAGCCCTATGGTGGTCTTGGTTACACCGACTTCCGCCAGCCAGATACTGAGTGTGCCAAAGGTGAGCGCAAGGGGCAGCCCGCTGGAGAAGCCGAGAAACAGGATGGCCAGCACCCGTCGGTCGGCGTAGACGGCGCAGGACTCAAGCCATCGACGATAATGTGTCGTCCGCCGAACTGTGTTCATGGTGGCGGCCACCGTAACACATGCCGTGATGGAAATGATTCAAAATTAATCACGAAAACACGAAAGTACGTACTGTTCTCAAGGCGAACGCCGCAAAACACGAAATAAGACCCGGAAACTAAGTTGCTAACGTTCTCTTTCGTGCTTTCAATCTTTCGTGCTTTCGTGATAGTTCTTTTTTTTGCTTCTGTGAGACTAAATCCAATATGTAACCGCACAGGTGGAAAAATTTCCATACGCTCGTTTTTAATAATAAGGGTAACCGTTCACGGTTCAACGGTTCAACGGTTCACGGTTAGAGAGCAATGAAGATTGAACGTTTTGAAGATAAGGACATTACCCAAGGAGAAAGGGAGTGAGATTAACGGTTCTTGTGGATAATCATACTCTGATCGATCGGTATTTCTACGGAGAACCCGGCGTATGCTATTTCATTGAAGAGAAGGACAATAAGATTCTGTTTGACGTGGGATATTCCGACGCATTTATCAGGAATGCGCAAAAAATGAATATTGATTTGCTCAATGTCAGTTTTCTTGTTCTTTCTCATGGACACCTCGATCATACCTGGGGTTTAGTGCCTCTCATTAGATTTTACACAGAATCAGTAATAGAAAAAATCAATTATTACAAGCCGACACTGGTGGCCCATCCTTTCACATTTTTTCCCAGGACAGTGGATGGCCTCGGGGAGATCGGTTCTATTATTTCAGAAGAGGAAGCATCCAAACATTTCCAGATGCAATTGAGCAAAGCCCCGGTGTGGTTAACCGAAAGAGTGGTGTTTTTGGGCCAGATAGAGAGAAAGAATGATTTTGAAGCAAAGATCCCAATTGGCCAAATTTCAAGATATAGCGTTACGGAAGACGACTATTTAATGGATGACTCTGCTCTGGTTTATCGATCGTCAAAAGGTCTGGTCGTGATTACGGGTTGTTCTCACGCCGGGATTTGTAATATCATAGAATATGCAAAAAAGATCTGTGAGGATCATAGAGTCGTTGATGTGATCGGAGGATTTCATTTACTAAATCCTTCAAAGGAGCAATTAAAGGGCACTCTGGAATATATGGAAAGACTGAAGCCTGCTGAGGTCCATGCCTGTCATTGTACGGATCTGAATTCAAAGATCGCATTATCGAATGTGGTCAACCTTAAAGAAGTGGGTGTAGGACTCAGACTGGAATATCAGAGGTGAAAACCATGTCTGAATTCAAGATTGCCGATCCCCTCTTACGGCGAATTGTGTATGCCATTGGAATCATGGGCGTGGTTGCCTTTGGTTTTTATACGTTTAGCCTGCTCAAAGACTCGATTGCCTTTGTTTTCAACGTTCTTACGCCTTTCTTAGTGGCGCTGATTCTGGCTTATGTCCTGGCACCCATCGTCATGGGCTTGCAGCACAGGTTGAAGCTGGGCCGGGTAATGGGAACGTTGGTTCTTTACCTGATCATTTTTCTGGTCATCTTTCTGCTGCTCGCATTCCTGATCCCAACCATTCTTTCTCAGTTTATCAAGCTGTTTGATGCCCTGAAGGAGGCGGTGCCTGCGGTTTTAACCAGCTTAGCGGAAAACAGATACGTGCCAATCGATGAGGAACTAATCAAGACAATCCAAAACAAGATCAAGGCAATGGAAGTTGATTACGACAAGATTGCAAACTCGCTCCTGCCGGCGTTGCAAAAGGTGGCTTCAGGCAGCTTTGAGGCCATGGGGGAGATCGCAAAGGGTATCTTTAGTGGAGTTGGTTCGGTGATCGGTTTTTTCTCCTTCCTGATTTTTATCGGGATTATTAATTTTTACTTGATCCTTGATTGGGAAAGAATCGGGCCGCTGATCCGCAAGATCGTTCCACCGCAGTATCGCAACACAGTATTTGATGTTTTGGGCAAGATCGACATGGCGGTAGGCGGTTTTTTACGCGGGCAGCTAACCGTCTCGGCCATCGTGGGAATGCTGTTTGCCACGGGGCTGTTTTGCATGGGGTTTATCGGCTTTCCGACGTTGCGCAATTACAGCATCGTGATCGGCACGGCTGCGGCGATTGGCGGGTTTATACCTTACCTGGGGCCCATCATTGGCGTCACGCCTGCAATCTTGATTGTCCTGTTGACGGGTGGGGTGCCGTGGAGTACGAAAATCATTGCCTTGATTGCCGTGCTCGGCCTGTTCTCGCTGATTCAGGCCATTGAAGGTTTTGTCCTCCAGCCCAGGATCGTGGGCAAGGGCGCAGGACTACATCCTCTTGTGGTGATGCTCGCGCTGATTGTGGGCGCGCAGTTCGGCATTGGTGGCTTGATCATCGCCGTGCCTCTGGCCTGCATCATCCGCGTCCTGATCCGTGAGTTTTACTGGCTCCCTGTCGAGCGCCGGGAAGCCGCGTTGACTGACACAAAGGGTAATGTCTTCAAGCCGTGAGGCGCAACCTTGCGCTAATCATTTTTCCTTTTGCCTGTCAATCTGCTTACCAGTAGTGCTTCTTGTACTGGCGATAGTACTCGGCAGTTATGCTCAGACCCTCTGACAAAGAGGTTGAAGGGGTCCATCCGGTATGGGCTGTGAGTTTGCTATAGTTGGTGACCACATGTCCTACCTCGATGATCTTTCGGTCTTTAGGCCAGGGGACATGGGCAAAACTACCGGACCCACAGGCCTTGATAATCTCTTTTACCAATTCAAGAAAGGTCACCCGTTCGTGGGTTCCTATGGCATAGACCTGGCCCGCGCATTGGTCCCTTTCTCCCAACAGCAAGAGGCATTCAATTACATCATCCACATACATCAATTCCCGCTCCTGGCTTCCATCTCCGAAAATCTCTATCTGTTGACCATCAAGGGCAAGGCGTATCAGATAATTCTGGACGCCATACTTGGCGTGCCGCATCTGATGACGGGGGCCATAGGTATTGCCCAAACGCAAGGAGGTGGGTTGAAGCCCACATATCTTTCCGTATAACATATGATACCATTCCACGGCCTGTTTGGACACAGAATAGATGTCCATGGGGTTGAGGGGGGTCGTCTCGGTAATAGGCGGCTTTTCGACTCGGCCGTATTGTGCACGTGTTCCAACATAGACAACCCTTGTTTCAGGATTGTGATAACGCAACGATTCAAGGAAATTGATCTGGGGCACGACGTTCGTCCGGATGTCAAAAACAGGATCTTTCATCGAATCGAGGTGGCAGGAATGCATACCGATGTTAAAGATGATATCCTGGTGGCGCACATAGTGATCCATGGCCGAGCGATCTCCAGTATCCGCTATCACTACCTTGATCCTGTCTTTGATGGGCTTGATATTGAAAAAATTAGCCCCCAGGTCTGGTATGAGGCCATCATACAGGGTGACCGAAGCACCCAGGTCAACCAGCCTGATGGCCAGGTTGCTCCCCAGGAAGCCGATCCCCCCGGTGATGAGTACATTCTTGTTGGCGTAAAAGTCGTGTCCTGCCATCATGATACACTCCAGAACCCTTTGCTTTCCTTGGTGAGTTTTTCTTTAAGTGGCCTCCACCACCATTCATTTGCCTGATACCAGGCCACGGTCAGTTGAATTCCCTCTGGGAAGGCCACCGTCGGTTTCCAATCCAATTGGGCCTGGATTTTGCTGTTATTTAGGGCATAGCGCAGGTCGTGCCCTGGACGGTCCGCGACAAAGCTCAAAAAGAATTCGTCCTTGCCAAAAAAAGCCAAAAGATATCGCGCCACATCAATGTTCAGTTTTTCGGTCTCACCGCCAACATTGTACACCTCCCCGGGTTTTCCCCGGTCCATTATCCGGTCGACTGCCCGGCAGGTGTCTGTAACAAAGATCCAGTCACGGATATTTAAACCTTGTCCGTAAATGGGGACACATTTAGCTTCTATAAGGTTGGTAATCATGAGAGGGATAAATTTCTCCGGAAATTGGTAAGGGCCGTAGTTATTGGATGGTCTCACGATGAGGGTCGGCAGCCCATAAGTCTCAAAATAAGCCCGCACAAGAAGATCTGCAGCGGCTTTGGTGGCGGCATAGGGGGAGTTAGGACGAAAAGGGCTCTCTTCGGAAAAGGAGCCATTTTTCCCCAGAGTTCCGTAGATTTCGTCCGTGGATATGTGAACAAACCGGAACGAGGGCTCCCGTGAGAGTGTATCTGTCCAGTATTGCATGGCTCTGTCCAGGAGCACGTGAGTTCCCACTATATTCGTTTGAACAAAGACCTTGGGGCCTGATATCGATCGGTCCACATGGGATTCTGCAGCAAAATGGACCAGGGCCTGAATACGGTTTTCCTGAAGCAGTGACCAAACCAGGTGCTCGTCAGTGATATCGCCGTGAACAAAACGATAGTATGGATCATCCTTTAAAGCTTTTAGATTCTCAGGATTGCCAGAATAGGAAAGCTTATCCAGGTTGATGAGGTGCAGCTCGGGATGGGTCTTGCGCATGTGTCGGATAAAATTGGAGCCGATAAACCCGCAGCCGCCGGTTATCAATACTGCTTTTTTCAAATGCTTCACTTCCTTCCGTAGTAGTGGCCAGTGGTCAGTGATCAGCACTGACCACTGATTACTGACCACTGATTACTGACCACTGACCACTCACCACTGACCACTGAACTATCTAAACCTCAACCACGTTGTTATCTCCGATAAGCAGACGCAAGGCGCGGCTGTGGTTTTTGTCATAGTGGATAACCCTGGCTTCCCGGCCAATCAGGCTATCATCGAGTCTGGCTATATTTTCAATGTAGCACTTGTCGAGGATCACCGAATGCTCGATGGCAGAATTGATAATACGCGTTCCATGGCCGATCGTCGTGTAGGGACCAATAAAGGAATTCACGATTTTACACCTTTTTCCAATAACCACAGGGCCACGGAGACTGCTATTGACGATCCTGGCCGTCTTTTCTATTTGGACACGTCCGGAAACCTTGCTCTTAATATCTACTTTTCCCTGTACATCTCGTTTGATATAGTCATCCAGCACAACGGTGTTGGCTGCCAGGAAGTCATCCTTTTTCCCTGTATCAAGCCACCAATCATCGAGTATCTGTCCACTTACCGATCCACCTGAGCGCATCAACTCCTGAATGGCGTCCGTGATTTCAAGTTCTCCTCGAGCACTCGGGCTGATCCGGTCAATGGCTTCGTGTATGCTGGCTGAGAAGAAATAAACGCCTACCAGAGCGAGGTTGGAAGGCGGGTCCTTCGGTTTTTCCACAAGCTTTATAATCTGTCCCTTTTTGTTCAATACGGCTACGCCGAATGCCTGCGGGTTATCTACTTCTTTAAGAAATATGAGTGCGTCCAGGGTCGTTGAATGAAACTCCTCCATAAACTCTTTGATCCCTTGAGCAAGGAGATTGTCTCCAAGGTACATCACAAATGGTGAGTTGCCCAGAAAAGGCCGGGCTATCTTGACTGCATGGGCCAATCCCAGGGGTTGTTGTTGCGGGATATAGGTGATTCGCATTTGCCAGCGGCTTCCCCTGCCAAGAAATCGGCGAACATCGTTTCCCGTCTCCGGCGAAACCACAACGCCCACCTCTTTGATCCCCGCATCCTGAATGTGGTGAAATACGTACCCTAAGATCGGTTCATTGGCCACCGGAACAAGCTGTTTGGGCATGGTATGGGTAAGGGGCCTGAGTCTGGTGCCCTTCCCACCCGCGAGTACCAAGGCTTTCATTGGATCAGTCCTTTCCAGTCTTGAACTTAGGGCCTCTGCCCTAATTGGAGTAATGGAGTACTGGAGTGATGGAGTGATGGAGTGATGATGAAAGTGAACTTTATGTACTTTTTTTACTACCCACTACTCCAGTACTCCAACTCTCCATCACTCCAGTTGTAGAATTTACCAGACGTTTATTTAACAACACCCCGACGTCCGGAATGGCTCGTCTTGGAGTAGGCATCTAAGTCCAAGGATGAGTTTTCACCCTTAGAGAGCTGATGGTATCCCATGGCGGCAATCATGGCTGCATTATCGGTGCAAAGCTCAGGGCTCGGGATATGGACTGCAATGCCGGCCTCCTGTGCTGCTTGTTTCATCCGCTCCCGAAGCCTGTGGTTTGAGGCCACGCCCCCTACCAGGGCCAGGCGCTGACAAGCCCTGGCCTTTGCAGCTGAAATCCCCTTTTGAACGAGCACGTCAACCACAGCTTCCTGAAACCCGGCTGCGATATCCGGAATCGTTGTCGAGGCCTCTTTTTCACCCCGTACGTAACGTGCCACGGCAGTCTTTATGCCGCTGAAGCTGAAATCAAACCCGGTTTTGTCGAGGAATGCCCTTGGAAAGCGTATTCGTTCCGGATCTCCTTGTTGGGAGAGCCGGTCGATAACCATGCCGCCCGGGTATCCCAACCCGAGGATCTTTGCTACCTTGTCGAAGGCTTCACCAGCGGCATCATCTCTGGTTTGACCCATATGTTCAAAGTCCATAGGGCCTGCTACATAATAAAGGTTTGTATGCCCGCCAGAGGCCAGAAGTGCCACAAAAGGGAAGGGGGGCGGGTCGGGTTGGAGATACAGCGCCGCAATGTGCCCGTGGAGGTGGTTAACCCCTGTCAAGGGGAGCCCCCTGGCATAAGCAAAGGCCTTGGCAAACGAGAGTCCTACCAGGAGGGCGCCCACCAGGCCGGGTCCACAGGTGACGGCAACACCATCAATGTTGTTGGCATGTCCACCGGCAATCGCCAGAGCCTCTTCAACCACAGGAACAATTTTTTCCATATGCTTCCGGGATGCCAGCTCCGGCACAACACCGCCGTATGGATGGTGGGTGGCTACCTGGGACCAGACCACATTGGACAGGATGGTATGTCCACCAGAGGTCACGGCAGCGGCTGTCTCGTCGCAAGAAGTTTCAATTCCCAGAATTATATCAGTCATTTGTCGTTAGTCATTTGTCGCTTCGCTCCGCATAGCGCATGGCACATCTATCGCTCCGCATAGCGCATGGCGCATAGCGCATAGCATTTTGGCCTCTTGCACTTTATACTTTATAGTTTCCGCTATGCCCTTTGCGCTATGCGCTATGCGCTCTGCGCTATGCGCTCTGCGCTCTGCCCTTTGCTCTCTGCGCTTCCAGGCCTGTGGTAGGGTTGACAATGCCTACCAACAAGAAGGAGTAAAATGAATCAATTCCTAAATTCCTAAATTCGCAATTCTTCAATTCCTCAATCCCTCAATCCCTGAATTCCTAAATTCCTGAATTGCTATTATTCCAAATCAACATCTTTGAGCTTGACAACAAAACGCTTCAAAAAAATGTCTTTGGACCGGCACAGGCCTATGAGCCTTTCTTGACTTTCCCCAGCCAGGTCACGACACGAGATGATCACGCCGTTGACGGGTGACTTTTCCAGGATCTCTTCAAGATTGGCGCCGGTTCCCATCACCGGATACCCGTACAGCCGTTTTCCCACCTTCGTGGTGTCGTCATCAACAAACCCTACCGGCTTGACCCCCAAACGCTTGTTGTCCAGTATTTCTTTGAGCAATACCTGGCCTCCGCGTCCGGCGCCATAAATGAGAACATTTTCTCCCTTTAAGGCTTTATACTTGACGAACTCTCTGAAAGAGCGAAATGAGGCCCGCGATCCAACCAAAAATGCGGAAGTCAAAAACCAGTCGATCAGAAAGACGCCTTTGGAAAAGGAGACAAATCGGTAGATATAAGTCACGGTTGCAAGAGAAAGCAGGGTTCCCAGAAGGCTGGCTTTAAGATAAACGAATACGTCGGTCAGTCCCATATAGCGCCACATTCCCCGATACACCCCTGCTGAAAAAAAAGCCACAAACTTGCATATGATAACCGCAGGTAGTGATTGCAGGAAGATCCTAAAGAAGATGTTGAATTGATCGGTAAAGCCGAAACGAACGCGATAGGCTAAATAATATGCAAAGGAGATAAGGACGAGATCAAGAATTACATGAAATACCTGACGCTTAAAGGTGATTTCAAGGATTATAGGCGTGAAACGGCCTTCCCGAAGGACAGAGAACTCCTTTTCACGGTAGACCCTGATCTGCGCCAGGTAAATCCCCATCAGGATCACAGACAACAGAAGGGGTATTATGACCGTGGGCGCTGCCAGGGAATCGTGTTGTTGAACAAAGATTGCGGCCAGTCCAGAGAGTATGGCTGTTCCATACAGGAAGAGGACCGCGTCTCTTTCACCGAAACCCATGAGCACTAGGCGGTGTGAGGCATGGTCTCGCCCCCCTGTGGAAGGCCTCCGGCCGCTTAGAAGACGAATAGTGGTCACCATGGTTGTGTCAAAGATGGGAACCATGAGGACAAGGATTGGCAGGGCATACAGGGATATAGTGTAATGGAATGGGCCTGTGACAGGGTGCAGGCAAAGCATGGAAAGGGCAAAGCCTATTGGGAGACTTCCGCAATCTCCCATAAAGATGGAGGCTGGGTGGAAATTGTAGATCAAAAAGGCGGCTGAAGCGCCTGCCAGAAAAAGGGAGACGATTAGAGGCTGGAAAGAGCCTTCGTTAAAATGCACGAAGGCGAAAAAGGCAGCAGCGATCAGGCTGATTCCAGCGCACAGCCCGTCCATATTGTCTATGAGGTTGACAGCATTGGTAATTCCCACGATCCAGATGATGGTAACGATAGTGTCTGCAGTCAGGGATGAAGTCCATTGAAGCCGATAGCCCAGGAATGCAACCATAGAAGCGACCATGATCTGGACTATCAACTTATTTTGTGGTCCGAAATGGAACAAATCATCGAGAAGACCAAGGATAAATAGGATGGTTATGCCAAGCCATGCGACACCGATGTAAGAAGGGGGCGCAAACCTGGGAGAATGCACCTGCAGGTAGTCGATGATGGAACCAAAATCGGCTAACCACATAAGGGGTAGGCCGGCAGCGCAGTAGATGGCGATACCACCCAGCAGAGCGGTGGGTCTTGTGTGCCATCGATCTTTTGAGGGGATGGCCACCCACCCGGATCGCACAGCTCCCCACCTGACGATGGGAGTCAGGCTGGCGCACACAAGGAACGATAAGCCGGGCAATGTGATATAAGGAGACAGTTGCAGCATGTAGCCTTGTGTCTATTGTGTCTATTGTGTCTATTGAGTTTGTTGTGTGTGGTCGCTGCGCTCCCGTTCTTTGTGTCTATCGTGTCTATTGTGTCTGTTGTGTCAACCCAATAGACTCAATGGACTCAATGAACTCAATGAACTCAATATTCGGAATAGGCTGAAAAATCAAGGTATAAAGGGACATATCTGTTTTTTCCTTGACAAAAAGCCGAAAAATGCCCATATCTCAATAGTAGGGCATTGCTTTTAACGCACTGGAATTTCAAAGTATTATGAAGAGTACACCTGCTATGAGCCTGAGTTCAAAGGCCCTTCAGGTCAACCTGGAGGCCACAGACCGTCCCATCACCGTTGATGCCGAGTACCTGCCCCTCGTAGAAGTCGTTAAAGATCTTCCCGGTCTCCTGCACGAGACAGAAGCCTTGCTGTGTGAATTGAATCATCCATTCAAGAACTGGGGCTATGTAGTGCAGGAGATGCGCCATTATGCCTTCAGAAACTTTTCTATCTATTATGAGCATCCACAAGGTCCTCAGGTGGTTGAGATTATCCTGAATGAATGGTTTGGCGCCCTTGCCTTTTCATCCGACCAGTCGGTGCATGCCAGGGCCTTGGACAATATCGTCTATTTTGTCGAAAAGATCCTGAGTGAGGGAACGAATCGGCTAAAAAACGGTATGTCTATCCTTTCCGGGGTCTTTGAACGTCTAGCAGGCTTGTCTGGCGAGCAATTTTTTCTTTTGGCCAGTGGTTATTACCAGGTCGGGCGAATCGGCCAGATCCTGTCTCAATTCGAAGTAGATAAATTTGATCACTCGGTTTTTAACCGCGTTCTTCGCAGGACGCTTCAGGGCTCTTATCAATACTGGCTCAACCAGGAAGACCCGGGACTATGGTTTGATAAAACCCTTGTCCAAAATATTTCTCATGAGCAACTCCGTGGATTGATGAGGAGGCTAAGCCAGATCGATCAGAACAGAGATTTGGAGCTAGAATTGACCCTGCTCCTTGAACTTCCCAACTTTGCCGATATCGTGAAGGCCTACCGACAACTGCCAGACAGCGTCGAACGTCATGAAACCAGTGCCCACGAGGGGTCAATCAAGAAGCTCCAGAGCCTCCTTAAGATCCTGGAGACCAAAGGGCTTTCATCCATACATGAAGAGGCCCTGGGCGCGGTAAACCTTTGCTTGAGTGCGATTATCCACGCTAAAAAAGCTGAAAACATCGAATATCTCCTTGTCAAGACTTTTGAAGCCCTGACCCAAAGCATAAAAAAGTTTCCAGAGGCTGCTCTCCAGGTCCTGGAAAATATAGGCGGCGAGATTTTCAAGGGTGATGACAGCGACCTGGTGGAGTTCTTTATCCAGCATACGATTGACTTAGGGTTTCAGTGTCCGGAATTGAGGGGAACGACGAATGAGTGGAGAGTGCAGGTAAACCCAGCCCATGTGCCGAATATCAAGGTCTGGCTTCACCTGATTGAGACCAATCCAAAATGGAGCAAAAGTCTGATTTCTGCTCTCATTGTAAACCTGAACCTTGCTGGCCTCTATATTAAGGATACTGATCTTTTCCAGAAGGAGATCAGTCTCATTTTAAGGAGCGATATCACTCCAGTTTACAATCAGATAAAGCAGCTTGCCAGGCTCTTTCCAGTCTATTTCAATGAGATAAATGCGGAAGGTCGAATCAGAGACGTTTCAACCGAAATCGATGAGATATTAAACCGCAAGGATGTCCTGATACACTTTTTGAGGAAGCAGTCTCATGTGGAAAGCAATAACCTTTTAATAGATTTTAGCCTTGAAATCGTAAACTTCTGGCGGACCCGAGACAAGATGCCTCTCGCGCCTTACGTGGCTCCTGAGATATTTCATGCCATTCCAGATAAAGGGTCTGATGTAGATGGCGCCCACGCGGTTATCAAGGAGCTGTTCGAAAAATGCGGGCTTGAAGATCCGCGCGAACTTCTCAGCCTTGATATGGCCGTTATCGAGAAACATCTATCCCGGATTTCTGATGAGCTAAAGGTGGACAAAGAACGAGTGCGCCTGTTGATGGAGTTTCTAAAACTCCTTGACCAGAAGTACAACCTGAACCATTTCAAATTGGACGAGATAATAAAAGAGGCCGCTCTCAAGGGGTTACCCAGGACCGTTCGCCTTGAGAAGGCCCTTCAAACGGAAGACCAATTTGATCGTTTGCAAGGCGTCCTCAACTATCTCAAGCAATTGAAACAGATCATCCTATCGCCGAAAGAGTTTAAGATATCAGAAGATATCTACCACAAACGGCATATTGCCGCTGACATCCCTTCAATGTACGGAACCTATTATGAACGAAAGTTTGATGTCCTGGGGCTCACCTTTCGTCTGGAAAACCTGGCCAATGTCCTTTTTGAGGAATTGATTTCATCTATCAATCTAAAATTCGTGACCCGGACCACCTTTTCCCAGATTGCCGACTGCATGCACCTGCTTATTCAAGCCATGGAGCTTGACGGGATCATCGCGAAACCACTGACAGATTATTTGAAGCTCCTGACCCATGCCATCGAGGTGAGGCGCTTCTCTTTAACGCAATATTTAGATATTTTCCGGGGATTTTCACAGGCCGAGCAATCCATACTCAACACCCACTTCACCAGTATTCATAAGGAGAATCTGGCGCGGATCATCGGGCAATTGGGTTCTGACAAGCTTCTTCCTAAGTATCACATAAAGGAAGGCGAGGCGGTTACGGAAGAAGTCATAAATAAGGTTTCGGAAACTTTTTTCCGTGATGTTATCGCAACTACTTTTGGCTTTCAGTATCTCGACAACTTTGTGACCAAGACCATTAGTACCCTGTCGCGTCAATCGGAAGAACTCAGCCAGCAAAACGTAGATATTCTACTCAGTTATGATCCAGGCGGCGTTGTGTCCGGCATTCACATGCCCCTGCACTCTATCAAGGATCCCATCTACCTTGGGGCCAAAGGTTACAACCTTGTGAGGCTGGCGGGTTTCAAGATGCCGATCCCAGAAGGATTTATTATCACGACAGAGGTCTTCAGGTGCCTTGAGCTGCTCAGTACTTTCAGGCAAGCCAGGGA
Source organism: Desulfobacterales bacterium (assembly GCA_023129535.1). GTDB lineage: Bacteria > Desulfobacterota > Desulfobacteria > Desulfobacterales. Next base: position 15,855 of record JAGMBW010000039.1, read on the forward strand.
GGATTTGAGGGGAAAGATTTTGTATCAAGTTAGACAGTTAGAAAAAGGCGCTAACAGACGGTTTGGAGATCCTGACAATCCTCTTCTCTTGTCGGTTCGCAGTGGGGCTGCGATTTCTTTGCCCGGCATGATGGATAGCTTTCTTAATGTAGGGATAAATGAGACCATTGTGAATGGTCTTATTCATAGAACGGGTAAACCATGGTTTGCCTGGGATAATTATCGGCGTTTTCTCCAGTCCTGGGGTATGTCTTACAATATGGAACGAGATCTGTTCGACGCCATCATGAACGAATACAAGGCTAAGTACGGCGTGGAGTGGAAAAGAGATTTTACCCCGCAGCAGATGCGAGAAGTGGCGCTGGGCTATCGGCAGGCCCTGTCTGACTCGGGTGTAGTCCTTGCTGATGATCCATATGAACAACTGTTTCAGGCGATCCGGCAGGTATTTCATTCCTGGAATTCAGATAAGGCCAGGACCTACCGGGAAATCATGGGGATTTCTGACGATTGGGGCACCGCGGTGATCGTGCAAAACATGGTATACGGTAACTTGCATCATCGGACCGGTTCTGGTGTCGTTTTTACCCATGACCCAAGGGAGGCCGTCGACAAGGTGACATTGTGGGGCGATTACACAACTCGTAACCAGGGCGAAGACGTTGTATCCGGCCTGGTTAAGACCTATTCCGTTTCACTGAAACAAAAAATGGCGGAGGTCCGTGACTATGATGATGCCCTGGAGGCGGCGTTCCCCGAAGTCTTCAGGTCTTTGCGGGATTTAGCCAGGCGTCTTGTCTATGATGAGGGATGGAGCGCACAAGAAATCGAGTTCACATTTGAAGGCCCGACAGCGGGCAAGCTCTATTTGTTGCAATCCCGCGATATGGTTGTCCACCAGACAAAGCAACGCCCTTCCTTTGTGTCCACCCCTGGACTCAAAAAGGCTCTTCTGGCAAAGGGGATTGGCGTGAGCGGGGGCGCCTTTTGTGGAAGGATTGTCTTTTTACTCGACGACATTAAGCGATTCCACAACCTGGAGCCGAATACACCGCTCATTTTGATTCGCTCTGATACCGTGCCAGACGACATACGGGAGATATCGGCAGCAGACGGCCTTTTGACGGGGAGGGGTGGAGCTACCTCACATGCGTCGATTGTGGCTCATCAGTTGGAAAAGACGTGCGTGGTTGGGTGTTCCGATCTGGTGGTTTATGAAAAAGAGGGCCGCTGTGTCCTACACGGAAAGACCTTACAGTGTGGGGACTTCCTGAGTATTGATGGCCGGAAGGGCTTTGTTTATGCAGGTCGGCATAAGATTCAAGGGGATGGATGATTGATGATTGACGATTGATGATTGATGATTTTAGGATTAAGAGTAATGAGTGGTAAATATTTCCGATGCCAGATGCCAGATGCCAGATGCAGGACACAGGATATGGGTTTCAATCGACAATCGACAATCATCAATCAACAATCCGAAGGCAATCGTCAATCATCAATCGTCAATATTCAATTAGTTGAGGCGGGGGGAAGGATTATGAAACATGGAAAGCTTGGGATCAACGGCTTGGGGCGTATCGGTAAACTATCCATCTGGCAGCACATAGGGCGAAAAAGCTTTTCGGAGATTGTGGTAAATATCGGCCGTCCGGTCGGCACAAGTCTTAACGATGTGGCCGGGTTTATTGAAAAGGATTCCACATACGGAACCGTGCATAATTATCTGTATGGATACAAATCAGGGCGATTGATTGAAAACGTGGACGAAAAGTCTGGCTCCATGGTGATCGATGGTGTCCCGGTCAGGATCTTGCGTGAGGCACGCAACCCGAAGGACATCGCATGGAGGTCACACGGGGTGGATATCGTGGTGGAATCGACAGGGCAGTTTACGGACCCCACGCAACCCGCGGATGCACCAGGCGGGGCGGTTCGCGGACATCTAACTGCCGGGGCCCGGAAGGTGATCGTGTCAGCACCATTCAAGATCAAGGACAAGAGCGCCCAAATGCCCAAAGATGCAGTCATGACCGTCATGGGCATCAATGACAGTGACTATGACCCGGCTACGCACCACATTGTATCGAATGCCTCCTGTACCACCAACTGTTTGGCCTATATGATCAAGCCTCTCCTCGATTATTTTGGCCTCGACAGGATTCTGACTGCCTCTATGGCCACGGTGCATGCGGTTACGGGGTCACAGCTCGTGCTGGATCGAGCGCCCAGGGCAGGCGCCACTGATTTGCGTCGGAACCGGAGCGTCTTTAATAATATTATATTAACCACTACCGGCGCGGCTAAGGCGTTGTCGCTGGTCATACCAGAGATGCAGAAGATCGGCTTTATTGCGGAATCGGTAAGGATTCCAACATCCACAGGCTCACTCATCATCCTGGTTATCGATATTCATGATGTTCCTGATCAGGATCGCACCGATCGCGACTTGATCAATCAGATTTACAAAAACGTTGCCGAAAGAGACAAGAAGGGATATGTTCAGTATACAGACGAGCAAAACGTATCGGCGGACATAATCGGCCATCCCCTGGCCGCGGCGATTATTGAAGGGAAGGAGACCCACACCCGAACAGCGACCCTGTCATTTGACCTAAAATGCCTTCAAGGTTATTCTGAGGAAGTGGGGTCCTCCCTGGGCGGGAGTGTGATTGACATTCCTGTGACCAAGGCGGTGGTATATGGGTGGTATGATAATGAGATGGGAGGTTATGTCCATATGCTTGCAGACCGGATTGTGAGTATTGCTTCCATGATGGATTAGTCCAAGAGTCTACGGAGTATTGGAGCAATGGAGTACTGGAGTAATGACACAGAAAAGTTCCAGTACTCCGATACTTCATTACTCCATTTTCAGGAGGTTGTTATGGCTGGACCGAAGGCAGGGATCATTGCAGTGAAAAAATTGCCCCAAGATTCTGATATCTACTATGTGGGCGTTGATGCAGGATCCGTTAGCCTGAATTGTATCGTCATCAACGATAAGAGGGAGATTGTCTATGAATCCCCCTACAAACGTCATTTTGGCAAAGTGGAAGAAGAGGTTCTGGCTCTTATTCAGGACCTGTATGAAAAATTCGGGGAAGAAAGGATTCGCTCTATTTCTTTTACCGGGAACCATGGAAAGAAGCTTAGTGAGGACTTGGGGACGTTTTATGAATTTGAGACGATCAGCCAGGTCCTGGGCGCCATTTTTATTATGCCGGACGTTAGAACAATCATCAGCATGGGGGGGCAGGACACTGCCCTTCTGCAGATCAATCATTACGATGGTGGCTGGGAATTGGAATACTTCAATAGCAATGGTCCCTGCGCATCCGGCACGGGATCGTTCATCGATCAGCAGGCCCAGAGATTGGCCACCTCTATGTATACCAACGAAACCGATGTTTCCAGGGATGACATTGACAAGATATTGGCTGACTTTATTGAACTTGGCCTGAAGAGCCAGAAGCCTGCCAGTGTAGCGTGCCGCTGTACCGTATTTACAAAGTCTGACATGATTCATCTTCAGAACAAGGGGGAGAAGCTGGAGGATATTATTCACGGCCTGCACGTTGGAAACGCCAGAAACTACATGAGCACCATCGTTTCCAATCGGGCACTTGAAGAGCCGATTTTTTTTATCGGCGGGCTCTCGCTGAACGATCTCCAGGTAAAGGCATTCAAGAGCTATTTTCCGGGGTTGATCGCACGGCCCTATAATACGTCCGTAGGGGCCCTCGGGGTGGCGTTGCAGGCCCTGGAATCGAACAGGGAAGACCGGGTGGATCTGGACATACTCAAGGCCGGGGGTGCTGGCGATGAGGTTTCGATGCCGGTGGCGCCAAGATTGGTACTGAAACAGACGGACTTTCCAGAGACGAACGAGATTCAGATAAAGATAAAGAGCTCACCCAAAAAGACCAGGGTGTACCTCGGTATCGATGTAGGATCCACAACCACCAAATACGCTCTGATCAATGAGGACCGCGAGATTATTCACAAGACCTATGTGCCTACTCAGGGGAGGCCGATAGAGGTCACTCAGAGCCTTCTAAGGCTTATCCGTGATAACGTAGGGAAGAACATTGAAATTGTGGGCACAGCTACGACTGGCTCCGGCAGGAACGTGGTAGGAGATTTTCTGAATGTGGATCTGATCATCGATGAGATAACAGCCCACGCAAGGGGTGCGGTGGAGATATACCCGGAGGTGGACACGATCTTTGAGATCGGGGGACAGGACTCCAAATACATCTACATTTCCAATACCTATCCCCTCGATTTTGACATGAATAAGGTCTGCGCTGCGGGTACGGGCAGTTTTCTGCATGAGCTAGCGAACAAATACGGGATCAATATCGTGGGCGAGTTTCAGAAGATTGCCCTCTCATCGGAAAATCCCGTTAAGCTGGCCGAGAGATGCACGGTATTCATGGAATCGGATTTAGTGTCTTATCTTCAAAAGGGAGTAGATAGGGATGATCTGATAGCCGGATTGTGCTATGCGATCGTCTATAACTACCTGAACCGAGTGGTGGGAAAGCGAAAGACAGGACAAAAGGTCATGTTTTTGGGAGGCCCTTCCTTAAATAAGGGAATTGTTGCCGCGTTTGAAAATGTGCTTGGACGCGGTCTCCTGGTTCCTCGACACAGAGAGGTCTTAGGGGCCTATGGCGCTGCTTGCAGTGTGCAGGAGAAAATGGGGCTGGAAAACAAGAGTGAAAGCACCTTCAGAGGCCTGGACAGTGCCATAAACGACCGAATGAAGTACACTGAAAAGATATGCCGTGCAGACCCTCACTGCCATAACAAATGCAAACTGAAGATTTATGATTTTGACGGTCGTCGCAGTATTTGGGGTGGTGAGTGCGGGCGCTATGAATTGACCAGAAACACGGGATCGAAGAAAGAAAACTTCTTCAAATTGAGACAAAAGATTTGGCAGACACACATGGCCGGGGTTTACGAAGAGTTGCAGGGTGAACCCATGATGGAGACGGACAATCGCCCAACCGTGGGTATGCAGCGAGCTCTTTATGGCCACCAGTGCAGTGTTTTGTGGGCGCATTTTTTTGACCGGCTCGGATTCCGTCTTGTGCTGACGCCACTCACCAACACGCGCATCTCCAGGATCGGGATAGAGACAATGGTGGCCGAGACCTGCTATCCGGT
>JAGMBW010000004.1 GCA_023129535.1 Desulfobacterales bacterium
TATAGATTCTTACTATCACGCCCAAATAGTAACTTGTTTTTCAGATGCGTAAGTATGCCAACTTTCTCTCCTACTTCGCTGCCAATTGTCAAGATGAAAGATTCGACCATAACCCTAATTTCAAAATTCAATCTTTGACCCCATAATTGGACTTGGCTTCGGCAATCCCCCGGAGTTTGCGTTGTAATGGCCTGTCTCCCATGATAAAATTTCAATAGACATGCAGGCCGAAGAGATGGCGGTCCAACATTCCATCATTCCAGTTGGGGAGCGAAGCGGAGCTATGTTCAAACCCTTTAGCATCATTATTCGAGTGTATAATGAACAAGACGTGATCGTTCGGAACATAGAAAGCTTGATGGCCTATTTGATGCGGCGCAAGAGGATCTTTGAGATTATCATTGGAAGTAACGGTTCAGTTCAAGTTTCCAAGAAAATTCTTGACATTGATGCACGAATATTTGATTATTTGCAGTGAGGTCATAAGGTAACAACCTTATCTCATTGACGGAACACTGTGGAATTTTCATCATACCCAGCATCATGAAACGAGCCCTAATCACTGGCATCACCGGACAGGACGGAAGCTACCTCGCTGAACTCCTCCTCGAAAAAGGCTATGAGGTCCACGGCCTCATCCGCCGATCCAGCACCTTTAATACGGAGCGTATTGATCACATCTACCAGGACCCTCATTTGCCTGAAGCCAGACTCCACCTGCACTACGGCGACCTGTCGGTCTCCGGCCAGATCACAGACCTGATCTACAACATCCAGCCGGACGAGGTCTATCACCTGGGTGCCCAGAGCCATGTCATGGTCAGCTTTGACATGCCTGAATACACCGGAGATGTCTCGGGCCTTGGCACGGTAAGAGTCCTTGAGGCCATCAGAAAAACAGGAGTGAAAACCAGATTCTATCAGGCTTCATCCAGCGAGATGTTTGGCAGCGCGCCGGCCCCGCAGAATGAGCAGACACCGTTTGAGCCTCGAAGCCCCTATGCTGCAGCCAAGGTTTATGGTTACTGGCTGGTGAAGAATTACCGTGAGGGTTACAATCTCTTTGCCACAAACGGCATTCTTTTCAACCACGAGTCTCCTCGCCGGGGTGAGACCTTTGTAACGCGCAAAATCACCCGGGCCGTGGCAAGAATCAGGTATGGCTTTCAGGATAGAGTCCACCTGGGAAACCTTGATGCCAAAAGGGACTGGGGATATGCACCCGATTATGTGAAGGCCATGTGGCTCATGCTTCAACAGCAAAACCCTGATGATTATGTGGTTGCCACCGGCGAATCCCATTCGGTCCGCGAGTTCTGTGAGCTAGCATTCCATCATGCTGGAGTGCAACTGGAATGGCGCGGGTCCGGTACCGATGAAGTCGGCGTGGTTTCTGAAGTCAATTCTGAACCGTCAATGTTGAACCATAAGGCCCTTTCTTTTAGTGGGCATCAGCCATCAGGCAATGAGCTGCAGCCTGGACAGGTTGCTGTGGGGATTGACCCGCGTTACTTTCGTCCCACAGAGGTTGAATACCTTCTGGGAGATGCATCAAAGGCCAGGCGAGAATTAGCGTGGGAACCGACGGTCGCTTTCGAGCAGTTGGTCAAGATCATGGTAAACGCAGATATTCAGGACATTCAAAACCTTCAACACTGCCAGGACGTTATACAAAAGATCGTGAACAACCGTTAAGCATTTACCATTCACTATGAAAAAGGACGCAAAAATATATGTTGCCGGCCACACAGGCATGGTCGGCTCTGCCATCGTCCGCTGCCTGAAAGCCGAAGGCTACAACAACATCATCACACGCACCCACGTCGAACTGGACCTGGAGCGGCAGGCCGAGGTGGAGGCACTCTTCCACAAAGAGCACCCTGATTACGTTTTTCTTGCTGCAGCCAAGGTAGGTGGCATCCATGCGAACAACACCTATCCGGCAGAGTTCATCTATAACAACCTTGTCATCCAGACCAATGTGCTGCATGCGGCGTGGAAGGTTGCGGTCAAACGCCTTTTGTTTTTGGGTTCATCCTGCATCTATCCTCGTGAATGCCCGCAACCTATGAAGGAGGAGTATCTTCTTACCGGTCTCCTTGAACCGACAAATGAGCCTTATGCGGTCGCAAAGATAGCCGGAATCAAGCTTTGTGAGTCCTATAACCGCCAGTACGGCACAAAGTATCGTTCCGTTATGCCGACAAACCTTTACGGGCCCAAAGATAATTTCGACCTAAAGACATCTCATGTTTTACCAGCCGTGATCCGTAAAATTCATTTGGCAAAACTCGCTGTCCGAGGTGACTGGAAAGGCATTCAAAAAGATGAAGAAAAACACGGCCCCATCCCGGATGACATCATCGCCAACCTTGCAGCTATCTCCCAATTCAACGGTCGCGATATTCCGAATTCTTTTCGCTCTGCGCTAAACTCAGTGCACTTTGCCGGCGTAGCCCTTTGGGGAAGTGGCCGGGTTCGCCGCGAGTTTCTGCATGTGGATGACCTGGCCGATGCGTGCTTATTCGTCATGAACCTCCCTGACGAAAAACTTGACGCTGTTCTTTCAACTGATTTTTCTGGTAACCTTATCCCTTTCGTAAATGTGGGCACTGGAACAGATGTTACGATCAAGGAGTTGGCTGAAATCATAAAAGAAATCGTTGGGTTTGAAGGTGGGATTACTTACAACACAGCCATGCCTGATGGAACTCCACAAAAACTGTTGGATGTCACAAGAATAAATAACCTTGGTTGGCATGCAAGAATCAGTTTAAAACAAGGAATAGAATCAACATACGAATACTATCTAAAGTGATCGGTTCAAGGTTCAAGGTTCAAGGTTCAGGGTTCAAGGTTCAAAGGTTATAATCTATTGACATCCCTTATCAGAAGCCATGGCTCTACTCTCTGACCTCTGACCTCCGATCTCTGATCTCTGACAGGGCTCTTCAACCG
>JAGMBW010000040.1 GCA_023129535.1 Desulfobacterales bacterium
TGTCCCATGGTCCAGAGCAATTCTTATATGGTCCGTGTGGCCCACGGGATAGACATGTCATGCGTTTTGAGTCCGGTGATTCACCTGAAATACGATCCCGATACCCTGGCGCTTGAGATTTCAGAGCAAATACAATCGAAACTTGGCGTGGGCAAGGCTGAGATAAAAAAGGCCCTTTATTATGGCCTGGACAGGCAGAATCGATTTGACAGAGAACTTTACCAGAGAGGGCGAAAGATCCTTGATGATCAGGATCCCGACGAGCCAGTCGTGGTGGTGACAGGCCGGCCGTACAATCTTTATGATGAAAGGTTGAATTTGAGGCTTGGTCAGAATATGGGCAAGATCGGAGTAACCGCGCTCCCCATGGATTTCATTGATGTGTCTTCGGTAGACCTTTCAGATTTTCCGTCCATGTACTGGGGACTTGGCGCTCAAGTCCTGAGGACCGCCAGATTTGTGACGGCCCATCCAAACTATTTTGGTCTCCATTTGACCAATTTTGGGTGTGGGGCGGACTCTTTTATGGAGCATTTCTACAAGTATGTGATGGGAGACAAGGCATACCTGATCCTGGAGCTTGACGAGCACAGTGGTGTGGCAGGTGTTATGACGAGGCTTGAGGCCTTTAAGAATGTCGTAGAGAATACTATGCAGAAATCATTTTTGGTCGAGTAGTTAAATGGTCGAGTAGTCGAGTCGTAAGGTCCTTTCGACTAGGGTCGAGTAGTTAAATAGTCGAGTAGTCGAGTCGTAAGGTCCTTAAGCCACTCGACTACTCGACCACTCGACCACTCGACTACTCGACCACTCGACCACTCGACTACTCGACCAATTGTGGGGCAAAATGGAATCACAAAGGGCTGCAAATTTTCAATCGCTCACTGAAAATGTGGGCCGGTTCAGTGTTAAGAACAAGACGTTCCTGATTCCTGAAATGGACAGGATAGCTGCGCATCTTATCGCGGCAACATTCAGGGGGTTTGGCATTAATGCAAAGGTCATGGACACCTATAAGGGCCTTGACCTTGGAAAGGAATACACTTCCGGCAAAGAATGTTACCCCTGCCTGATCACTACAGGAGATATCCTCTATTTTCTGAAGAAAGAACATGAGAAGCTGGGGGAGGCTTTCAATCCGGAAGATTACATCTACTTCATGCCCGAATCGGACGGACCATGCCGTTTCGGCATGTACAACAAGTACCAGCGAATTGTCCTCGATTCTTTTGCAGAGTTCAAGGGTATAAAAATCGGTTCCCTTAGCACAAAGGATGGTTACTCACTGGCCGGCATGATTGAGAGGGGACGGGTCAGGGATCTCAGGAAAGCAAGCTATTTTTCTATGGTGGTGGCCGACATCCTCGACAGGTTGCTCTGGAAAATCAGGCCTTATGAAAAGGAATCGGGGATGACGGATGATTTTATCGAGAGATCTATGGGCGTCATGGAAGATACCTTTGAGACGTATGGGGCCAAGAAGGATTTTGATAAGATTCTTGACAAACTGGACGAGATTATTGAAGAGGGAAAAACAATTATTGATTCCAACATTCCTCCCAAACCACTTATTGGGATCGTTGGCGAGATTTACTTGAGGACACACGTCCACGCAAATCAGCATTTGATCAGAGTCCTGGAAAGGCATGGGGCTGAGGTGATAAATGCCTCCATGGCGGAATGGATCAACTATACGACCTATGACAGGTTGAGAGAGGCTAAAATAGGATTTCGGTTGAATCTGAAACAGCTCCGACTGGGTCCGATGAAGGAGTATTTGGGAAAAATTCTCGGGTATTGGGGGGACCTTTTGTATCAGGAATTCAGACAGAAGCAGGCCTACAAGCGGGCGAGATCGCTCATTGACCTGGCCGAAGACCACAAAATAGCACATCTGGAAGGTATCCTTAAGGAAGATGACCTGTTTACTTTTGATGTGGGCACAGAGGCGTGTTTGAGCATTGCTGGAATCATAGAATATGCCCGTGGCGGATATAACGGCGTCGTGAATGTTTACCCTTTCACCTGTATGCCCAGCACGACTACTTCAGCCATCGTAATGCCTCTCATGAACAAACTCGGAGTTCCGTATCTGGATACTCCCTACGACTCGGGCATCCAGCCCGGAAGGGAGGCGGCCATCAGGACCTTCATGTACCAGGCGTATCAGCACTTCAAACGGCATCCGAGAAAAACCTAAGTTAAGTGGTTCAATCGTAAATCGACAATCAAAAGAGGGTGAACTATGGCTGTCTATCTGTGGAAAGGAGAAGACAGGAAGGGGGCTGTCCAGAAGGGTGAAATAGAGGCCCCTGATGAGAGTAGCGTGCGTGCACAGTTACGTCGCATGCACATAAGAGCTACGAAGATAAAGAAAAAACCGAAGGATCTTTTTGGAAACGTCTCCTTCATGCAGCCCAAGGTGACAACGGTCGATGTGGTGGTGTTTGCAAGGCAATTTGCAACCATGATCAATGCCGGACTCCCGCTGATTCAGAGCCTCGACATTCTCCAGTCCCAGCAAGAGAACAAGACCTTCAAGAAGGTTTTGAAGGAGATCAAGGAGAGTGTGGAAGAGGGCTCAACCCTTGCAGAGGCTATAGGAAAATACCCGAAGATATTTGATGACCTTTTTATTAACATGGTTGCGGCAGGAGAGGTAGGCGGTATCTTAGATACCATTTTGAACCGTCTTTCGGCTTACATGGAAAAGGCTATGAAGCTCAAGAAACAGGTCAAGGGAGCCATGACCTACCCTATAATCGTCCTGGTTATTGCCTTTATAGTCATCGCTGTGATCTTAGTCTTTGTAATTCCGGTTTTTGAGAAGATGTTTGCTGATTTTGGGGGGGCCCTTCCAGCCCCCACCCAGATTGTGGTGAACCTGAGCAGGTTTGCCAAAGGGAATATCCATTACATGATCGGCGCGGTCATTGTCTTTGTTTTTGCATTCAAGAGATTTTATGGCACTGAAAAGGGGCGTGTCATTATGGACGACGTGATGCTCAAGCTGCCTGTCTTCGGCCCTCTATTGCGCAAGGTCGCTGTGGCCAAATTTACGCGGACCATGGGCACCATGCTCAGCAGCGGAGTGCCCATCCTGGAGGCGCTGGACATTGTGGCAAAGACGGCAGGAAATAAGACCGTTGAGGCGGCTATCTACAACGTCCGATCCGGTATCACCGAGGGACGCACCATGGCAGATCCTCTGGGTGAGAGTGGTGTGTTTCCATCCATGGTGGTTCAGATGGTGGCAGTGGGAGAATCGACAGGGGCCCTGGATTCCATGCTGGGAAAGATAGCCGATTTTTACGATGATGAGGTGGATGCAGCAGTTGAGAGTCTGACATCCATGATTGAGCCTTTTATGATGGTCTTTTTGGGTACGACTATCGGCGGGCTGGTTGTTTCCATGTATTTGCCCATCTTCAAGATGGCGGGCATGGTTGGTGGATAGGGCGAGTGTATAAAGCAGAAATTTCAGACAAATACTCGCCTGGAAGAGTCCAGTGGCTGATGTTTTTGCGACTGGTATTTGTCACCGTTCTTCTCGGTTCAAGCATCCTGGTCCAATTCAAGGAACGTGAATCCCTCATTGCCCCCCCTCTCTTAGTGCTCTATGGCCTGATTGCAAGTGTCTACATCATCACCTTTATCTACATTGTGGTCTTCAAGCTCCTCGGGTCCAGTCTCAGGTTTTCCTATATCCAAATCGGGCTGGACACCCTGTTTGTCACTCTTCTGATCTATGTGACCGGGAGCATTGCCAGTGTGTTTTCCTTCCTTTACTTAGTGGTTATTGTTTACGCCAGTATTTTTCTTTACAAACGGGGGAGCCTGATTATGGCGACCCTTTGCAGCATACAGTACGGAGTCATGATAGATCTGGAATATTATGGCATTTTGGAGCCGTTCTATACCTCGGCCAGCACAAGTATACAGGCATACGAGGAACCCTATGTGCTTTTTAAGATCATGATGACGATGGTGGCATGCTTCCTGGTCGCTTTTTTGAGCAGCTCTCTTGCGCAACAGACGCTCAGGACGGAGAAAGAGCTGAAGGCGAAACAAAAAGATCTGGAACAGTTGGAGGCCATAAATGCCAGTATTGTACAGAGCATGGATAGCGGGCTTCTTACATTGAACCCTGCAGGCATCATCAGTACCTTTAACCCAGCCGCTGAGGTGATTACGGGGTTTGGTCGACAGGACGTGGTGGGAAAGCCCCTGTCAAGCATATTTTCCGATGTGGTTCAGCATATGGCCTCATCGGAGGCTGCCGTGAAAAGGAAACCATACCGTTATGATGTAGAGTTCAAGAGAAAGGACGGGACGGTGGGTTACCTGGGTTTTTCCACGTCTTCATTGAAGGAGCCTGATGGAAAATCTACAGGTAAGGTTCTCATTTTTCAAGATTTAACCGCGTTCAAAAACATGGAGGAGCATATCAAGCGGGTGGAGAAGCTGGCCGCGATTGGAGAGATGGCCGCTGGAATTGCCCATGAGATAAAGAATCCGCTGGCATCCATGAGCGGGTCGATTCAGCTGCTCAGCAAAGGAGTCGACATCACGCCTGTGGCCAGAAAACTCATGGGCATCGTGCTGAGGGAGGCCGACCGGCTTAACGCCCTGGCTAATGATTTTCTCCTGTTTGCACGTCCCGGTCCTGATAAAGTAGAACCTGTGGATCTGAGTTCAACCATTGCCGACACATTGGAGCTTTTTAAGAAAAATAAGATTTGCCAGAACAGGATCACTGTGGACCAGGATCTTGCACCCGACGTGTGGACAGAGATGGACCCCAAACATGCACGCCAGGTTCTGTGGAACTTATTTTTGAATGCTGCTCAGGCTATTGATGGAATGGGAACGGTGCAAGCGTCCTCGAGGACAGTTGACAATATAGTTCAAGTCACTGTGAAAGACGACGGCTGTGGCATGTCCGAAGAGACGATCAGCAAAATCTTCGATCCCTTTTTTACTACCAAGACCCGTGGAACTGGCTTGGGACTTTCTATTGTCCACAGGCTTCTGGAATCCTACAATGGACGACTGGACGTTCAGAGTCGACAGGGCCAGGGGAGCATCTTCACCGTACACCTCAAGAGAATAGACCCACCGGGCCTTTTATCTTGACACCTCCAGGCAAATACGTTAGCTCAATCGCAAAGCGCAGAGCGCATAGAGCATAGCGCAAAGCGCATAGAGCAGAGCGCATAGAGCAAAGCGCAAAGCGCAGAGCGCATAGAGCATAGAGCAAAGCGCAGAGCGCATAGAGCGAAGCGAAAGAACAAAGAATTCCGACGCCATGCGCTATGCGTAAAATAACGAATAACGAATAACGGATAACGAATAACGGATAACGGATACAGCATTATGGATGAAACGAGTGAAGTAATCCGCCAGCGACATGAGAAGGCAAGGGCGCTGGCTGATCAGGATATTGAGCTTTATCCCAACGACTTCAAGGTGTCACACACGGTTGATGGACTAAAAAACTACATTCATCACCACGCAGGGGCCGTGGACAGCGGGGCTGTCTTTTCCATGGCAGGCCGCATAACGGGGCTCAGGTGTTTTGGAAAGGCGACCTTCATTCATTTCAGAGATTATACAGGACAGTTTCAGGCCTACATAAAACAAGACGGGATTGGCAAGGAGGCATACGCCTTATTCAAACAGTTTGATGTTGGCGACTTTATTGGCATTAAAGGGAATGTGTTTCAGACCAGGACCGGTGAATGGACCGTTTTGGCCAAGGAGATTCGACTCCTTTGCAAGGCTATCAGGCCTCTTCCCGAGAAGTTCCATGGATTGAGGGATCCAGAAAAACGTTACCGTCAAAGATACCTTGATCTCATCATGAACCCGAATGTTCGCGACATCTTTATCAAGAGGGCTCAGATCATTCAAGCCTTCCGGGATTTTCTCTTGGGGCGAGGCTTCTTGGAGGTGGAGACACCTATGATGCAACCCATACCTGGGGGGGCTGAGGCAACCCCTTTCAACACCTTCCACGATGCCCTGGGGATGGAGCTTTTTTTACGGATTGCACCGGAGCTTTACCTGAAGCGATTAGTGATAGGGGGATTTGATCGAGTCTTTGAAATTAATCGCAGTTTTAGAAACGAGGGGATTTCAACTCAACACAATCCCGAGTTTACCATGTTGGAGTTCTATCAAGCTTACGCGACCCATAAGGACCTCATGGTCCTGACCGAGGAGATGTTTAGGTTCGTGACGCGGCAGGTTTTGGGACGGACGCATTTCACGTATCAGGGGAACACGATTGATATGACCGGGGCGTGGCGTCGGTTAACGCTGCTAAATGCTTTGAGCGAACTGGGCGGCATTGAAGCTTCCATGTTGGATGATCGACATCGTTTACTCGATTTTGCCAGATCAGAAGGGATTGAGATTAGAAAAACAAGGCGAGTTGGCAAGATCCTGACGAAACTATTTGATGTGTTGGTAGAACCAAAGCTCATTGAACCAACGTTTGTTGTGGGCTATCCTGTGGAGATTTCACCCCTTGCCAGGAGGAGCAGTTCAGACTCTAACATGACTGAGCGATTTGAGCTCTTTATTGGAGGGCGGGAGATTGCTAACGGGTTTTCGGAACTAAACGATCCGGTTGACCAGAAAAGGCGCTTCCTGGATCAAGTCGCAGACAGAGAGGCTGGTGAGCAAGAAGCTCACTGTATGGATGAAGATTACGTCATGGCACTGGAATACGGGATGCCTCCGACAGCGGGCGAAGGTGTTGGGATTGACCGATTTGTGATGTTGTTGACCAATGCGGTCTCTATTCGTGAAGTGATCCTCTTTCCACAGTTGAAGAACATTGGTCATTAGTCATTGGTGAATACTGGTAATTGGAGTATTGGAGTGATGGAGTACTGGAGTGATGGGTTTAGAGGAACAGAAAAAACAATTTTTACCGCTTTTACCAGCCACTACTCCAGTACTCCAGTACTCCAATACTCCATTACTCCATCTGAATGGCATGAATCAATCGCCACCGAAAGATCTATAATCTTAATGAATTGTAGAATCTACGAGACATCGAGTTATGTCATTTGAAGTCTTTGTCGGTCTTCGATATCTTCGGGCCAGACGAAAGCAGGCTTTTATTTCGGTTATCACATTCATTTCCATCGCAGGGGTGATGCTTGGAGTAATGGCTATGATGGTAGTACTGGCGGTGATGACCGGGTTCGGAGCCGACATCAAGTCCAAGATACTGGGTGCAAATGCCCATATTAGGGTCATGAGCCTCACTGGCAAGTTAGACAAACATGATGAGGTCATGACAAGGATTGAGGCCGTGGAGGGTGTGGAAGCCACAGCGCCTTTTATCTACAGCCAGGTCATGCTGCGTTGTGGTTCCCGTGTTTCCGGGGCAATCTTGAGAGGGATTGATCCTTCGCGGGCCGGACGGGTCGTAGAGCTGGAAAAGAGTGTGAAGGACACAGACTTGCGGGCTTTGGGGGGCCCGGATGTGCCACCCGGTATCATTCTGGGAAAGGAGCTTTCCCGGTTATTGATGGCCTTCACAGGAGACGAAGTCTACGTGGTGTCCCCCGTCGGTGGTAGCCTGACACCCATGGGAGCACGCATACCCTATATGAAGAAGTTCAGGGTTGTGGGCCTTTTTGATTCAGGCATGTACGACTATGACACATCTTTTGCTTACGTTTCCATTGAGTCGGCCCGGCAGATTCTAAGACTCGGGCAGTCGGTTCATGGCATAGAGGTTAAGGTGGATGACATTTATAGTGTTACTAAGATCTCAAGGTCTGTACTCGATCGTCTCGGTACTGGTTATTGGACACAGGACTGGATGGAGATGAACAAGAATTTTTTCTCGGCCTTGAAACTGGAAAAGATCGTGATGTTTATCATCCTGGTCTTGATTATTCTGGTAGCCGCCTTCAATATCATTAGTACCTTGATCATGATGGTCATGGAGAAAACCAAAGATATTGCTATCCTAAAATCTATGGGTGCCACGAGTAAAAGCGTCATGAAGATTTTTATGCTGGACGGTCTTGTCATAGGCGTTGTAGGCACCATCTTCGGAATCATGGGAGGGAGCGTGCTTTGTTTCTTGTTGAAGCGTTACGAATTCGTGAAGCTTCCGAGCGATGTTTACTATATTTCTACGCTTCCGGTGAGGGTGCAGGTTTTCGACGTGGCCCTGATAGCCCTGTCTGCTATAGCTATCAGCTTTTTGGCTACACTCTATCCTTCCTATCAGGCCTCCAGATTGGACCCTGCGGCAGCCATCAGATATGAATAGCCAGCAGCCATTGATAAGTCTGAGAGATGTCAGGAAATCATTTATTACCAATGGTAATCGCCTGGATGTGCTGCAAGGTGTGGACCTCGACATTTATGAGGGTGAGATGGTCGCTATTGCGGGGGCTTCCGGTGTGGGCAAGTCAACCCTTCTCCATGTGCTGGGTACTCTGGAACGACCAGACCATGGCGAGGTCCTTTATCAGGGAGAACGAGTTTTCACTTACGATGAGCAAAGGCTTGCCTCTTTTCGCAATGAGACCATCGGTTTTGTGTTTCAATTTCACCACCTGCTGCCAGAATTCAACGCCCTGGAAAACACTATGATGCCTGCCTTGATTAAGGGTATGAATCCCAAAGAGGCGTGTGAGCTGGCCGAAGCGATCTTAACCTGGGTGGGCCTGAAGGATCGCCTGAGACATCATGTGGGGAAACTGTCAGGGGGAGAGCAGCAGAGGGTGGCTGTGGCCAGGTCTCTGGTATTGAAACCATCCATCCTGTTGGCGGATGAGCCCACTGGTAATCTGGATGTCAGGACTGGTGAGTCGATACATGATCTTTTGGTCTCATTGAACCGTGATGAGGGCATTACAGCGGTAGTCGTTACCCACAATATGAGGTTAGCTGAGAAGTTATCCCGCAGGGTGACACTGGTAGACGGAAAGGTAGTGGGAGTCGATTAAATGGAGTGTTGGAGTACTGGAGTGTTGGAGTACTGGAGTGTTGGAGTACTGGAGTGTTGGAGTACTGGATGGTAAAAGCGGGGAAAATTATTCTTGTTATTGCTCTAAACCCATTACTCCATTACTTCATTACTCCATTACTCCAATCGTGAGCGGAGCGAACAAAGTTCAGATGACTATGTTTAAGAGGTGCTTTTTTTTTGTGTTGATGCTGCTCTCTTTTCGGGTCAGCGCAATGGCTCAGGAAGGGACTCGTGTCGTTATTGTTCCATTTGAGGTTCACGCACCGGAAAGGCTCGACGATTTGAGGGAGAATATCCAGGATCTTATTGAAAAACAACTAAGAGACCAGGGCATCGTGGTTATGGCGTCTGGCGAACCCCTTGAAGGGGTGGTTAGCATCGAGGAAGTCGGCCTGAGCCGTCTGCGGACATTGGGACTCAGTCTGGGGGCTGATTTTGTGATATGGGGGACTTTTACAAAGATTGGTCGTCACTTCAGTTTGGATGTCAAGGTGGTGGAATCTTACGGGGATGCTCCTGCAGAACCCGTGTTTGCGGAAGGTGAGTGCCTTGAAGCCCTGCCCGATTCTGTTCAAAGACTGGCCAGGGACCTTGGGATCAAGATGCTCAGGCGGGAAAAGGTGGCAGAGGTCATCATCACAGGAAACAAACGGATAGAATCTGAAGCGATCAAGAAAATCCTGAAGACCAGGAAGGGAGATGTCTATTTAGCAAGACATCTCCGGGATGATATAAAGTCAATCTATAAAATGGGCTATTTTGGTGACGTTCGTGTAGAGGCGTCCAGCACCCCAAAAGGGAAGGAGGTGAGTTTTCGGGTTACTGAAAACGAAACCATTCGCAACATCAGAATCAAGGGGAACAGAAAGTTCGAGGATAAAAAAATCAAAGAGGTCATCAGTGTCAGGCCAGGTTCCATCTTGAATATAAAGAAGCTTCAAGGCGACATGAGGCAGATTGAGAATCTTTACAAAGAAAAAGGATATCATCAGGTCAAGGTGGCCTATGAGACAAACGCTGTGTCAGAAAGTCGCGCTGACCTTGATTTTATCATCAAAGAGGGTGAAAAGGTAATAATCAGGGCCATTCGTTTCGAAGGGAACAATGCCTTTGAGAGTAAGACATTGAAGAAATTGATGAAGACTGAGGAGAAAGGTTTCTTCTCGTGGCTTACCTCGTCAGGAGATTTAGATCGTGAAGTCTTGAGCCAGGACGTGTCTAAGATAGCTGCATACTATCATAATCACGGTTACATTGAGGCAAAAATGGCTGAGCCGGAGCTGACATATGAGGGAAAATGGATTTATGTGAAGATCAAGATAGATGAAGGGCCTCAGTTCAAGGTTGGCAAGGTAGACATTGAAGGAGATTTGATTGGGCCAAAAAGCGAATTGCTAAAAGAGATGAAGATTATCAGGGAAAAGGTTTACAATCGTGAACTTATACGAGAAGACATTTTGGTGTTACGAGACATGTACTCAGATGCAGGGCATGCCTATTCAGATATTTCTCCACGCATTGACCTGGACCGCGAGAAACTTACGGCTAACGTGACATATCTGATTAACAAAGGGCCGCTGGTTTATTTCGAAAAGATCATTATAACGGGCAATACCAAAACGCGTGATAAGGTCATACGCAGGGAGCTAATGGTGTATGAGCAGGAATTGTTCAGCGGAAAGCGCTTGAAGCGTGGTGCACGAAATCTTTACCGTCTCGATTTCTTTGAAGACATCAAGGTAAATACCACAAAGGGCAGCGCTGACGACAAGATGATCCTCAAGGTCGATGTCACTGAAAAACTGACAGGCGCCTTTAGCTTTGGCGGCGGATACAGTTCTGTGGACAATGTATTTGTCATGGCTTCGATCTCACAGCGAAACCTGTTTGGGCGTGGCCAGATCCTGAACTTGAGGGCCCAACTGGGCGGAAGAACCACGCGCTTTACGCTGAGCTTCACTGAGCCATGGCTCTTTGATATTCCCCTGTCGGCAGGTTTTGATCTCTACAACACGGTCTGGGACTATGACACCTATGACAAGGACAGCATTGGGGGCACCCTTCGGTTTGGGTATCCCGTTCTTGATTACACCCGGGTATACCTTTCCTATAACTATGACCGGTCTGACATCCAACTTCTTGAGCCTCACGACGCCTCCGAGTGGATCAAGGATATGCAGGGGAAAAACGTTGGACACACTTTGACTGCCACTATACGCCGTGATTCAAGAGACCGGGTTTTCAACCCTACCGAAGGCTCGGATAACAGCTTTACGATCAAGCATGCAGGAACACCTTTTGGTGGAGATATTGGGTATACCAAGTATATTGTGGATTCTGGATGGTATATTCCCCTTTTCTGGGATACAGTTGGCATGTTACATGGCCGCGGTGGTTTTATTCACGAAGACACGGTGGGCAAGGTGCCTCTGTGGGAGCGTTTTTACATGGGCGGCCTGGGGTCGATACGGGGTTATGAGTGGCGAGATATCAGTCCCAGAGATCCTCCGGTGACAGGTGATCAGATAGGGGGAAACAAGATGGTGCAATTTAATGTGGAGTTCATATTTCCCCTTGTAAAAAAGGCGGGTTTGATAGGACTCCTTTTCTACGATACAGGAAACGTCTATGACAGTGGAGAAAATATCAATGTCGGTGACTTCAGAAAGAGCATAGGGTATGGTATTCGATGGTATTCGCCCATAGGACCCATTCGTTTGGAATATGGCTACATTCTGGATGATAAAGAGGGGCGGAAAGGCGAAGGGGGCTGGGAGTTCACTATGGGGGCGGCATTTTAGTCATTAGTCATTAGTCATTGGTCATTGGTCATTGGTCATTGGTCAGTGGGGAGTCGGGAGTATGCAGTATGCAGTAACCTTCGATTTCGGATTTCGGATTTAAAAGAAGCTGAAATCAATAACCAGTATCAAGTATCCAGCAACCAGCAACAAATGACAAATGACTAATGACAAATGACCAAGAGAGGAGGTTCTTCATGAATATGCGCAACTTATTTTTAACGTTAACCCTTTGTTTGTTTGGTCTTAGCGGAATCGTTCATGGGGCGGAGGTGGCAAAGATAGGGATCATCGACTTTCAGGAAATCTTCAACAAATCGAATCCTGGCAAGCGGTTAATAGATGAGATCAAGAGCCGGGGAAAAAAGATGGAACAGACTCTCAAGGAAAAGGGGGCTGAGATTGAAGAGCTAAGGAAGACGCTGGATCAAAAGGCCCTGGTCATCAGTAATGAGGCACGTGAGGCAAAGGAACAGGACCTACGTGCCAAGTTTAGAGACTTCAAGTCTCTCCAGGAGCGCTATCAAGATATTCTGAGAGAGCTCGAGATTAATAGTGTTAAGCAAGTCAGAAAAGATGTCATTGAGATCGTTGAAGCCATAGGGAAGCGGGAGGGCTACTCACTGATTGTTGATCGCCGTGTAGGGGGCGTGGTTTACGCACCCAACGCCATTGACATCACCGATAAGGTCATAGAAACATATAATACCATGGATGCAAAGCGTGGCAAGAAAGAAGCATCGGCGGAGCCAAAGAAAAAGGAATAGGTGGTTAATCGCAAAGCGTGAAAAAATTTACCACGAAAACACGAAATAGGGAAAGCACGAAAGTAACATCTCAATCCATTTACCCCAAGTTATTGAGAAGATACGCACGAAAGACCTAACGACCTAAAGATAAAGCCCTTTTTCGTGCTTTCGTACTTTGCGGCGTTCGCCTTGAGAACAGTACGTGCTTTCGTGATTGGAGTTTAGTGAACGAATAACGAATAACGAATAACGAATAACGAAAAATGGAACTGCCTGTACATAAGATTGCCGAACTGGTCAGGGGTGAGGTTGTGGGTGATGGTGACTTCATCATTAGAGGTATTGCTCCCTTTGATCATGCAGGCCCGGATGATATCACCTTTGCTGCAACTGTCAGCTACAAAAAGCGCCTTGATGAGACTGGGGCGGTTGCTGTGATTGTTTCATCTGAGGTTCGCAAATCTAATAAGATTCTTGTGCGCGTTGAGAATCCCTATTTGGCGTTAGCCAGGGTGTCTACCTTGTTCCATCCGGTTTGCCGCCCGGTGGTTGGGATCAGTCCGGATGCCCATGTAGGGAAGAATTTCAAATGCGGTATTGATGTTTCTGCATACCCAGGTGTGTTCATTGGAGACGATGTGACCTTGGGTGACCGCGTGACCCTGCATCCAGGGGTGGTGATTGATAATCGTGTGGTGGTGGGTGATGATGTCGTAGTATATCCCAATGTATGCATTTTGGAACGTTGTGAAATAGGGAGCAGAGTGTTCATCCAGGCAGGTTCTGTGATCGGGAGCGACGGTTTTGGATTTGCTTCCGATGGAGACTGCTATCATAAAATTCCGCAAAGGGGCATCGTGCGGATCGATGATGACGTAGAGATCGGCGCTTGCAATACGATCGACAGGGCAACCTTCGGGAGCACTTGGATCAAACGGGGCGTCAAGACAGATAATTTAGTACACATTGCTCACAATGTGGTGGTGGGTGAAGACACTGTGCTGGTTGCACAGGTAGGAATTTCGGGGAGTGTAACGATTGGAAACCATTCGATCCTTGCTGGCCAGGCCGGGGTAGCACAACATGTCACCATTGGTAACCGTGTAACTGTCGGAGGGCAATCCGGGGTTGGCAAGTCTGTACCCGACGGCCAGATTGTCTCCGGGACTCCGGGAATGCCCCACCGACTCTGGTTGAAGGTTTCCAACATCATCCGCAAACTACCGGAGATGAAAAAAGGGATAAGAGAATTGGAGAAACGTATCGAGAGACTGGAGAGGTCATAGGCACTTTAGCTCACTTCTTAAAGGAATGAGACATGGAAACGGTTTATGACATTCGAAAGATCATGGAACTCTTGCCCCATCGGTATCCGTTTATTCTGGTCGATCGGATTATAGAAGTGGTTCCCGATGAACGTATTGTTGGCCTGAAGAACGTGACTATTAACGAGCCCTTTTTCCAGGGCCATTTTCCAGGGACACCCGTTATGCCAGGGGTATTCATTGTTGAGGCCATGGCCCAGGCGGGAGGGATTCTTGTTTATGCTTCTCGTTCCGAGGAGGAGAGGAAAGGACTGATGTATTTTATGGGCATCGATAAGGCCCGTTTCAGAAAACCAGTGGTTCCAGGAGACCAGCTCGTCCTTGAGGTAATCTGGACTAAGAGGCGCGGCAATGTTTCCAAAATGTTTGGCAAGGCTACTGTGGATGAAACCCTGGTTGCAGAGGCTGAGATCCTGGCCATGACAGGACAAGAACCATGATACATCCCAGTGCGGTGCTTGATTCCAGGGCCGAGATAGATTCCAATGTTGAGATTGGACCGTATTCGGTGATAGCCCGCGATGTTCAAATACATAGCGGTACGATCATCGGTTCTCATGTAACAATTGATCAATATACGAGCATTGGACCCGATTGTCACATATTTCAACACGCAGCCATAGGTGCTGTACCTCAGGCCCTGAAATTTAAGGGAGAGAAGACGCTTGTCAAGATCGGGCGGGGAACTACAGTGCGAGAATTTGTGACAATTCACAGGGGAACCGAGTTCGGCGGAGGAATCACCGAAATCGGCGACGAGAATTTTTTGATGGCGTACACCCATATTGCCCATGACTGCTTCACCGGGCAAAAGGTCATCTTTGCCAATGTTGCCAGCCTTGGCGGCCATATCAAGGTGGGAGATTATGCTACTCTGGGTGCCTTTGTGGCTGTCCACCAATTTGTGCGGATTGGAGCCTATGCCTTTGTGGGTGCCCTGAGTGGTGTGACAAAGGATATCCCGCCGTACATGCTGGCATCGGGCACTCCTCGCGCCAAACTCCACGGATTGAATAGCGTAGGCTTGAAGCGGCATGGCTTTTCAACAGACACCCTGCTCGCCCTGAAGAAGACCTACCGAATCCTATTTCGACTGGGATTGACCTTGAACGAAGCGATCGAAAGGGTCACTGCGGAGGTCGATCAGGTCCCCGAGGTTGTTAATTTTATAGATTTTGTCAACTCTTCTGAGCGAGGGATAACAAGGTAGAATTTATCATTTATCATTTATCATCTATCACTGGTTATTAGTGTCAATAGCCGATACCTGATACCCGATATTTTCTGCTCATATCCGGCATCAGGCATCTGGCATCAGTCGACTGGAAGTAAACCAATGACCAATGACCAACGACTAATAATAAATGATAAATGACCAATGATAAATGACCAATGACCAATGACCAATGACTAACCAAAAGATTGGACTCATCGCGGGGAGCGGACAGTTCCCCGGCATTTTTGCAGAGACGGCCGGCAAAAAAGGGTTAAAGGTTTATGCAATAGCCCATGTGGATGAAACCGACACCCGACTGGAAACCCTCGTGGAGGCGATAAGGTGGGTGAAGATCGGTCAATTGAAACAAATTATCGCATTTTTCAAAGAAAATGGGGTCAGGGATGCAGCAATGGCTGGGGCCATTACCAAGACAAAGATGTTTTCAAAGGTGAGGCCAGATTTGAAGGCCCTGAAGGTCCTCTCTACTGTGGATCACACGCAGGATGACGGGCTCCTGCGGGCCTTTGCCAGCGAGATGGAAAAAGAGGGAATAACCATTTGCGCTTCTACTTTCTTGCTTCCCGAACTCCTGGCAAAAAAGGGATGCTTGACACGGCGGAAGCCGACAAAGGCCGAGATGGCCGATGTGCGTTTCGGGTGGGGTATCGTAAAAGAGATTGGAAGGTTAGATATCGGGCAGTGTGTGGTGGTTCGGGGCGGTTCTGTGATGGCGGTAGAAGCAATAGACGGCACTGATGCGACGATAAGACGAGGAGGAAAACTCGGAAAGGGAAAAGCGGTGGTGGTAAAAGCCAGCAAACCCAATCAGGATATGCGATTTGATGTGCCTGCCGTCGGGCTCAGGACCATTCGAGTTATGCGCGATGTTCGAGCTTCGGTTTTGGCGGTTGAAGCCGGCAAAACAGTGGTCTTTGACAGGCAAGAAATGGTTGCACTGGCCGATCAAAGCGGAATTGCGATTATAGGTGTAGAGCAGTGAGCTAAAGTGCCTAAAGTGAGCTAAAGTGAGCTAAAGTTAAGGAGTTTAAGAAACTTTTTTGAAAATTGGTCTTATTCTATTAGCCACTGGTTACATTAGATTGGTTGAATTGGTTTCTAATCAATCGAACCAACGGAACCAATAAAACCAAATAAACGGCATTTCATTTTTTTAACTTTAGGCACTTTAGGTCACCCTGGCCCAGACCTGGATTAACAGCATTATACCTTACAAGAAGCTGAAGCGCCAGGGCGGGCTTTAGCTCACTTTAGGCACTTAGAATGTGAGTAAACCATGGAACCGATACGTGTAGGAGTCATAGGAGTTGGATATCTGGGGAAGTTTCACGCCGAGAAATATGCGCGGATGGATGGGGTGGAGCTTGCGGGTGTGGTGGACATCATTCCCGAAAGGGCGAAAGGTATTGCAAAACGGCATGGCACAGCACCTTACACAGATTACAGAGATCTCATGGGTCAGGTGGATGCAGTAAGCGTGGCGGTACCTACCCCCCTTCATTTTCCCATCAGCAGGGATTTCCTGGAAAATGATGTGGATGTCTTGATCGAGAAACCGATGACAGAGACACTTGAAGAGGCAGATGCTCTCATAAAGATTGCAGATTCCGGCGGACCAATCATCCAGGTGGGGCATTTGGAGCGATTCAATCCTGCGGTGATAGCCCTCACGGAAGTAGTGACCTATCCACTGTTCATAGAGTCTCACCGTTTGCATATTTTTAGGGAACGGGGAACGGAAGTGGATGTGGTTTTAGATTTAATGATTCATGACCTTGACATCATACTAAACTTTGTGAAGTCCGAGGTTAAGAGCGTTCACGCTGCTGGTGTTCCGGTGGTATCCTCTCGTGTGGATATTGCCAATGCTCGGTTGGTCTTTAAAAATGGCTGTGTCGCCAATATAACCGCCAGTCGTATTTCGCTGAAAGATATGCGAAAGATACGTATCTTCCAGAAAGATACCTATGTTTCAGTCGATTATGCGAATCATGAGATTACGATTATACGAAAAAACGGGAAGGGAATCGAGCTTCCTATCCCTGGCATGTCTTTGCAACGATCAAGTTTCGAGAAAGCGAATTCCCTGGAATCTGAGCTGGAGGCATTTGTCCAGTCGGTAAGAAATCGTGAGGCGCCACTGGTATCGGGGAGGGACGGGCGGAATGCCCTGCGGGTTGCCCTTGACATCATGCAGCAGATCGAGGCAACCAACAAGAAATTTCAGGGAAGTAAGGGATTTAGGGATTATTGAGGGATCAACCTATCAACGGAAAAGCTCTGGATAGAAAACGAAAAATCATGATCATCGCCGGAGAGGCCTCTGGTGACCTTCACGGGGCAAACCTGGTGAGAGCCATGCGGTCGCTCAACCCGGACCTTAGTTTCTTTGGCATAGGTGGCAATGCGCTTGGAGAAGCTGGAGTTCAGATAAAGGTTGATAATTCAAAAATAGCTGTTGTCGGACTTTCGGAGGCCCTTTCAAAGCTTAAAATCCTTCTCAGTGCCCTTCGGATTGCCAAGGAAAACCTGAAAAGAATCCGCCCCGATCTACTTATTGTCATCGATTTCCCGGACTTTAATCTGCGCGTCGCCACGGTGGCTAAGAAACTGGGTATCCCGGTCATGTACTACATTAGTCCTCAGATATGGGCATGGCGTACCGGGAGGGTGAAGAAGATAAAGAAGGTGGTCGATCATATGGTGGTTATCTTCCCCTTCGAGGTGGATTTTTATAAGAAGCGGAACGTACCGGTCACCTTTGTGGGGCACCCCTTACTGGACAGCATGCGACCCAGGGGAACTCATGAGAAAGCTGAGGACCTGAGGGGCAATGGTTTTCTCGTAGGCCTTCTGCCTGGTAGTCGGAACGAGGAGGTCACACGCCTTCTTCCCACGATGGTAAAGACGGCAGCGATTCTCTCGGAACGGATTCCAGGTATCCGCTTTGCCATACCTGCGGCCTCTTCAGTGGACAGGACCCTGGTAGAGACAATCGCACAGGAAGGAGCCGCAAAGTTTTTGGTTCTGTCAGACAGGCTTCGAGACATATTGGATGAGGCCACACTGCTCATAACAGCTTCGGGGACCGTTACCCTGGAGGCAGCCATAGCGGGTACGCCGATGATCATTGTGTACAAGGTGTCGGGTCTCAGTTACTGGGTTGGAAAGCGTTTGATTCGGGTAAAACATATTGGTCTGGCCAACCTGGTAGCCGGAAGATCGATTGTGCCAGAGCTGATTCAGCACGAAGTCTCAGCAGAAAAGATTGCCCATCAGGCATTACGGATACTTAGAGACGAAAACAAGCTTGCTGAGATGCGGCACGAGCTGCGTCGTGTTGCACAGAGCCTGGGCCCTGCAGGAGCCTCGAAGCGGGCTGCTGAGGTGGCGATGAGGTTGCTTTCGAGGCAATGAATTGAATATTGAATATTGATAATTGATAATTGAAAGGCAATGAGGAATCAATCTTCAATGGTCAATAGACAATCGTCAATCGTATGGTGGGATAGATTCAAGTGGTGGCTGGTCGGGTGCTTAGGGAAAGGGTTGGTGGACCTGATTTGCAGCACCATGCGTATTCAAGTCGTTGACTTTGAGAAGGCGCGGGCGGAGATCGGGTCAAGGAGATTCATCTTTGCCTTTTGGCATTCGAGAATAGTTGTGCTTAGCTACCTTTACAGGGGGTTGGGCGCTGCCATCCTCGTCAGTAAATCCAAGGATGGGGAGATTATTGCACAAATACTTCAACGCCAGGGTCAGGAGACCATCCGCGGATCTACCTCACGGGACGCTGTTCGAGCTCTGGCAAGGTTAATCAAGACCCTTAAGGAGGAGACTTGTCCTGGAGTTGTGGTTCCGGACGGTCCAAGGGGACCACGGTTCAAGGTTCAGCCAGGGGTCATTACCCTGGCAAAAAAGACCGGCTATGCTATTGTGCCGGTCAGCTACAGCGCTAACAGATTGAAAATATTTGCCAGTTGGGACCGTTTTATCCTGCCCTATCCATTCACCGAGGGCCGAGTTATATACGGCACACCTATTTCGGTCCCAGGCGACATTGATCCCGATGAAGAAGATGCCTATCGCATAAGGCTGGAAGCCGAACTTAATCATATCACAAAAACAGTGGACCGCTACTACGGGCATAGAATAGACTAACATCTCACCTGGAGTGATGGAGTGATGGTACTCCATTACTCCAACACTCCTTTTTTCCCTACTTTGTGTACGGTATGGCTAAGAACCAACGCGACACCGACTTGCCAGAGATATACCGCCGGATTTTTGCGCTCGTAAAATCCCAGTGGGTACGTATGCTCTGGGCCATGTTTTGCATGATGATGGTGGCGATGCTCACCGCTGGGACGGCCTATCTTGTAAAGCCCGTACTGGACGAAATTTTTGTCAAAAAAGATGTGACGATGTTGAAACTCCTCCCCCTTGCTATCATTATCATCTACGTGTTGAGAGGGGCTGCCTACTTTGGACAGGCATATTTGATGAATTATGTGGGGTTCAGCATTATCAAGCGGTTGCGTGACGAGCTGTACAGTCACATTCAGATGTTGCCGTTGTCGTTTTTCCACAAGAATGACACCGGCGTGCTGATGGCAAGGATTATGAACGACGTTAACATTGTAAAGGGGATGGTATCCGATGCTGTTACAGGGGCGCTAAAGGATTCTTTCACCATAATAGGCTTGCTATTCGTCATCTTTTACCGGGACTGGGTGCTGGCTTTGATTGCAGTCACTATTTTACCTGTGGCTGTAATCCCCATCGTGAAGTTTGGCAGGCGGATGCGCAAATTCAGTACCCGGTGCCAGGAAGCCATGGCCGATATGAGCTTCCTTCTCCATGAGACCCTTACAGGCGGGAGAATCGTAAAGGCCTTTGGGATGGAGTCGTATGAGAATAAGCGTTTTTTTGAAAAAACGAGTCGGTTGTTTAAGTACGAGATCAGGAAGGCAATCGTCAGATCGATGTCTTCACCTGTCATGGAACTGTTGGGAGGCCTTGGTATTACGGCTATTATCTGGTACGGCGGATACAAGGTCATCATGGGGACATCCACACCGGGCACGTTCTTTTCGTTTATGGCAGCGCTCATAATGCTGTATGCGCCGATCAAGAAGCTCAGTCCACTGAACAACGTTATCCAGGAAGGGATGGCTGCAGCGGTTCGGGTCTATGATATCCTCGATACCGGCTCGGAAATTGAAGAGCGTCAGGACGCTGTGATGCTTGAGCCGGGGCATCACTCAGTAGTTTTTGAAAATGTGTTTTTCAAGTACGAGGAGCAGATGGTCCTGAGAAACATTAATCTTGAGGTTAAGAGCGGGGAGGTCGTTGCCCTGGTGGGCATGAGCGGTGGGGGCAAGACTACCATGGTGGATTTGATTCCTCGCTTCTATGATGTAACCGAAGGGGCGATCCTCATCGACGGCCGTGATATTCGGGATGTGACACTAAGTTCACTTCGGAGCCAGATCGGGATCGTGACCCAGGACCCCATCCTTTTCAATGATACCATTCGAAAGAATATTGCCTATGGCAATCTCGATGCCTCGGAGTCGGACATCATTGCGGCTGCTAAGGCCGCCTATGCTTATGATTTCATACAAAGGTTTTCCAACGGGTTCGATACGGTGGTGGGCGAAAAGGGCGTTCGGCTTTCCGGGGGGGAAAAGCAGCGCATTTGTATTGCCCGCGCGCTTTTGAAGAATGCTCCCATCCTGATCCTGGATGAAGCCACCTCGTCATTGGATACTGAGTCGGAACTGGCTGTTCAGCGCGGCCTTGACAACCTGATGATGGGTCGTACCACCTTTGTGGTCGCCCACAGGCTTTCAACCATTCGGAATGCCGACCGGATTATAGTGATCGTGGATGGGAGGATTGTGGAGGGGGGCAAGCATGAGGAACTTCTGGCCCTTCAGGGAGAATATCATAAGCTTCACCAGATGCAGTTTGACAACAAAGCATGGAGCAGGGAGCATGGAGCAGAGAGCATGGAGCATAGGGCATAGCGCATGGAGCATAGAGCATGGAGCATGGAGCAGAGAGCATAGGCCAGAGGGTTGTCGCTATGCGCTATGCGCTCTGCGTTCTGCAATCATTCAGCCAGCCTTTGTACATAGATGAAACTCAACGGCCTCATTAACAGATACCTGTTCAGGGGAATGATACCGCTGTTCGTTATCAGCCTGCTCTTATTTACTGTCATTTTCTTGATGGCCAGGATACTCGATATCACGGATCTGATCGTCAACCATCGAGTCAGCGTTTCGTCTGTCCTGCTCCTGTTAATGTATTGCATACCCTCGTTCCTTGTTTTTGTTGTGCCCATGTCTATCATGATGGGTGTGCTTCTTGCCTTCCTGAGATTGTCAGGTGACAATGAGATCACTGCCCTGAAAGCAAGCGGAGTCAGCGTCTACAGTCTTCTTCCTTCGGTATTCGTCTTCTGTCTCATGGGATTCCTGATAACCGGTTTTATGTGTATACATGGCTCGCCGTGGGCGAGGCTTTCTTTCAAGGACCTGCTGTTTGAAACGGCGAGGTCGAATATTCACATAGGGCTGAAAGGGAGGACATTCAACGACAGTTTTGATGATGTCATGCTGTATGTGGATAAAATCGATGCCAAACAAAGGATGGTGACCGATGTATTTGTGGAAAACAGGCGAAAGCCCGGAATGCTTAGCACAATAGTTGCGCCCATCGGAGAGTTTCTTTGCGATCCGGACAGACTTGCCTTCCAGTTGAGACTGTATAACGGGATTATCAATCAGCTCAGCCAGGACAGGAAGACCATACATTCTGTTAGGTTCGACACCTACGATTTTTATCTTGATCTTGCACCGATTCTGTCTTCAATAAAACATGGCCGAAAAAGCAGGAAGGAGATGAGTCTGGCAGAATTGCGCCAAAGATTGAATGAGGCCAACCAGAAGGATACCAAATACTATTTGACCTCGATGGAATATCACAAGAAATTTTCCATTCCCATCGCATGTTTTGTCCTTGGGTTCATGGCTGTCCCATTGGGAATCCAGCCAAAGGGCGCAAAGCCATCTTTTGGGATCGTTCTCGGCCTGTTCTTCTTTGTCATTTACTACGCATTGATGTCTGCAGGTTGGGTTCTTGGCGAGGCAGGAATGTGTGCGCCTGCGGTTGCCATTTGGGTTCCAAATTTGGTTATAGGCGTTATTGCCGCCTATCTATTGTTTATGACGGCCAACGAGCGGCCTGTAAAGACAGTCATAGTTTGTCTTCAGGTCTTCAAATGGTTGAGGTCGATTTGGAAAAAACAATAGATCGAGTAGTCAAGTGGTCGACCACTCGACTACTCGACCAATTGCGGAGCGAAGCGGAGCAATTGCTGTGCAGATAATCCACAAATCCCTAATCAGAGAAACGCTGAAGATGTTTACGATTGTCCTGGTAGGGGCAATGAGCATCTATTTGGTAGTCGACTTTTTTGAAAAAATCGATGATTTCCTTGAGTCCGCCGTGCCGATATCGGAAGCACTCATCTTCTTTCTGTTCAGGCTTCCCTTAATTGTTGTTCAGGTAACGCCGGTCGGGGTGCTGTTAGCTGTGCTTCTGGTCCTTGGCCTTATGGCCAGAAATAATGAGGTCGTGGCCTTGCAAAGTGGCGGGATAAGCACCTATTATCTTTTGAAACCCCTTCTTGTTCTGGGTTTGGCTTTTGGTCTTTGCCTTTTTTTCTTTGCTGAGGTCGTGGTCCCGATCACCATGGCGAAGGCCAACTATATTTGGAAGGTGAAAGTGAAGAGCAAGGAGCAACTGGCGAGCTTTAGACAAAAGGATATCTGGATCAAAGGACATCGGGCCATTTATCATATTGCCTATTTCAACCCGGTTGACAATAGCATATCTGGGGTTACTTTCAACTTCTTCGACGACAAGTTCAACATGGCTAAACGCATTGATGCAAAAAAGGGAATCTATGAAGATGGCCAGTGGCTCCTCCACGATTGTGTTGAACAGATTCGGCTCAAAAATGGAAGTTACCAGGTGGCCTATCCCTCCCAACGCATCCTGAGGATAGATCTTGCTCCTGAGAATCTGAAAACGCTTGTCAAGACATCCGAAGAGATGAGCTTCAACGAATTGTCAACCTATATAGAAAAAATAAAACAGGAAGGATATGACCCCACTCCCTATCAAGTGGACTGGCAAGCCAAGCTGGCCTTTCCGTCTGTTTGCCTTGTCATGACGCTAATGGGAACGGCCATTGCCCTCCGGAAAAGGAAAGGGGAAGGACTCGCCACTGGTGTCGCCTATGGTATCGGAGTCGCTTTTTGCTATTGGGTCCTTTACGGTTTTTGCCTGTCACTGGGGTATAATGGCGTGCTGCGGCCATTTGTGGCAGCCTGGCTCACGAACACGATCTTTGTCCTCCTGGGGATTGTGATGCTGTTTCACTCAGGGGCTTCGCCCCAATAGTAGTGATGGAGTACTGGAGTGATGGATTGATAGAACCTTGCTTGCTGCCCACTACTCCAATACTCCATTACTCCATCACTCCGTCAACGATTACAACTTTAGGCACTTTAGTTCACTTTAGGCACTTTAGCTCACTTTCGGTTCCAAGATGATCCTCTTATACAATATTTTGTTCTTGCTCGGAAGCCTTGTAATGCTCCCTTTCTTTGTGGTAAAGGCCCTCACGCTTGAAAAGAGACGAACAACGGTCCTGAAGAGGCTGTATCCAGGCTTCCAGATGCCCCAATTCCCGGGAAAGCCGATATGGATACACACCGTGTCAGTTGGAGAGGTTCTGTCGGCCACCACCTTGATCAAGGGGATCAAAAAGAAATATCCCGATCGGGCTCTTGTCTGTTCGGTTTCAACCCAGAGCGGCTACCAGATAGCCACCCAATCTTTGTCCAAAGAGGCCGATTTCGTTTTTTTCTTTCCTTATGATTTTTTGTGGGCGGTCAAGGACGTTTTTCGTAGAATTGACCCTTCCCTTTTTCTTCTTGTGGAGACCGACCTGTGGCCCAATTTCCTGCATGAAATGGCAAAGTTCCGTGTGCCTGCCATTTTTGTAAACGGCAGATTCTCACCCCGTTCCTACAGGAGATACAAGCGGTTCTCTTTTTTCACAAAGCCACTGGTTTCAAATTTTGCCTGTTGTTGCATGCAGACAGAGATAGACGCCAGGCGGATCATATCCCTTGGCGCGGCCAAAGAGAGGGTTGAGGTCACTGGAAACATCAAGTTTGACCAGCCCTTGATGCCTGCATGCGAGGAGAATATCAATGAGCTAAAGGCCTCGATGAGAATTGGAGGGGATGCGAGGATATTCCTGGCCGGTAGTACCCATGAGGGGGAAGAGGCAATTCTCTTGCGTTGCTTTGAAGCCCTGAGGGAAGGTTTTCCTGATCTGGTTCTGGTGATGGCACCGAGAGATCCCGGACGTGCCTCTTCCGTTCAACATATGTTTAAGAAGGCTGGCCTGGTGGCCCCTTTGAGGACCGAATTAGACAAGATGGATGCTGGCATCACACCCGATGCCATCATTGTGGATACCATGGGGGAACTGAGGCGGCTATACGCTATTGCTGATGTGGTCTACGTGGGAAAGAGCCTTGTCAATCTCGGCGGGCAAAACCCACTCGAGCCTGCTGTTTTCAAAAAGCCTATTCTCTTCGGGCCGTATATGTTTAATTTTGAGCTGATCGCTGAAACGCTTCTCCGAGAAGGTGGGGCTGTTCAGGTGGCAAACGGGGATGGTCTCCTGGAGGAAGTTGGGGCCCTCCTGCGCGACACCGATCGTTCTCATCTGATGGGACAGAAAGCCTATGAGGTTTTCTGTATGAACCGGGGCGCGGTTAACAGGGTGTTAGGAGTTGTTGAAAGATTTCTGAGCTGCAATCCGCAATCCCTGCCCGCCAGTCGCCTTCGCTCCAGGCGATGGCAGGCGGGCGCAATCCGTAATGCCATACAAGAGGTGATGATCAGGGGAGATATAACTGATCCAGCGTTTTCATCACCCCTTGAATGTGTGCTTTACGCGTGTTCAAAGATTTACCAGATGGCGGTGGCAGTTAGAGTTCGCTTGTATGAAAAAGGTGTTCTCAGGTCAAAAAGGCTGCCATGTAAAGTGATATCTATTGGCAATATGACAGTAGGAGGGACGGGAAAGACCCCCATGGTCCACTACGTGGCAAATTTGTTGAAAGGTCTTGGTCTTGAGGTAGCAATCATCAGCCGGGGCTATAGGGGGTATGCGCAGTACGCAGGGGGGATCGTTTCAGACGGAAATAAGATTGTCATGGGACCCCGGGCCTCGGGTGATGAGCCCCATCTCATGGCATCAAAACTAAAAGGGATTCCTGTGCTGGTTGGCAAAGATCGTTATCAGGCCGGGAGACTGGCTATCAGCAGGTTCGGCTCATCGGTGTTGGTTCTTGATGATGGCTTTCAGCACCTCTCCTTAAGACGGGACTTGAATTTGTTGCTTTTGGATAGCACGTGTCCCCTTGGCAACGGACATTGTATTCCAAGGGGCACACTCCGGGAGCCAGCGGAAGAGCTGAAGCGTGCCAGCGCCCTCATCCTGACCCGATGGACGAATGAGAGCGATCTGGCTCAGGTGAGCTCCATGATCGAGGCCCATGCCCGCGGACGTCCGATTTTCAAATGCACGCACGTCTGTGACAGTCTGTTTGTGGCCGGACAAAAAGAGTCCCCCGGTTTAGCGATGCTAAAGAGGCGAAGGCTTTTTTTGTTTTCCGGTATTGCTCGAAATGAGAGTTTCCGTGAAACCATTTCCGGACTTGAAGGCGATATCGTTGGCTTCCTTGAGTTTCCGGACCATCATCGGTATTCTCAACACGATCTGAGGATTATCTGGAAAAGGGCCAGGGAGTTGAACGTGGACAGCATTATCACCACCGAGAAGGATTACGTGAATATTCTGACTGAGATTCCATCAACGCCGCAACTCCTCGTCCTGACCATTGGGATTTCCTTTGGCGATGATGCGGAACCCTT
Organism: Desulfobacterales bacterium; assembly: GCA_023129535.1. Classification (GTDB taxonomy): domain Bacteria; phylum Desulfobacterota; class Desulfobacteria; order Desulfobacterales. Next base: position 26,154 of record JAGMBW010000040.1, read on the forward strand.
TGACAGCTATATCAAAAACTGGGCATTGTGCCCTTAGCCGGCCGAACGGACTCAACACGAATTAAACCCATCACTCCAGTACTCCATTGCTCCAATGCTCCGGTAGGGCGGAGCCCCGGACGTTCGCCTGATGATACAAAGAAGACTGAATTCTGGCGAGATCAAACGCATCCTCATTCGTTCCACCAACTGGGTTGGAGACGCCATACTGACTACACCAGCAGTTCGCGCGGTTCGAAAAAATTTTCCGGACGCACGGATCAGCCTCTTGGCCAAGCCATGGGTGGCGCCCGTTTTTTACAATAATCCCTATGTGGATCAAATCATACCGTACGATTTGGCAGGAAGACATGCGGGATGGTTGGGAAAAGCTCGGCTGATCAAAGAATTGCGCAGGACCAAGTTTGACCTCGTCGTCCTTTTTCAAAACGCCTTTGAGGCGGCCCTGCTGGCTTATTTGGCCGGGGTCCCGAAGAGGCTTGGGTACGATACCGATGGCCGCCGTTTTCTACTTACACACAGCATTCGTCTTGAGCCAGGTCGTAAGCTGGGCCACCAAATTGACTACTATCTCGGGATTCTAGAAGGGGCTTCTCTGAAGCTTACCGGCAGGGGTCTTACCCTAATGGTGACTGACCAGGAGCGCAGCCGGGCAGAAGATATCCTGATGAGACACCACGTAACGGGACAAGGGAGATTAATAGGCATAAATCCTGGGGCTACATATGGATCGGCCAAGCGATGGGCTCCTGAACGGTATGCAGCTCTCTGTGATAAGATACAGGACTCATGGTCAGCTCACATTATTATCTTTGGCGGACCTGCTGAAAAGGCGATTGGGCGGCGAATTTCTGAGCTAATGAAAAAGGACTGCATCAATCTTTGCGGCAAGACTAACCTTCGTGAGGCCGTGGCCTTAATTGAAAGATGTCGACTTTTTGTTACAAACGATTCTGGCCTAATGCACGTAGTAGCAGCCCTTGATATTCCACTGGTTGCCATCTTTGGCTCTACTGATCCTGTGGCAACAGGTCCTACCAGTCCGAGGAGCCACATCGTCAGGGTGCGGGTGCCATGCAGCCCATGTCTCAAACCGGAGTGCCCCACGGACCATAGGTGCATGAGAGAGATTACTGTGGACAAGGTATATGCTGTGGTCGACACATTGCTTGGGGAGACCAGTAAGGAATAAACGGAGTGCCTAAAGTGAACTAAAGTGCCTAAAGTGCCTAAAGTTTAATGATGAAAACATTTGTAATTCAGGAATTGTGAATTGATGAGGTGAAGGAATTCTCTTTGATTTTAAACCCTTAATGCATGAATCCCTAAATTTTGCTCACTTTAGCTAACTTTAGGCACTTTAGCTCACTTTAGCTCACTTTAGTCACTGGTTTTATGAACATACTGGTTGTCAAAATGAGTGCCATCGGAGATGTCATCCATACGCTCCCGGCAGCGAATGCGCTCAGAAAGCACTTTCCTGACGCCCATATTACCTGGCTGGTGGAGGAGACAGCCTGTGGAATCGTCGAATCCCATGAGGCGGTGGACCGGGTCCTTATTTTGAAACGGAGATGCTGGCTAAAGGGGCTGCTAAGCCCCTGCTGGCTTGAAAACCTGACAAGCATCTTTCACTTCGTAAAGGAGATCCGGGATACGACCTACGACGTGGTGATCGACTTTCAGGGACTACTCAAGAGCGCGGCAATAGTTGGTCTGTGCCGAACGAAGCGCAGCATGGGCTATAACAAGACCCGTGAATTCAGCTTTATGGTTCTGAGTGATCGCATGCCCCCCTTTGATATGGACAAGCATGCTATTCTTAGATATTCGAACCTGATCAAATATTTGGGTGTTAACTCGAGCGAAATAAAGTTTAATGTCCCCTTTGGCGATAAGGAAAGGTCGGATATCAGGTCCATGCTCCGCCAAAAGGGATGGCACAAGCAGTCTATCATTGCCATGAGTCCGGTGGCAAAATGGCTTACCAAGCTCTGGGATGTTGACAAGTTTTGCTGGTTGGCAGACAGGCTCATTGAAGAGTTGGGTGTTTTTGTGGTTTTTACCGGAAGCGACACAGACAAAAAAGAGGTTGCAAAGATCATCTCCAGGATGCGCCATCCATGCACTGACTTTTCGGGCCAAACCGATTTGAAGCATCTGGCTGCCCTGTACGAGGAGTGCAAATGTCTGGTATCCACAGATACAGGACCCATGCATCTGGCTGCAGCAGTGGGAACACGCGTAGTTGCTCTCTTCGGCCCCACAGCCCCCTGGAGAACAGGTCCCTTTGGTGAAGGCCATGAAGTTTTGCGTGTTGACTTGTCTTGCAGTCCGTGCTTCAAGAAGAAGTGTGATCGTGGTGACTGTATGAGGGATATCTCTGTTGAGCAGGTTTTTGGTTCTGTTGCAAGGATTCTGAGAACACGATAAATGGTCAAATTCGCATTTTGGTTTTTCCCAAACTTCGCAAGACTCTCAAGATGTCATTGCGAGGAGCGGAGCGACGTGGCAATCTCGGTACGCCACAAAGACGGCGGACTTTCAGCACCTGGAGATTGCTTCGTCCACCTGCGGTGGACTCGCAATGACAGGATTGGTCATGTTTTTCAAATGACCTTGCGAAATTCGGGTTCATATCAGTGTATACACGAAAGATTGGCATAGTAGGGGTGGCGATTTGAGGATTTTAGTGACAGGGGCAGCAGGGTTTATTGGGTCGCATTTATGTGAATATTTGATTGAGAAGGGATGCAAGGTTGTTGGGATCGATAATTTTATGGATTACTATCCCAGAACCATAAAGGAATCAAATATTGCTGATTTAAGAAAACACCGAGATTTCGACTTTATTGAAGAGAGTCTTCTTGGGGTCGACTTGAAAAAACTTGTATGTGGGGTCGATGTCATTTTTCATCAGGCGGCCCAGGCGGGTGTGCGGGCAAGTTGGGGTCAGAACTTCAAGATTTACTCTGATAACAATATCCTTGTCACCCAAATGCTGCTTGAGGCATGCAGGCAAAGACCGGTCAAGAAATTCGTTTATGCCTCCTCGTCTTCGATTTACGGAGATACCGAAGACCTTCCCATGAGAGAGTTCTCGCTCCCTTGTCCTGTTTCTCCCTACGGCGTCTCCAAGTTGGCTGGTGAACACCTGACCTGGCTTTACTTCAAGAATTTTGGGATACCGACAGTTTCACTGCGATATTTCACGGTTTACGGGGCCAGGCAGCGGCCAGACATGGCCTTTCATCGCTTTTTCAGATGGGCACTGGAGGACCAACCGATTAAGGTGTATGGCGACGGCAAACAGAGCAGAGACTTCACTCACGTGGACGATATTGTGGAGGCCAACTGGCTGGGCTTTGAAAACGCCCTGCCAGGAGAAGTATTCAATATCGGCGGAGGCTCGCGGATTACCGTAAATGAAGTCATAAAGATTATAGGAGAGATCGTGGACCGAGAGCTTAAGGTGGAGTATCAAGCCACCCAAAAGGGGGATGTGCGGCATACCATGGCGGAGATAACCAAGGCAGAAGAGAAACTGGGATATAAGCCGAAAGTGTCAATTCAAGATGGTCTGCAGACGGAATATGAGTGGATCAAGGAGTTAGTTGAGTAGTCGAGTAGTCGAGTGGTCAAATAGTCAAATAGTCGAGTGGTCGAGTGGTCGAGTAGTTATTTGAGAATGGAGAATGAGACAAATGCGGAGTGCGGAATGCGGGGATGTTCTCAAGCCGACAGGCGCTATGCGGATCGAAAGCGCAGAGAGCAAAGGGCATAGGGCAGAGCGTAAAAGAAAAAACGCTATGCGCCATGCGCTATGCGGAGCGAAGCTCCAATGACAAATGACAAATGACAAATGACCACTCGACCATTTAACCAATCGACCACTCGATCGTTTCTACGAAAGGAGGTAACAGGATGGCAATCAGCCAGGAGTTATTGGATATCTTGGCCTGTCCCAAGTGCAAAGGGGACATTTATCTGAATGAAACAAAAGATGGACTCATCTGCGACAGATGTAAACTCCTTTATGAAATCAAGGATGACATTCCCATCATGCTCATCGATGAGGCAAAGCCGATAGAAAAGTGACCGGTGAACAAAGAACCGACATATGATTACGATAAAGAAGCAGATGTGTTGTATATCTCCTTTTCACCGGGAGAGAAAGCAACAACAGCGGTTGAATTGAATGATAACATATTATTACGTTTTAACCGTGCCGAGAAGCGTGCAATTGGTTTAACCCTCATGGATTTTTCAGTGTTGGTGCAATTAACCAATTTGGGGCCACGTAGCTTTCCCTTAAGTGGGTTAAGTGAACTGGAAACGGAGTGGCAAGATACAGTTATTGAAATTATCACTAAGCCACGGGTAAACCAAATTTTGAAAGTCTCGGTTTATACCCCATCTTTGGCCGAAACCGTACCGATTGCCCAGGTCGAGAAACTGCCAACTTCTTTAGCAGCATGATTTCAATGAGTCTTTGGTGAAAGGTGGACTTCCTCTGACATTCTTGTGCTCTGAATTTCGACTATTGTAAACGTTCTGTAAGTTGTACATGTTAGCCCAGCAACAGATTTCTCGCTCTGCTCGAAATGACAGGAATGGATGGTTTTCGTTCAGCCACTATAGCCCTTTTTATATGACATGATACTATATTTCGTATGTGCTATCCAAGAAACCCCTATATGCAGTGCATCTGCATGTTTATTTGAGGTATCAACTCATATGAAAAACTCTATAGGTAAATCCTGTCTAACCTATAAGGATTAAAGACGTATGGAGCTAAGAGTAAAGGATTAAGGTGAATTATTATGACGAAGTCGCAAGAATGGATTACAGAAAATTTTGAGTCTCTCGTTTCCAAATACGGGGGGAAATACATTGGTGTTCTCGATGAAGAGGTGGTATCAGTTGCTTTAACCCCTCGGGAAGTCCTGGAAAACGCCAAGAAGGCACACAAAGAAGAGGAGGGAATTTCTCTTTTAAAAGTTCCCACAGAGGAAGAGTTGATATGCATTTTGTAGAGTTCAAGTATGCCCTTCATAGGCGGAGAGATGTTCCTCTCATCCCAGTTGGCCTCAGGACGAAAGGAAAGTGGAAAGAAGTTTGGGCCTATGTCGATTCTGGCTGTTTCTATAGCATTTTTGATGATAAGGTTGCTGATATATTAGATATTAACCTCACAGCGGGCAAGAAAGTTTTGGCAGTAGTTGGTGATGGTAGCTTTATTCCAATCTATTTGCATACGGTGGGTATAAGGATAGGAGAGGATGAATTTGGCATGAAGATAGGCTTTTCCTCAAAATTAGGGGTGGGTTTCAACCTACTTGGGATGGATATTTTTGACCGATATCGAGTGACATTTGATAACAGAGCGAGGAAAGTTATATTCGAAAGTTACACGTGATGATCTTGCTGACATTGGAGAAGACAAATAATGCCGAAAACAAGAAAATGCCCAGAGTGTAAGGGGATAGTAAAGGAAGGGCAGACTCAGCTTAGTTATGAGTTGGAGGGTATTAATATTATCGTGAAAAACATTCCAGCAAATATTTGTGAAAAGTGTAGGCAGGCTTTTATCACCGGACATGTTGCGGAAGAAGTGAATCGTTTGGTTAACAGGCTGAGTGAGGACATCAATAGTTTTGCTAAAACCCAGCCTCAGATTGGCAAAAGGCAAAGGGAGGTTGCCATTGCAATATAAGAAAACATAGCTCCGCTTCAGTACGTCCGCTATGGGCACGAACTCTTTGTCAGGGATCAATCTGCAAAAGTGGAATTTGAGACGACTGTCCCGTACAGGTACTTCGATATGAAACCATTCTTGTCTTTGTACTATTCATTATTAGAGGAGAAGATAAGAAGCTCAGGCTGATGAAAATACTGAGAAAAGAAAGGATATTAGAATACCTTGACAATCTCCAGCGCCAATTGTCGGACCTGGAAGCTATGAAGGTGCCTGGGCCGGAAAAAAACTGTTAAGTCGTGAAGAAAGGTGAGTTCGGTCAGGAGAAACGAAACCCGACTTTGAATGTGACCAAATACTTTAACCTGAAAACGAGAATCTACTCCAGTGGAATGATAGAGTTTCCTTTTGAAGGTCACGCTCGTAATCCCTGAGGATAAGGGCCTGATGATGCTGGCTATAAGTGTCGGTATTTCTTAGGTTCGCCTCTAAGATCTTTTTTTAGTTTCCGGTAAGCCCGCTTGATCCAGCGTGACACTTTCTCCACCACTGTTCTGTTGTAGTATTGCCTGTCTTCATCGACTATATTTTCGAACTTTCGGTTATACTTCAACTTCACCCAGGCGTTGAAATCAAATTTCCTTGCAAGGTTATAGAGATAGCGATTTAGAGGTGCAAAACCAGGTTTACTGACGATAGCTACGCCAAAATCGATCATACAGGGCGCCCGTCCTTTGACGACGAGAAGGTTGTCCTTTTTCTTGAGATCGCCATGCGCCACACCCGCCTTGTGCAGCCCTTTGATCAGGTTCAACAGTTTTTCGAAAAACATGCCGCGATCCGTAATCCGGGATCTTCGTAGCGGAACCCCGTTGATGCATTCAAGCACCAGGTAGCGCCCATCCAGAATGCCGTAACAGCGCGGCACACCGCGTACTTCAGATAACCTGGAGTAGGCCCTGTACTCGTTGCGCAACATCACCCGCCGGATGAGCCCGCCTAACCCCCACCCCACAGGAGCCTTGAGTATTAGACGCTGACCTTTGCCTTTATACAGATAGACATGGCCCTGACTACCGCGGCTAAGAATGTTCGATTTGGTTTTGACGCTGCTCCTGACCCACTTAAGGAGCTCGATTTCGGTAAGGTTATCCAGCTTCTTCAACATCGACGGCACGGCGGGTTCAATGCAGCCCCATCCAGAGGAAGTAGAGCCAAGACAGTAAAAATAGGGCGATAATGGGCTCACCGTTATCCCGCAGGCTTTGCATGAACGACCAACTGCCACGTTGGCCGGGCTGATAGGGGGTAAGGCGTGGAATAAGCCCCTGGGTCTCTTTGCGCCATTGTTCCCACTCCTCTTTAAATCTGCGATGAAGCTTTTCATCTTCTCGACGGATGGCAGGAGGATAAAAGGCGAGCAACATCCCTATCAACAGTGGGAGACTCCACCATAAGCTGGAGGCAAGGGCAAAGCCAAATCCCAACGTGAGGTTGCCCACATATAGAGGGTGCCTGACATAGGCGTAAGGCCCGTCGGTGGCAAGGATCTTGTTCTTTTTAATATGCCCTGATGCCCACAGGCGCGCTGCAATACCCAGGATAACCAGCGCTGCACCAGCAACGAACAACATTTCCTTTGGTTCGCCTGCAACACTGGCCAGGATGATAAAGGCGATGCCAAGGAATTGGCGGAAGCGTTCCCGGTGGTATCGGAGATCGTGAAGAAATCGTTGCAACCCGAAAGCTGTTGCCATTGATTCAGTCCTCCTCTGTTCACCCCACTTCGTAATCCTTCCGAAGCCCTGCGCACATCATGTCGCAGAGCATCTCCGGCAACCGATGCTTGATTACAGCACGTCGCCAACGACTAAGGTAATGATCTCGTAACTTATTTTTATTGTGCCGAGGAAGACGGGCCTTGTCAAAATCAACGAGAAATACCCGGTCACGACTGTCCACTAACACATTGCCAGGATGCAAATCGACATGAAAGATATTGTTATTGATAAGAGTGGAGACCTGATCGACGACCTTTTTCATCGCAATGTGAGCATGTTCCTCATCTGCACAACTGAGTTCAGCAAGTGTTTGTTTCTGTTTAATCTCTCTGGTTACCAGCCACGCTTTATAGAACAAACTGCCCTGGGAAGCATAGGCAATCGGCTCGGGGGCATTTACACCGAGGCTCCTTACTTTCTGCAATATCTCATACTCAATCTGACAACGCGTTTTGCCCCACTTCAGGTACCTTCGTTTGACCAGGTATCGAATAAGCCCTCCACGGGTATAATATTTGATGACTACCGATCCTACCCCTTCAAGCTGAGCAATAGTAACCGAGCTTCTTCCGCCAAGGACCGAATCAACAGTATTTGTAGGGGTATTAAAGAGTCTGATGAGTTGCTCCAATTGTCGGGCAGTAAGATCAGATGACGATCCGAAATGATACGAATCATATATTTTGGTTAGTGCCTTACTCATTGAATATCTAGCAATTTCTCAGTCGCGCTTATTACTTCAAGATGTGAAAGTTCCTTCATGCAAGCCTCAGTCCCTGTCGGGCACGTTTTTCCCCCGTGTCGGCTGCAAGGCCTGCAAGGAAGGTCCTTCTCCACCACAACTGCCTTATTCTTCCAGGGATAGAAGCCAAATTGCGGGGATGTCGCACAAAAAATCGCAACGTTCGGAACCTTAAATGCAGAAGCAATATGAAGGACCATGCTGTCGTTACACACAACCAGCCTTGCATTTTTTATGATGTACATCGTGTCTGGAATACTCGTTTTTCCTGCAAAATTGCTGACTTCAAGTCCCTGAGCCACCATGGCGTTTACCTTTTCATCTGACGGCGCTCCCAGGAGAACGACCGCAAAGCCTCGTTTGAGCAAGAACTGAGCTACCTCACGATACCCCTTCCAGTGCCACATCTTGGTTTTCCAAACACTTCCGGGCACAAGTACCACATAACCACCAGGCTGAGGCAACATTCTGTTAACCTCATTGTCAAGCTCGTTTCTCAAAGGCGGGAATAAACGCAGCTCCGCTTCCAGTGACTCGAGAGGAACCTCCCCGGAAAGCAATGACAGGTTGCGAACCACGTCATGGTCGCCAGAATTTCGTTCTCGTATCTCATGATAGAGAAAGTTAAGCTTGGCATTCGCAAATCCGATGCGAACAGGAATGCCGCAAAGCCAGAGCAAAACCGATGTGCGGGGAGAACGATGAAGCGAATACACCCTGTCAAACCTCATCGCCATGATTCGACGTTTCATTCGCAACAGACCGGAGAATCCTGCATCCTTCCCTCGTTTATTGTATGTAAGAACTCCAGCAAGAAGTGGATCGCGCATCACCAGCGACGAGGCAAGTGGCGTTGTCATCATCCAGAGCTCAGCATCGGGATAAATCTTTTTGATGCCAGAGATAACAGGAGTAGAAAGAATTGTATCTCCCAGGAAACTTGTCTGAACGAGAAGTATCTTCATTTTGTGAGCAGGTTATCCATCCATTCTATTTCATTCGTGCAAGGAGTCTCTCAACGGCACCCAAAACATCCTCCACCTCAACCGCTGCCATGCACGTCCGAACCCGGCATCCCATTTTCCGGCAGGGGCTGCAATCGACACTTCTCCGCACGACCTCGTGGGGGGAGTAGGGACCGGGTTCGTTCTCGGTAGGATCCGTTGGCCCCCAAATTGCCACCACAGGGGTACCGACAAGGGTTGCCATGTGCATGGCGCCCGTATCTGATCCGATATAGACATCGCTCTGAGAAAGAATGTACGCCAAATGCAGCGGCGTTTCCGTCTTTGGCGCGATGCGCACATCCTCCCTGCTTATCTCAGCTATCTTGGATACGAAGTCGAGTTCGTCCGGTGCCCAGGTGAATAATATCCTCCCGTTGAAACGTATCACAATTTGGTCGGCAAGACTTGCATAGCGGTCTGAAAACCACCTCTTGTAGATGGCCCGGGCACTGGTCCCGGGATGAATCGCGAAGATATGACCCCCTGGGGGAAGTTGATCGAAGAAAGGCGAAAGCTCACCTACAATACGGGATGGGAAGTGAATAAGCGCTTTCGGATTCGGCTTGCATCCGCCGAGATACTCCGCAAGCGCCATATTCCTCTTGTACCTGGAAAGTTTCCCCTCCGGGAGACTCACCTTCTCGGTGTTGGCCAGGTGGCTGAACTCCTTCGTGCCTGTTGCGTCGTAACCGATTCTGCGTCCAGTTTTTGCAAGCAGAGATACGGCGGCGCTCTTCAGCACCCCGTGGAAGTCAACGACCATATCGTAGTCGGTAGACCTGAGCCTCTTGACAAAGGAGCGAAACTGACGCGCGGTGCGTATAAATCCCGCAGGAGTGAGGAAAATCCTGCGCCACAGCCGGGTTGCAAAAACGAGGACCTGATGTATGGCAGGGTGTCCGTTGAGGAAAGATGCCCCAAGGGTCTCGGTTACCCACGTGATCTTGCTTCCCGGGAAGGCATTGGATATGGAAACCACGGCAGGCAGCGTACGGACAACGTCTCCAAGCGCGCTTAGCCTGATCACCAGGATCTTTACCGCGTCATCGCCATTTTTCATATCAGTATGTAATTGAGCTTGTCGCAAATACAGTCGTCGAGGAGTTTCTTGAATGTCTCCATCTCCATCAATTGAATCTTGCTTGTCAGCTTCTCGCGGGGGCAGATCGTGCAGCGCGCTGGGACGATCCCGTAGCATTTCGGGAGTTTGTTCATTTATGTACTGCTCCTTGGCTTTTTTCAGTTGTAGAAATCCCGAAACGTTAAATTAAGTTCAACTGCTTAAATTTTTTACGAAAAAGCATGTTAACATCTGAGTCGTTATCCCATCCCTGCAAGAACTCCAAAACCCCCTTGGCCACGCTGGAACGGCTGAAAAATGCCGCCTGGTTCAATTGCACGACATCTAGAAATATGGGCTCTAGATCTGAAATAAGAATATTTGTGCTGTGCACCCCGCGAACGGCGATACCGGTTTGTTTCATCGCAAGAAAAACTTTTGCAATCCGCTCCGTTACAGAGTCCTTATCGTCGTCCGACACAGAATCAGACGCGAAAAAATCCCGCGCAAGGATTCCATCGCAGGATTTCACTATCAAAAAAGCACGCCATATTCTACTATTTTCCCGTTTCTCAATCAGGGCAATCGGACGAGGGGTATGTATTCCGAGCCGGTTGAGCCGCAGTGCGTTTCGCCATCTTCGGGAAATAATACCGTGTCGCCTAAACAAACGATTGCCGAAAACACGGACCGAATACAAGGTAATCGGTACGGCGTCAATCGACAGATGGCAACAATGATTACTATCCAACTGCTGGCCATTAGTGTCGGATATAAATCGTTCTGGATTCTCGCAAACCAACGTGAATTCATCGTTCCAAACTCTACGATCACGCACTGAAAAATAATCGGGCGCTTTGCATACCAAGAACGGATCCCGTGAGCGAAATATCTTTCTCATGTATGTCGCCAGGTGGCGCTTCCGCATGCGTTTGACTATTCCAATTAGCTTTTGGGTATCCCCTCCAGTCACGTGCCACCCTCTTACCGAACAATAAGCCTGGTAATGCTCAGCAATCGCGGCATCATGGATTGGCGAAAAATAGGATAAGAATGCGGCCAGATTTGCCAGTGAGGGGCGTTTACTTAAGGGGTGCAAATAGATACGTACCTGGTCCCCATCAAGCGAGTAAATTTCCTTGCCTTGCAACAAGAAATTTCCCATGTGTACATCATTTTGAACTATCCCTTGTTCATGCTGTCTGGCCAAACATGCCATGAGCTGATCAAGCAATTGTTGCCTTTGAGCCTCATCAGGAGCGTCGGCTAAAGCTGTATCAAACCGAACGGCATTTTCAATATACTCGAATACCATCACGTAGAGGTCATGTTCAGAAAGATACCCGGAAAACAGTATCTTCGGGGCAGTGAGGGAGCACTCAACAAATACTCGACAACCCCTATCACTTCGCTGCCAGTGGATCTTCGCTCGTCGAGGATCGAAATAGAGTTTTACGACGACTTCATTGCCGCCAATCTCACCCAGACAAACAATCCGCTTACCTCGGATGGCTCGAAAAACCCGAGTACAGGTGATAGTCCCGATGGATGGTACGTCGAAGGCGAATGACGCTGCCCTCCCGGTTCGAACATGGTCCTGGGTTACGTTGGCAAGGGCGCTCTTTATGGACATAACTGCCATTCCACTGTTGCAATTGTGAGCAAAGCGAACTAAGTTTTCGAGCAAGTCAATCTGACACTCGCCGGTACTTTACTGGTAAGGTCGGGTTAACTTGCGATATACATGATCATAAGCCTTGGCCATTAAAGGGACATTAAAGTCTCGTTCCACTAGACTATAAGCCTGTGTGGTACAACGACGACGCAAATCCGGATTGTCCAACATTCGAAGCAAATCTTGCGCAACCTTCTGCGGGTTTTTCACCGGGGCTAATAATCCTGTTTGCTCATTTACAACGAGCTCGGGTATTCCGCCGGCCGCAGTCGCGACAACTGGTACACGATAGAAAAATGCATCCAGAATGGCGCTACCCAACCCCTCTGCCTTGGACGTCATCAGAAAAACGCCAAAAATCGGATAATAGGAGTAAGGATCATCCTGGTAACCTTCGAATACAACGTTATCAAGGCCCAGTTCTTTGGCCTGAGCCTCCAGCTTTACTCGAAGAACGCCGTCTCCGATCAATACAAAGACGACGTCATTACGCTGTTTATTAACAAGGGCCGCGGCATCCAATAACGTAGTATGATCCTTACGGCCTTCTAGTGACGCTATACATCCCACAACCTTGCGGCCTGAAAACCTTTTTTTTAACTCCTGCACCTTAGCAGGTTCGGCCTTGTTTTCTAAACTGATCGCACTATGAATTACAGTGATAAGGGCGGGATCAAAACCCCAATCAACCATGACCGACCGGATCTTCCTGGAGATCGCGATTAGTCGGTCCGCTTGTTTGTATATAAAACGCGTGAACGCGTGATGACTCGGCATATTATCAACGCGCCGCGTAAGAACGAGGGGTCGCCCGTGGAAAAATTTCCAGAACGCGGCAAGTTGAAGACCCCGGACTTCATGAAGTTGAATAATATCAAAATGGCGGAGGAAAGGGCCGTGCAACAAGAATGGCTTATTGATGCTTTTTACGCTAAAGCCGCATTTTAATGCCCGTTGCACGAACAAATCGTTTTTGCGCGCTAGTAGATGGTTTTCATAGCCTATATCTCTAAGGCCCTTCATTAGATACAAGGTTTGTCTTTCGCCGCCTCGCCAACCACGCTCGAGATTGATGTGCAGGATTCGCATCGGACTATCGATTACGTCGATTTTCAATTGTTATTTGAGTTAATTTTGCCGCCATTACCAGCTCAGCAAATGAAGACATGGCCGCGATCAGGAAGCCGCGCCACCCATCGAGTATACCCAAACGGAGCACGAAATCCTTAAAAAAACGATACGGGGGACGCAACACCAGGTGCAGAACCGGCGCCGTCACTCCTTTCTCAAACTTATCTTCCGCCTTCCACGACGAATAACGGTTGATCTTGGCTACCCAGGCTGCCATGGAAGAAACGGTATGGTGATCAAGACGAGCCGTGAGCACTCCCGTATTTTCGAGTTCTACCTTGGCGTGGACACGCTTCTTCTGATAGCGCCCAAGACCCCTACGAAATAAACGGAGCACACTGTCATCGCCCCAACCAGAATGTTTGATGCACTTACCCATGAGATGATTATTTCGCCTGATCAAATATCCGTCCTTATCCGGGCCTCGCCGCAATAGTTCCTGAATCTCATCGCGCAGTGCCGGGGTTACCCGTTCGTCACTGTCCACGATCAAAACCCACTCGTGTTTCGCTTGGGGAATCGCCCAGGTATTCTGTGCGGCGTAATTGATATATTCATGCTGTAAGATTCGATCGGTATATTTCCGGGCAATATTCAAAGTCTGGTCAGTGCTGAAGGAATCTACTACGAGGATCTCGTCCGCCCACATCACACTTTGAAGACAGACTTCGATGTTTTTTCCCTCGTTGTAACACGGGGTAATCACCGTGAGCTTTTGCTGCTGATTCTTTTTAACGCTCATAAAGTGGTCTTAACCTCTGTATTTGTCTTTCCTCTGGGATAGCAGAAATGGTGAACAGGGCATCCTGTTCGTTCTTCTATCTCGGCCTTTGATAAGGAAAGCTCCTCGCGCAACTGATGCCCTGGGAGCCTGTCGAGGTTCCCAATTTTCTGAAACTAATCTCGATAATTGATGCCTACATCTTTCAATAGGCCCCGAAACAAAGCATCAGCCTCAGGATAACGTTGCCAACTTTTCATTAACGGTCGCCAACAATTCCGGTAAGCACGTCTAAACGTGAACAACCACCGATGTACTTGGATAGCATCCAAGTCTATCATCACAGGTCCCTGCGGCGATATGATGAAATTCTTTGCTTTTGTATCCCGCTGAACAATACGGGCCTGCCCCATTCGAACGATGAGATCTACCAACGCCTGCCCCATAACTTCCTGTTGATCAGGGTCAAGCTCAGGTGACGTGAAATATGTCAATGCGTCCGGCCCGGCTACCTCCTCAGCGAGAAAATAAGCACGTGAACGCAAAGGGCCGTAGCGTTCCTCAATCATGCCGACTGGAGGTGCGGTGGGAACGCCTATGAATTGTAATAAGTGGGAATTACGCCAAGAAATCGCAGCACGCGTGGGTTGTATTGCTCGTTTCAGTCCATGCCCGAAATTCTTTATATTGTATCGTTTCAAAACCAAGCGACGACCATCCACCTCCACGAGCGCCACTGTTGCCGAATGTCCCCGCTTCAACCTTGCTATCGCCACTTGCATATGCGCATCCGGGTCTGTCAACAAGGAGCTTAATGCGTCGGATTCATATTCTCGCCGGTAAAGAGTCAGGCGACCAAAAGACTGACTACAAGCAACAGATGCACTTTCTCTGAAGACTTCGCTGAGATAATTCTGCACCAGGTCAGTCATGGATATCACGGATACGCTTCGTCGTCACCACCAATAATCGCATTAATGATAAATGAAATGATAAGAATTCCCTTTTGGGTCATATGATTATAGACAAATAAGGCTTGTGTGTCAAGCAGGTAATCGCCTGTTGTAAAGCTGTTTCACTTGACACACAAACAACTTTATCCTATAAAGCCTTTGCCAAAAAGAAAATTCTTATCACTAATAATCAACATAAGCCAATTTCCGAGCAGATTGTCAATGAAAGATTTTATGCAACGCGGTATTTACTTTATTAGTCAGCTTAAAGATGTTCGTCCCGTTGCGGCGCTATTGGCCGTGGTAACATTGTTCATCGCTGTCAGCATCCGAAATCCCTTGAACAGTGATGGCATACTCTATTTACAAACTGCCGATGCATTCACCCACTCTGGGTGGCAAGCAGCCATGAAACTCTATTGCTGGCCGTTTTATTCCGTACTGATCGCCTGGTTAGGCAAACTGGCCCATTTATCTTTCGAGCATAGTGCTTATGTATTGAACGCCGCTCTGTTAGTTGTCATCGTCACAACCTTCATTACTCTGATCAAGGAATTAGGCGGTTCTCGCACCGTGCAATTTTTTGGCGCTATCATCATTCTCAGCCACCCACGCCTAAACCACTATCAAAACTACATAATTCGTGATTTTGGCTATTGGGCATTCAGTTTGTTATCGGTATTATACTTCATCCGCTACTATCGCAATCTACGCTGGCGCTATGCCTTAGGCTGGGGTATATGTATTAGCTTTGCCACATTGTTTCGAATTGAGGGTGCCGTGCTGTGCTGCTTGAGCCCTCTCGTGTTACTAGTTCGCTCGAACACAGGGCTATGGAGCAGATTAGGATATACACTCAAAGCATATACTGTCAACATCATAACTCTAGCTATTCTATTGACTTGGTGGTTCTGTATGCCACATGAGTCAAGCGAGCAACTTGGCCGACTCAGCGAGTTCTGGAATCAGTTGCAAAATGGCTTAATGTTGTTAAGTAACAATCTGCATAACAAAGCAGCACTCATTAGCCAAACTGTACTTGATGACGCGTCAAAAAAGTGGGGCTTAATCATGACCATCTCTGGGCTTGCTGGAATATATCTCTACAGATTGGTTACCACCCTTTGGCCACTCCATATCTTACTTTGTGCCTATGGTGTTTGCAAAAAGCTGATGCCAATAGAGGATGGTGCCAAAAAGGTGCTGATGTACTTTACATTATTAAATCTACTGATTCCAGCCATATTCTTAGGGCAACAGTTTTTCATCTCACACCGTTTTTTGATGCTATCAAGCCTATTACTTCTCCTTTGGTCGCCCTTCAGCTTACACACGATTTATCAGCACTGGCGAGATAAAAAAACAGTGCTAACAGGTAACTCTTTATTATTTCCTTTCCTCTCACTTGTGTTTCTAATCATGTTTGTCTATGCCTTTATTCCACCTAAACAATCCAAGATATACGTGGTCTCAGCTGGTATATGGCTAAAAGAGAACATGCCTGAGCAGGCAAAACTCTATAGCAATAAGCGGCAAATTGCTTTTTACGCACAACGACAATTTATGTCATGGGATATTTCTGAAAACCTCAGTATACCGGAGTGGGCATCTGATGATGTTGTTGCTTTAAGAGTGCGTAAAAAGAATTATGAAAAGGTTAGAAAATGCTTAATACCGTTAAAACTCAAGCCTGTCAAAGTTTTTGCAGATCAAAAAGGTGATAGAGTTATCATTTTTAAAGTTTCTGAAAGCTAAAATCAACCAGGTAAGAAATTCTTTCGTGGTAGACATTTTTTGAAGACAGCTCTCGTTGAAATATTTTGTTTTATAGAGTGAACATATTACAGATTGGTAGTATAGGAATTCCCTTTTTTTAGCGGCGTAGCCGCATTATATAAAATCGCTTCGCGATTTTATGACAAAGTTGAGGATATGTATGGCAGGGAAAGGAGAAGAACAGGGACAACAGAGATCGAGGAAACCACATGGCTTTTTCGGCACATTTACAGCTTTCATTGCAAGTATGCCACAAAAGCATATTGCCGGTGTTGGCAAGTTAGTAGGGACACTTGCATATATCCTGGATAGACGTCATCGGCGCATCGTGAAGCGCAACTTGCAATTCACCCATCCTGAATGGTCCCGGGACCGCATCCAGAGACTCTACAAACGTGTTTTCCAAAACATGGGGGTTACTGTTCTGGAAATCTGTCAGATGATGTGCTTTTCCAGGGAGGATATACTGCGCAAAGTCCGAATCAGGGGAAAAGAGAATCTGCTTAATGCTATGAAAAGTCCAAAAGGCATTATCATGATTTCAGCTCACCTGGGGAACTGGGAAATGGCTCACCTATTTATTTCTTGCTATCTCCAGAAGCCCTTATTATTGGTGGTTAGACAGATTCAGCCCAAGGTTCTTAATCGGTGGATTCACAGACTTCGGAGTAATTTTGGGAATATTCTCGTATATAAGAAACGGGCATTACCCAAAATGGCTCGGACGCTACTCCAGGGGAAAACGCTGGGATTATTGATCGACCAGGGAACCAAACTCTCACGAGGAGTTGAGGTTACTTTTTTCGGCCGTGCCGCTAATACGACTCCCGCCGCTGCTTTACTGGCAAGACGATACGACAGCCCAGTCCTGCCAGTTTTCTGTATCAGGGAAGCAGACGCCGGGCTTACCCTGATTGTAGAACCACCTCTTACCCTGAAGAGAACAGACGACCTGGGTGCTGACTTGAAAGTAAATACACAGATTATGACTTCGGCTGTCGAAAAAGCAGTGAGGGCATATCCAGAGCAGTGGTTTTGGTTTCACAAACGCTGGAAACGGCACTATCCATATCTGTACCCCGAAGATCTGGCCAGGCGACAACGTCGCAGAGAAAAAAAGAGAGCGCGATTGAGAAAGGTGTAAGACTGGTGTCTATGTAGCATTTCGGATTTTGGATTGCGGATTGCGGATTTAGTCTGAAATTGTTTATCTGAAAATCTATAAAAGGCCCTAATTGGGGGTTGTGGCTGCGAAGTAGCATATATGGCCATGAAGATTTTACATCTGCTCAGCAATCGGAGGTGGACCGAACGATCTGAGCCCGCGGTGGACCTGGCTCTTGCGGAAAGAGTGCTGGGGGCGGAGGTCACATTCGTGTGCGGGCGGTCGCCTGAAGGGTCTGAACCGGGTGTGGCGTTTCATGCACGGCGCAAGGGACTCGATCCAGTAGTAGCGCTTGAGATGCCGAAGCATTTCCGGGTGCTTTCCGCCTTTCGGGATGTCGGCAAGCTGCACGAACTTATGGCAGACTTCAATCCAGAGGTTATTCATTGTCACATGCCGAACGCCCACCTGCTGGGAAGCATGGCCAGAGGCAGGCCGAAGCCTCCATTCGTTGTTAGAAGTTGTTATGATCCAGACGGACCCAAGGGTGATCTCAGGTCGAGATTTCTATACAGACGCTGTACCGATGGACTCGTTGTCATCAGCAGGGCGGCCAAGAACAAAGCAATGAGGAGATACAGGTTCCGTTCGGATGCGATCCAGGTGGCAGAGCCGGGAATAGACCTGGGCCGATTTTCCCGTGACAGGAAAATATCCGAAGCCAGGAAAGATTTTGGGTTGAAGGAAGAAGTCTTCGTGGTTGGAATGGTGAGCAGAATACGGGAGAGTCGGCGTATCGACATTCCGTTGACCGCTGTGCAAGCTCTTTCAAAGGAATTTCCGCAATTACGTTTGCTATTGGTCGGGCGCGGGCGCAAAAACGCTATGCAGGAGGTGGTGAAAAAACCCTCGACGGAAATGGGAATTGCTGACAGAGTGATCCTAGCAGGATACTGCCGCAATGATGGGCTTGTCGCGGCCTACCGGGCGATGGATGTGCTGGTCTATCCTATGCCGGGAACGGATAAATCGTGTCGGACAGTGAGGGAAGCTATGGCGTCGGGAGTGCCGGTAATCGCATCGAGAATTGGATTCCTGCCGGAACTGATAGAAAACGGCGTGAATGGCCGTCTCATGGATTTGTCGCCAGAGAGTCTGGCGCACATTCTTTCGGACCTGATGAGAGATCACGACAAACTGGACAGAATGGCAGGCCGCGCATCCGAAACAGCGAAAAAAAGGTTCCCCACAACTCTCCAGGCAGAGAGAACGTTGTCGTTTTATAGGAGACTGCTGGGTGCGAAAGAGGATCACGTTCTTTAATTCATTAGATCAACAAGCAAGCGTCGAGTCTTTATGAAAATCCTTATTCCCTGATAAAAAGCCGGGCAGGTAGAGGCCGCACAATGAATAGCATATTGAAAGCAGCGTCGCGCCCGTGGCCCAGACCCTGGCCCAGACCCGGATCATAGGCTTGGCAGATTAATTCAAGCACGTCGCGCCAGGGCGGGCTCCAGGCGATGAGATTGCCACGTCGCTTCGCTCCTCGCAATGACAGCAAACGAACTACCCGGACTTATTGGGAACTTACTCTTCAACCGGGAACCGTGAACGTTGAACCGCTCAATCTAGGTTATAAGACGGCATCACTTCAAGGGCCTGTTCATTCACTGCATCTACGATCCCCTGGAGCCATTTGGTTCCCATAGCTGACCAGATCTTGTCCAATCCCTGGATGACTGCCACATAGCCAGTCCCTTTTTCCTTAATATGTTTGTTGAGCCGCTCCAAAAAAGGTTCCCGGACAGAGGGATCACCCGGGTTCTCCAGGCTGCTTGACAAAACGGCCTCCACGTCCTGCCACCTGTCAAACAATTCCTGCTTTTGCCTCAGGAGTTTCTCGTTTGCTTGCTCCTTCACGATCGCTCGGTATCTCCTGGCCGATTCAGGCATCTTCTGGGCCAGTGCCTTAAAGCGCTCGATGCGTTCCCTAATGGCCATGTCTAGGAGCGTGTCCGAGAATGGGAGACCCTCTTTTTCGTATACAACATAGAGTGTATCTCCTGCCAGATTGGCACAACATAATGTGGTCAAAATCTCGAAACCTCTATTCTCGGACAGCCTCCTAGCTTGTCCAGGACACCTTCATACAACATCTCAGCCATGGAGTCGCCTCTGAAAAACAGGGAGCGAACCTCCAAATACCAGCGCCTGAGTGCCACGAGGTTCGCAATGTAATTGATGTTGTTGATTGCCCGCCTTTTAATGTGCCAATAAATACCTGGGGAAAAACTCGTAAACCCCGCAGCCTCCGGCCCATAGGGGCCTACGCACTCTCCGAGGCGTAGGCTCGTGCCTCTACGAGCCGGAGGCCGGAGGGCAAGCTGCGGGGAATGCGCTCGTTTTTGCGGTTCAACACACTGGCGAGACGGGTCTTGGGCCAGTATGAGGTTGCTGCCATTAAGGAGGTCTGTTCGACAAACAATCCCTGCCGGAATGACCATGCCGTATTCCACCCGTACAGGCCCAACCAGGCCCCCCTGACCTCCCAGAAAGATGGGGGGCTGATTCAGCATCACGCCCCGAGGGACGTCGCCAATCAAAGAAGGGGTGGCTTTATCCTGGTTCGGTCCTATCTGGCAATCTTCGACCGTCACCGGTCCCTCATAGCCGAGTCTGGCCCCAGGCATGATCAGGGTCTTTTGGCCCAAGATCTTGCAGCCCGGATAAATAACCACGCCATCGCCTGCAATGCGATCCAGGCTAACCTTTTCTCCGATGAACACACTGTGGGGATTAGGTATGGCGACCCCTTTTTGAACAAGCCGCTTTACTCTGGCCCTGGATTCAGAATGCATTCGAGTAACCCCCTCCGCGATCACGTATACTGCGCACGGCCATAAATTGAAATCGACCCGTTGTCAAGCGCTTTCAGGAACGCAGGCCGCGTCTTAAGGTTGACACTTTGCGAAACGTTCTGTTAAAAGTTTTCGAGCTGTGCGATTAGGACTATTCAAATCAATCACGAAAACACGAAAGTACGTAATGTTCTCAAGGCAAACGCCGCAAAACACGAAATGAACCATACCAAAAAGATATTCGGAATTCTGTTTGTCAAACAAGTACTGATTTATCAGCAGCTTAGCATCCTGAGAGATGAGCATAAGAATGAACCTGCAAGAATCTAACAATCAAGCAAGTCTTTAGGGCCTTTTTCGTGCTTTCGTCTTTTCGTGCTTTCGTGATAGTTCTTTTGAGCGCTTTTGCTTAGAATTCAATATGTAACCGTACAGATCGAAAGTTTTGGAGCTGTGCAGTTACGAAACTAGTCAAAATTAATCACGAAAACACGAAAGTACGAAAACACGAAATAAGACCCGGAAACTAAGTTGCTAACGTTCTTTTTCGTGCTTTCAATCTTTCGTGCTTTCGTGATAGTTCTTTTTTTTGCTTCTCTGAGACTAAATCCAATATCTAACCGCACAGGTCGAAAGTTTTTAAGAGGTGTGTGATTTTGGGAGAGACGACACGTAACCGGCTGGCAAGATTCAGGGCACGCCTCCACGACCAGGCCCTTGATACCTTCTTGGTATTACAGGACGAGAACCGTCGTTATTTGAGCGGCTTTACCGGCGAGGATGGTCAGTTTAACGAATCTGCCGGCGCCCTTTTTGTCACGTCCGAGCGGCACTTGCTTGCCACCGACTCTCGATACGAAACCCAGGCCCAGATTGAAGCGCCTGAATTTGAGATCTATCGCTACAAAGATGGCCTGGCTTCATCGTTGCCGGAAATCCTGACAATGCTCGGAGCCGAGCGTCTTGGTTTTGAAAGCGCCCGGCTATCGTATGTGCAGTTTGAGAAATTCCAGGAGCATCTGAAGAAGAAGGCCCTGGCGGTGTCTCTGGTTCCCACTGAGAACTTGATCGAAGAGCTCCGTATGACAAAGGAGCCCGGAGAGATAGAGGCGATCCAGGAATCGCTTGGTCTTTGCGAATCAGTATTTGAAACAATTATTAACAGCCTCCGTGTTGGAGCCAGTGAGAAAGATCTGGCCTGGGCCATAGAAAAGGGTCTGCGGGAAAGTGGGGCAGAATCTGTCGCCTTCCCGCCCATTGTGGCCTCGGGGCCCAACGCTGCCCTGCCCCATGCCATCCCCACAGATCGAGCTGTGAGAGAGGGTGAGCCGATCCTGTTTGACTGGGGGGCACGCCTGAACGGCTACTGTTCGGATATTTCCCGCACCATTGTGCTTGGCCCCCCTGATGACACTTTCAAAGACGTCTATCAGGTGGTGCGCGACGCGCAATTGATGGCAACAGAAGCGATCAAGCCTGGAATAAGCACACAGGTTGTGGATAAGATTGCACGAGATCATATTGCTGCCAAGGGGTTTGGCGACCACTTTGGACACGGTCTTGGACACGGCGTGGGATTGGCGGTCCATGAAAAACCGAATCTGAGTCCACTCCGGCCGATGAATCTGGAAATAGGAATGGTTACCACTGTGGAACCAGGTATCTACCTGCCTGGATGGGGCGGCGTGCGCCTGGAAAATATGGTGGTTGTAAAAGAAGATGGAGCGGTCGTCTTGAACAGGTATCCGGTTTAATGGACATAACATTTATCATTTAACATTTATCATCGATCATTGTAAGTTCTCAAAAGGCTCGGTTTTTTTCGTCATTGCGAGCAGAGCGAAGCAATCCCTGGCCCAGACCGGGCTTCATAGGTTTGGCAGATTAATTCAAGCACATCGCGCCAGGGCGGGCTCCAGACCATAAGATTGCCACGTCGCTTCGCTCCTCGCAATGACAGCAAACGCCAGTGTCAAGGAATTACCCGAACTTTTTGAGAAGTTACCGATCATTCCCCATTGAGTATATACGACGGGAAATTTACCAGTACCCAATGACAAATGACAAATGACAAATGATAAATGATAAATGATAAATTCCCTGGATCAGCTGGCAGACCAGTTCATCAACTACCTGGTGGTGGAAAAAGGGCTTTCAAGAAATACCGTTGTTGCTTACAGCAGAGACTTGATCTTGTATCTGGATTTGTTGAGGGCACATGGTATTTCCAATATCGTCCATGCTGACACCACCCTTGTTCTGAAGCACCTGATTGACTTAAGAGATGCAGGGCTTGGGCCCAGGAGCAGAGCCAGGCATCTGGTGACGCTGAGGGGGTTCTATCGTTTCTTGCTTCAGGAAAAGGTGCTTGAGACCAATCCGGCTCGGGTGGTGGACATTCCAAAGTCCGGACGAAGACTACCTGCTGTTCTAAAGGTGGAAGAAGTGGTAAGGCTTCTCGAGGGACCTGATACTTCGAAACCTCTGGGGGTGCGAGATGCAGCCATGCTGGAACTTTTGTATGCAGCGGGTCTTCGGGTCTCAGAGCTTATCAAAGTGGGAATGGCAGACATCAATCTGGAGGCCTGTTTTGTCCTTGTTCTCGGCAAGGGGTCTAAGGAGCGAGTGGTGCCCATTGGCCAGATTGCTAAGGAAAAGGTCAATGTGTACCTTGCATCAGGACGTCCGGTTCTATTGAAGGCTCGGCCGAGCCGGTATCTCTTTGTAACGCGTTCGGCGACCCCCATGACACGCCAGGGATTCTGGAAACTGCTGAAGAAATATGCCCTAATGGTGGGGATTTCCTGCAAAATTGCCCCACACACCCTTCGACATTCCTTTGCTACTCACCTTTTGGAACGGGGAGCAGATCTCCGCTCAGTACAAGTGATGTTGGGCCATGTGGATATTAGCACCACCCAAATTTATACCCATGTTGCCCAGGAGAAACTGAAAGCGGTTCACACCCAGTATCATCCCAGGGGATAGGGGTTTGGATTGACGATTGACGATTGAAAATTGACAATTGAAAACCTTTTTCAGGTTTCAGGGGAATGTTCATAGCTCATAGCTCATAGCTCATAGATTTCAGCTATTAACTATTAGCTATCAGCTATCAGCTTAAGATTTGACACCCGAATCAATTGAATATTGACGATTGAATATTGACGATTGTTTTTTTCAATCTTCATTTTTCAATCTTCAATCGACAATCAATAAAAGGAGCCGAAGATGTCCAATATCGTAGTGATTGGTACCCAGTGGGGAGACGAAGGTAAAGGAAAGGTTGTAGACGTTCTCGCAGAGAAAGCCCGAATGGTGGTTCGCTTCCAGGGCGGCAACAATGCGGGCCACACCATGGTGGTGGATGGAGAGCCATTTATCAGTCATCTTATCCCCTCTGGAATCCTGCACCCGAATAAGGTCTGTTTGATCGGAAACGGTGTGGTGGTGGACCCGGGTGTACTGATCGAAGAGATCCAACACTTACAAAACCGGGGTATTTCCGTGGGTCCTGACAATCTCCTGATCAGCGAGAATGCCCATTTGATTATGCCCTATCACAAGCTCGTTGATCACGGCAGGGAACGGCTGAAGGGAAACAAGAAGTTGGGTACCACAGGTCGGGGGATAGGCCCTTGTTATGAAGACAAAGTCTCACGACGTGGGCTTCGTTTTTGCGACCTGATTGATCCTGAGGTTTTTGAGGAAAAGCTGTCTCTTATTTTGCCGGAAAAGAATTTCTACCTGAGGGAATTTCTTAAATCCGAAACCGTTGACCAGGAACTGATCCTGAAGGAGTATTTAGCGTATGCAGAAATCCTTCGGCCCCATGTTGCCAACGTCTCGCTTGTCCTGAGCCAGGCCGTCAAGGCTGGAGATCATATCCTGTTTGAAGGGGCTCAGGGCCTGCATCTCGACATAGACCACGGCACCTATCCATTCGTGACCTCATCCAATACAGCAGCAGGCAATGCGTGCTGTGGCGCCGGGATTGGCCCTACCCAGATCCATGGTGTTATCGGCATGGTCAAGGCCTACACAACACGCGTGGGGAGTGGCCCTTTTCCCACGGAACTCCATGACGAAATTGGCGATCTAATCCAAGAGAAGGGGGCCGAGTTTGGCGCCACCACAGGGAGACGGAGGCGATGCGGCTGGCTCGACGCCGTGGTCGTGCGTAAGTCTGCGCGCATAAACGGTCTCGCCGGTCTTGCTATAACTAAACTCGATGTGCTGAGCGGCCTTAAGACCCTTAAAATATGCACAGGCTATCGATATAAGCAGGATCGACTCTTAGAGTTCCCCACGGCCTTAAAGGTGCTCGAAAAGTGTGAGCCCATCTACGAGGAGCTACCAGGGTGGTTTGATGATATCACGGCGATTCAGGATGTCGACGACCTCCCGGAAAATGCAAAAGCCTATGTCAGGCGAGTGGAACAACTGGTGGAAACCCCGCTTCAGATGATCTCGGTTGGCCCCGGTCGGAAACAAATCATCGTGCTCCAAAATCCTTTTGACAGGCCATGTTAGCTCAACCGGCTCAACGGATTCACATGCACCTTGACAGCCTAAAGCAACTGGCGTAAAAGAGTTATGATAGTTTTGGTTAAATCCGAAATCCGAATTCTAAAATCCGAAATGTCGTTGGTGTCGGGACGTGGCTCAGTCTGGTAGAGCACAGCGTTCGGGACGCTGGGGTCGCTGGTTCAAATCCAGTCGTCCCGACCACCTTATATAAAATCGCACTAAGTACAGGGCAAAAAAATTAGACAGAATACACAGGATGAACAAGATTATTTTTATTTTAAATTCCTGTTCATCATTAATCTTTAATTTTAGCAACTTAGATATCGTTACGATTTGACATGACTGGTGCCGGCGAGTGTTACTTTACTGAAGACGCGATTGAATCACACCTGTCTCCCATACCGTCAAAATCCTGCAGGTTATTAATTTTATTGA
>JAGMBW010000041.1 GCA_023129535.1 Desulfobacterales bacterium
CCTGTTAATCCTGTCAAAAAAATGTGCTGTACTTAGAAAATCGCCATGAAAGTACTTATTACAGGTGGTGCGGGTTTCATCGGGTCGCATCTGGCAGAGGCACATCTTGAAAAGGGAGACGAAGTCTATGTGATAGATGATCTGTCAACAGGCTCCCTGGAAAACATCAAGGAGTTGCAAGAAAACAAAGATTACAGGGCTCGTTTCTTTTTCAGCCAGGACTCAATCCTGAATCACGAAAAAATGCTGGAGCTGGTGGGTATTTGCAACCGGGTCTATCATCTCGCAGCCGCTGTGGGTGTCCTCTATGTCCTGGAACATCCATTCGGGTCGATCCGGACCAATATACAAGGGACGGAAAAGGTGCTGGAACTTTGCAACAAGTTTAAAAAAAGGGTCTTGATCACCTCCTCTTCAGAGGTTTACGGAAAACACGTTCACGCCCCCCTGGCAGAAACCGATAATATCATCTATGGTCCTTCCAGCAAGTTTCGCTGGAGCTACGCCGCCTCCAAGCTCATGGACGAGTTTATGGCTCTGGCCTACCATCGGACGAACGGCCTCAAGGTGGTGATAACCCGCCTTTTCAACACCGTGGGGCCAAGGCAAACGGGCGCTTACGGCATGGTGATTCCCAGGTTGGTGGGCCAGGCCCTGATGGGTCAACCACTAACGGTTTACGGGGATGGAAAGCAGACCCGCACCTTCACGTATGTCAAGGACGTGGTAAAAGCCCTAATAGGTCTTATTGAAAACCCCGAAGCCATGGGCGAAGTATTCAACGTGGGTGGCACAGAAGAGATCAGCATTGAGGCCCTGGCAAAAAAAATTATTGCCATGACTGGCAGCAGCTCAAAAATCGAGTACGTACCCTACGAGGTCGCTTTTGGAAAAGATTTTGAAGACATGCAAAGAAGGGTACCGGACATTCAAAAGATTAAGGCCTATATAGGCTTCCAACCAAAGACGGATCTGGATGGTATTCTCAAAAGCGTTTTGGCCTTTGGGCCAAAACGGCCAACGGGTTCAACCGGCAAAACGGGCTAAACCGGCTCAACCGTCAAACATGTATGGCAATTTCATTTACTTTATTTTAGTCCTTCTCATCTACACCACCTATTACCCTCCGGAAAGCACCTATTTTGACCCCTTTGAGACCCTGGGTATCTTCTTGTTGGGTGTGGGCACCCTTGCAATAACCACAAGTACTGCCTCTCGTGCCCTTTCCAGGAAGATTGCCTTCAGGGGCACCCTTGGCCTCCACGGCGCGTTCGACCGCTTGTTCAATCGACACGCCATATTGGCCGTAGTCATCTTTGCTATCAACGTCTATGTCTTAAACCTGAAATCGTTTCTTATGACAATTCCTCTGTTTGGGGGCTCTCCGACCGTGATCGGCGTCTTGTTTATTGGTCTTTTTATAGGCTATCTTGCTATCATATGGGCAGGTATCTACAGATCTTACAGAGCGCTGTTTCAGAGCCAACTTTCCAGACGATCCTATGTCCTTTCCAACATTTCATTCAACCTTCCTATTATCCTGCCATGGCTCGCGATCTCGGCAGGCCTGGACATCATAAATATCCTACCATTTTCTGCCCCAAAGCGTTTGCTGGCTACACCGGAAGGACAGGTCATTTTCTTTTCCCTTTTTCTGGCCGCCCTGGTTGTTATCGCCCCTTCCCTGATCAGGTTCTTCTGGCGCTGTCGGGCGCTGCCGTGTGGCCCGAAGCGTGCACGGATCGAGGCCATCTGCGAAAAGGCTAAGTTGAAGTACAACAATATTCTGAAGTGGCCAATCTTTGAAGGCAAGATGCTTACTGCCGGGGTCATGGGATTGATTAAGAAGTTTCGCTACATCCTGGTCACCGAAAGCCTGCTTCAGATCTTGAATGATGACGAGATCGACGCTGTCATGGCCCATGAGATCGGCCATATCAAGAAAAAGCACCTGGTCTTCTACCTCATATTCTTTCTGGGCTTCATCGTGCTGTCGTATGCTGTTTTCGATTTGATCCTCTATGCCATCTTGTACAGCAATTTATCCTTTCCCGCGATACGCGATGTCCGGTTGGAACAGGTCACCCTGACGTCGATCCTCTTAACCACAGCCATGGCAGGCATCCTGTTGATCTATTTCCGCTACGTTTTTGGATACTTTATGCGTAACTGCGAACGACAGGCTGATCTTTATGCCTTTGTTCTCCTGGGAACCAGCCGGTGGTTGGTTTCGTCCCTGGAAAAGGTCGCCCTTTACAGCGGCCAGAGCCAGGACAGGCCAAATTGGCATCATTTCAGTATCCGCCAGCGGATCGATTTTCTGAAGAGTTGCGAAGCCGACAGGGGCATGATCAACCGGCACGATCGAAAATTGCGCAGGAGCATCATGGTCTTCATAGGAGGGCTATTGTGCACCGGATATGCAGGCTATGCCATCAATTTTGGTGAGATGGGAAAAAGTTTGAACAGACACTTTTTCCAAAAGGTCCTGATCAAAGAACTCGCGCAGAATCCAGAAAATGCCCGCCTGTACACCATCTTAGGGTCTCTTTATTACCAGGACAAGGCATATGCTGAGACTGTCAAGGCGTACGAGAAATCGATTGAGCTTGCACCCAGCGATCCAGAAACCCTTAATAACCTGGCCTGGCTCTATGCCGCCTGCGAGCAGAGTCAATTCAGAGAGCCTGTAAAGGCCCTTGTGTATGCAAAACACGCAGCGGCCCTGAAACCGGCGCCTTATATCCTGGATACCCTTGCAGAGAGTTACTACGTCAATGGATTGCACGAAAAAGCGATCGTGACGATCAAACAGGCCCTGGCCATGCACTTAAAAGATAGGGCTTATTATGAAAGGCAGTTGAGGAAGTTTGAACAAGCTGCCATGGATCAAGGAATCACGGAGTGATGGAGTGATGGAGTATTGGAGTACTGGAATAAGCAGCCTTTGTTTAGCCTCATCACTCCAGTACTCCATTGCTCCAATACTCCAGGGGGTTGTATGAAACCCTCCAGGCAACGGTTAGATATCGTGTTGGTGAAAAGGGGACTGGCCCAAAGCGGTCAGCGTGCCGTTGGATTGATCCTTGCTGGTGAGGTTTGGGTCGATGGTGAGAGAATAACCAAGGCGGGCAGCCTTGTACCCGTTAATTGTGGCATCAAGATCACCGGCAGGGATATGCCGTATGTAAGCCGCGGAGGCATCAAACTGGAGGCAGCCCTTCTCGCGTTCAACATTGATGTGACAGGCCTCACCTGTCTTGATGTTGGGGCCTCCACCGGGGGATTCACCGATTGTCTTCTCAAGCACGGCGCAAGAGAGGTGACAGCAGTGGATGTGGGGTATGGGCAGCTTGACTGGAAACTGCGATCCGACCCGCGCGTTAAGGTCATAGAACGGACCAACATCCGACACCTTGAGGCAGATGCCCTGCCCGGACCTGTAGATCTTGCCTGCATCGACGTCTCCTTTATCTCACTGAAGATTGTGGTGCCGGCTGTTTTGAAATTTGTGAAATACCCTGGTCACATCATCTGCCTTGTCAAGCCTCAGTTTGAGGTGGCAAAAGACCTGGTAGGCAAGGGGGGCGTCGTCCGTGATCAGGCCCTCCACAAGGGAGTCATCGAAGACCTCACTGAGGCCTTTCAGGTCCTTAACCTCGGGGTACTCGGGGTCATACCCTCGCCTATTCTCGGTCCCAAAGGCAATCGGGAATTTCTCATGCATCTCAAATGTGGTAAGAGGTTCAGGGTTCAAGGTTCAGCGAAACTGTGAACCGTCCTACGAGCATGGCGCATGGCGCATGGCGCATGGCGCATGGCGTTTTTTGCTCTATGCGCTTTGCGTTTCACTTTTCATGCACTTTTCCAATCAGATCTGAAACGTTCACTCTATGTTTCTTCACGTATGTTTCAATTCCAGAGTAAATCGTGCGAAAAATGTCTGGATTCACGAACCAGGCAGTTCCAATACCAACTGCAGTCGCTCCTGCCATTATATATTCAAGGGCATCTGCCCAATTCGAAATCCCGCCGATGCCGATTATTGGTATTTCCCGCTTATTGCACTCCGGGATCTTTCGAAAGCATTCATACACCATAAATACACCAACAGGCTTGATGGCTGGCCCCGAAAGTCCCCCCGTTATGTTGCCAAGACAAGGTTCACACGTATCCACATTTATAGCCATACCACGAAGGGTATTGATCATGGAAAGGGCGTCCGTTCCTCCATCAATGGCAGCCCGCGCGGCTAATGTAATGTCTGTCACGTTGGGAGTGAGCTTTGTAATCAGCAAAAGGCGGCTATCAATTTTGTCTTTGACACTTTTAACTATACGTCGGACGATTTTCGGATCAGTACCAAAGACGACCTCACCCTTCTCCATGTTTGGGCATGAAACGTTAATTTCAATTCCTGATATTACATGATTCAAATCACCATCGCTCAGGTAGGCGGCAACCTCCCCAAATTCGTTAATCGTGGTCCCGGATATATTAACTATAATTGGCAAATGGAAATTAAGAAGGCCGGAGAGTCGTTTTTCTACGAAAACTCTCACCCCTTCATTTTGCAGGCCAATAGAGTTCAGGAGGCCTGTACGTGTTTCTACGATTCTGAATTCAGGGTTCCCCGTTCTTGGCCTTAACGTAACGCCCTTTGTAACAAATGCCCCAAGACATGCCAACGTTTCCGGGCAGTTTTCCAATCTCTCTATTTCGTTACTATGCCCTGACGTCCCCGACGCGGTCATCAAGGGGCTTTTCAATCGCAATTGCTTAATCGTGACTTGCAGTGATTCCATGTCTATTCCCAATCGATATCTTGCGAGTCAAAAAGAGGTCCATCCGTGCAAACTCGCGAGTATTGTTTTGAACCATTTTTCTTGGTGCGGCAGACACAAGAAAGACATACGCCGATTCCACATGCCATTCTTTTTTCCAAAAGAACTTTCATTGGCAAATTAAATCTCGAGATAATTCTCCAAAGAGCTTGTAACATAGGTTGAGGACCACATGTGATGACCAGGATGTTGTCAGTTTTGCTCAAGCCCTCAAGGTATGACTTATATTGCTCGGTGACGAAACCCTCGCGGTAATTCTCCTCCGGTAATCTGCCGTTTTTTCTTTCGGCGCTGTTTAGACTTTCGCATGAAACCCTTATATCCTCTGGCCTTAAGCCAATACCAGAAAGAGTTTCGATGTACACGTAAGCATTTTGCTGATTTTCTGCAAAGGTTGGCGCAAATGGAGCTGAGTATAACAGAGTTTCGATTCGATCAATGCCGATGAACGCTTTGAGCTTGAAGGAATAAAACTTCAAAGCTTGGCCAAAGAATACAAGTGGCGCCATGCCTACACCACCGCCAACAAGATGGACTTCCTCGATACCATTCCCACGCCATTTTGCTAAATCTGGAATCGATCCCAGTGGCCCGAGCATTTGAATTCTTTCACCTTCCTTGACCTTCGTCAGTTCATTTGTACCGATCCCATTTTCAAGCACCTTGTAGAATATCTCAAACTCGTCGGGGAAATGAGTATGAGATATAGCTGCCAGTGTTGGAGGAAGTGACATATTCTTAAGGTAACCAAATTCAAAATATTTGTAAAAGGCGCGGTGAATGCTGAAGGGCCTTTTTAGAAATGATATGGGCTTCAAATCGAACATATTGGTGTAGTCAAGGCATTCCCTTGGAATGGATAAGCGGGGCTCTTCAAGGCGAAGCCTTTTCTCAAGTGGCAGAGTATCCAGCATGACAAATTGACCCGGGACCACGTATTCCAGTTCTGGAGCTCTAAACCTAATTTTGAAATGTTTGCAGTCCTCCTTCTCACTTACAGGGTTGTTCCTTATCACTTCTGCTCTGAAATGCTTAATCTTCTCTTGAAATCTATAATCAGCCTCACTCCTCAAACGTAACGTTTTTAGATGTCCAAAAATATCCTGATGCAACTCAATGGCTTTTTCTGTAAGCTCTCCGATGCAAAGAAAAAATCCTCTTGGCCAGCTCTCCACCTTATCAACTTGCCGAAATTTAATCATCTCTTCATGTGTTGGGAAAATTAAGAACCAAATTGTTTGGAATTCACTTTTGTCTTTCTTCAGGGCTCGATTAGATGTCCGCTTGAAGATGCCTTCTTTTTGCTTATCATAGAAGCAAAATAATAGCTTATGACCATCATTGTTTTTCGCGACAAAATCGGCTCCTTCAGCGAGCCCCTTGGGTTTGCGAAGATACTTTGTTTTGGCGTACCTCTTAAGGCGGGAGTCATCAAATTGCGTACTGTCAACTGAAGCAATTTCATAGCCATCCTTTGACAGTATGGCCTCAATAAGTGTCAAGCATAGCCTATTATACGCTTTGCGATTTGCTTCTTCGTCCCGTGTCCAATCTTTGATCTGGTTTCGCTTAAGTTCCGATAAGAGTGTCCCCTCTCGAGCCCCAATTAGATCGTTGGCATGCTCTTGAATCCTTTCTGGGCTGGAATTAGGCCAGAAATGAGCAGCTACTCGAGTAAAGAATTTTAATTCGATTAATTCTTTCTCGGACGCCTTCCTGTCTGTCTCTGGGAATCTATTATCGATCACTTTTAGTAAGCGTTCAGAGATTCACGGACAACTGATAACAATTCACGAACACTGCAAAATTTCGTAAACTGGACTATACAATAATGATTGTAGCGACGTCAATGGATTCCTGGGCAATTCAGGGGACCGGCATGAAAATATAACGTGCCAAAAGAGTCCGGATTGCGGTTTTAGGTTGCACATTATTTCGATATGAATTAAACTGCTCAAAAAAATCGTTCGTCTGAGAAATTTGAACCGCAGAAGCGAGCGCATTCCCCGCAGCTTGCTGCGGGGTTAGCGAGCGCATCTCAAAATGGCAAATTTCCTTACGGTCGAAGATTCCCCGCAGCTTGCTGCGGGGAGCTTCAAATTATTCAAAGGAGTGTGAGAACATGGCAAGAGTATGTGAAATATGCGGAAAGAAACCAATGACCGGCCACAATGTGAGCCATGCCCACAATCTTACCAAGCGACGCTTTTACCCTAATTTGCAGCAGGTTCGTGCAGTCCAGAATGGCCGTGTCAGGCGAATCAGGGTGTGCACACGCTGCCTGCGCTCGGGCTTAGTAGTAAAACCAGCCTGAGTACATCTACATGGAGTGTTGGAGTACTGGAGTAGTGGAGTAGTGGCAGGTCCATCACTCCAGTACTCCATTCCTCCAATGCTCCAAGGGGGCGAAGCCCACTTCCGTTGTCATGCCGAAAGACGACTCACTTTTATGACGTGCCTGATCTTTTTGACCGATTTGATCACGTTTTCCAGGTGGTCGGCGCCTGACACGGAGATTGTAAAAAAACATTCCGCCCGCTTGTCTGCCCGGGTACTGACGCTGGCATCCAGGATATTGGCTTCACCCTCGCTAATGGCCGCGGTAATATTGGCCAAAAGGCCCATCCTGTCGTGACACAGCACGTGAATCCTCACCGGGTAGACCTCCTCAGTCTCTGGCGCCCATTGCAATTCGATCCGCCGCTCCGGGTCCATACTCAGGGCATGGGGGCATCTGGTGAGGTGAACCGTGACCCCCTGACCTCGAGTGATATATCCGACCACAGGATCACCCGGCAGGGGACTGCAGCACTTGCCAAAGCGAACCAGTACGTCATCCAGACCTTTTACCAATATGCTCGACTTTGCCTTTCTTCCACGAATACGCTGCTTTAGCCTGCTGACGACGGTCTCTTTTTCGTTTTTTAATTCGGATTTTGGAAGTAAGTGCCGGGCCACCTGTAGAGGGGTTACCTTGCCGTATCCCACCCCTGCAATCAGGTCATCGGCGGTCTTGTAACCAAGATCATGGGCTGCCTTTTCCATGTCGTGCGATTTTAAATACTTATTCAGACTTGCGTTGTACTTGCGCAGGACCTTGTCGCACATCTCACGGCCCAGTACCAGGCTCCATTTTCGTTCCTCGGCCTTGATGTGCTGGCGCACCCGAGACCGGGCTCTGGCCGTTTTGACAAAATTCAGCCAGTCTTTGCTGGGCTGGTGATGGGGTGACGTGATAATTTCAACCCGTTGGCCGGTTTTCAGTTCATACTTTAAGGGAACCATTCGGCCATCTACCTTGGCCCCTGTACACTGGTTCCCTACCTCAGAATGGATCGCATAGGCAAAATCCACAGGAGTGGCCGCTTTTGGCAGGGTCAACACGTCACCCCGGGGCGTGAATAGATAGACCTCATCGGGGAAAAGCTCCATCCGCACGCTTTCCATGAATTCGTCAGGGTCCTTGAGGTTTTTCTGTTCCTCCACCAGTTTCCTGAGCCAGGCAAAGGCGGCCCCTGTCTTTTCATCAAACCCGGTTTTCTCCTTATACTGCCAATGGGCTGCGATCCCGTGTCTTGCTACACGGTCCATCCGCTTGGTGCGGATCTGAATCTCCACCCGTTCCCCCAAAGGCCCGATCACCGTGGTGTGCAGGGACTGGTACATATTGGGTTTGGGCATACTGATGAAATCCTTGAAACGTTTGGCTATGGGTTTCCATATTGAATGGATAATTCCGACAGCCTGGTAGCATTGCGGTACGGTATCCAGGATGATACGGAAGGCAAGGATGTCATAAACCTCCTCAAAATCCACGCCTTGCTTCATCATCTTCTGATAGATGCCGTAGAAATGTTTGTAGCGACCTTCAGCTTTACAGGGAAGATTGGCATCTGCCATATTCGTCTCTATAATCTTCTTTATGCTATCGATCTGCTCCTGTTGCTCCTGTTTTCTCTTTGCTACCTGGTTGGCGATCTCACGATACTCGTGCGGGAAAAGATACATAAAGGCGATATCTTCGAGCTCCGTCTTAATCCAATGGATACCAAGTCGACCGGCAAGCGGGGCATAAATGTCGAGGGTTTCCTGGGCTATCCTGATTTGTTTCTTTTCATTTTGGAACTGAAGAGTGCGCATGTTGTGGAGCCGATCGCAGAGCTTGATCAGGATAACGCGGATATCATCGGCCATGGCAAGAATCATCTTTCGGATGCTTTCGGCCTGACGGGCCTCAGAACTCCGAAATGCCAGGCGGCTCAACTTTGTTACACCTTCCACAATGTGAGCCACCGTTTCACCAAACAACCCGGTTAGGTCTTCCATGGTTGCTTTGGTGTCTTCCAGAGTATCGTGCAGAAGCCCCGCTGCAACACTGGTTGGGCCTAACTTTAGCTCGGTCAATAACCCGGCGACCTCAAGCGGGTGGGAGAGATAAGGTTCTCCGGAAAGACGCACTTGGCCTTCGTGGATGCGCGCTGAATAAATATATGCCCTTTCCACGAGATCCAGGTCTGCCTCTGGCTCGCAAGCACTGATACGGTCCAGAATATCCGTGATTCGAATCATGTAAGAACTTAGTTCGCTTCGCTCACAGTTGGAGTAGTGGAGTAGTGGAGTAGTGGAGTAATGGAGTAATGGAGAGGACTGAACTTCCAATACTCCAATACTCCAGTACTCCAGAAAAAGTTGGTGAATATATGATCTTCAATAACGTCCAGCCATTTCAATAGGTTGAGGGATTTCCAGAATTCGTTCAGTATGCCTTGGCAAAGACCACGCGCCTGGCGCTCTCATCCCCGCAAGCGATACATTTTCCGGTCTGCTTTTCGGCATCCGGGGGAATGCAGCGAATGGTGACACCGAGGTCTGTGTTTATCTTTTCTTCACACGTCGGGTTCCCACACCAGCAGGCAAGCGCAAATCCTCCGTGGATCTCAGGGTTTCCCGGATTCTGGGGCGTGAAAAAGGCATAAAAGTCCTCTCTGGTATCGATCTCTGTAGTATTTTTTTCCCTGAACCGCAGCGCCCGATCAAACAGGTTTTTTTGAATATCATCTAAAATCGGAACAATGGTTTTGATAAACTGATCCCGCGGGACAGATTCCTTTTCCCTCGGCCCCCTGTCTCTTCGACCTACAAAGACCGAGTTCCGGGCAACATCCCTCGGGCCTATCTCCACACGGAGCGGTATCCCTTTCTTGATCCAGTCCCATCCTCTGGCTCCGCCCGTCTCCCTGTCATCAATCTCAACTTCGATCTTACGACCATGGTAATGTTGCCCTCTTAGCTCCCCGGCCAGGGTTTGGGTGAAATCCATGACCGTGTTTCTGTCCACGGTTTTCTTAATGATAGGCATCAAGGCGACGTGAGATGATGCAATCATGGGTGGAAGCACCAGCCCATCGTCATCGCTATGGGTCATGACGATCGCACCGATGAGGCGTGTGGAAACCCCCCACGATGTGGTCCAGGCATACAGCTCTTCTTCCTGTGCGGATTGGTATTTAATCTCAGAGGCCCTTGCAAAATTTTGTCCCAGAAAATGGGATGTCCCCGTCTGCAGGGCCTTTCGATCCTGCATCATCGCTTCAAGCGTGAAGGTATTGACTGCACCGGGAAATCGCTCAGAGGCCGACTTTTCCCCTTTGACGGCAGGGATTGCGAGATAATTTCCTGTGAGTTTCTCATAAATATTGAGCATCTGAAGTGTTCTGTCCATGGCTTCCGTCGGCGTGGCATGGGCGGTGTGGCCTTCTTGCCAGAGGAACTCACTGGTTCTCAAAAAGATACGAGTTCTCATTTCCCACCTGACCACATTACACCACTGGTTGATGAGGAGGGGGAGATCGCGGTAACTGCTGATCCACTTTGAGAAAGAGGCTCCTATAATGGTTTCGGATGTAGGCCTTACCACCAAGGGTTCCTCTATCTGCCCGGCAGGTATCAGCTTCCCATCTGGCCCCTCTTCTAAACGGTGATGGGTTACAACCGCACATTCCTTGGCAAATGCTTCAACGTGTTCGGCCTCCCTTTCAAGGAATCGCTTGGGTATGAACAGGGGAAAGTAGGCATTCTTTACACCTGTCTCCTTAAACATTTCATCTAATACGCACCTTATGTTTTCCCATAGGGCATAGCCCCACGGCTTAATGACCATACACCCCCGTACGGGTGAGTGTTCAGCCAGGTCCGATGCCTTCACCACCTGCTGATACCATTCCGGGTAGTCTTCAGCCCTTGTTGGCGTTATGGCAGTCTTTGCCTTATTCTCTTTTCCCATATTGGTCCTCTCTGCGTGGCGCAGAGCGCATAGCGCGTGGCGCATAGCGTTTTCTTTGTCTATGCGCTCTGCGCTCTGCGCTTTGCGCTATGCGCTTTAATACTTTCGTATTTCTCAACCTCTTTCAGGAGAACCTCAACCAGTCTCTCTTCCGGCACTTTACGTATCACCTTCCCCTTTTTGAAAAGGACTCCATGACCTTTGCCGCCTGCGATCCCGATGTCAGCCTCTCGCGCCTCCCCTGGTCCGTTCACCACGCATCCCATGATGGCAAGCTGGACAGGGGTGGTGCTGGTGAGCAAGGCCGACTCCACGCGCTCAACAATCCCAAATAAGTCAATCTTACAGCGGCCGCAGGTGGGGCATGAAATGATGTCCGGACCACGCTGCCGGATCTTCAAGGCTTTCAATATCTCGTAGCCGACTCGGACCTCATCCACCGGGTCCCGGGTAAGGGATACCCGGATGGTGTCACCAATCCCCTCGGCAAGGAGGATACCAATACCCAGAGCGGACTTTACAGTGCCTGAAAACAGGGTGCCTGCTTCAGTAACACCCACATGGAGAGGAAGGTCGGTCTGAGAAGAAAGCAACCGGTAGGCTTCAACGGTTCTCAGCACATCTGACGCCTTGAGCGAGACTTTGATGTCGTGAAAATCAAACGATCTGAGCAACTCCACATGCCGTAAGGCGCTCTCCACCATGGCCTGAGGAGTGACTCCCCCATATTTTTTGAGTAGGTCTTTCTCAAGCGAACCCGCATTGACGCCCACGCGGATAGGAATGCCTCGCTCCACAGCCTCTTTGGCCACGGCCTTTACCTTCCTGGCTGTCCCGATATTGCCCGGATTGATCCGCAGGCCGTCTGCCCCCGCCTTCATCGCTGCCAAAGCCAATCGGTAATCAAAGTGAATATCGGCGATCAGGGGGATGGATGTTTCTTTCTTGATCGATGCGATAGCCTCTGCATCTGCCTGATCAGGAACCGCTACCCGCACAAGCTCACAGCCCACGGCCTCTAAGCCGTGAATCTGTGCCACCGTGGCAGCCACATCGTGGGTAAAGGTATTGGTCATGGACTGGACGGTGATCGGAGCGCCGCCGCCGATTTTGACCCCGCCAACCGATATCTGTTTGGTCTGTTTGCGTTTTGCAATGATAGACATAATGTTATATTATTATATGTAGTGCCTGAACGACAACCCTTTTTTTGTCATTTCGACCGAAGGGAGAAATCTAATAACTCTGTATTTTCAATAGCATAAGATTTCTCGTTCCGCTCGAAATGATAGCTTGTTCTCGTTCCCATGCTCTGCGTGGGAACGCATGCCGATAGGCGCTCTGCGCCGAGTAAGTATCTACACGTATTGGACGCAGAGCGTCCAGCGGTTGGGTTACAACGCAGAGCATTGTAACCAG
>JAGMBW010000042.1 GCA_023129535.1 Desulfobacterales bacterium
CAAACTGAAACCTGCAAAACTGAAGTGAAAGTCCTGGACATCCATAAATAAGCAAATAACTCAACATGGCCAGCATTAATACGATTCTGTCATGAACAGAGATCTTATTTTTTACAATCTGCATCCATCTGGGTTCATCTGTGTCCCTAAAAACTTTACCAAAGTCAGGAGTACATGAAATTCCAGAACTGGAAGTGGCTTAAAACGCACAGGGAAGGTCAGTTCTTTGAGCGGAACTCCTGTTATGACCGCTCAGGTAAACGACCGAAGCGGCGGGGCGTACGGAGTGTTGCACGCGATGTCGCAGAGACCCTTGCGGCGATGGCCCATGCCGACGGCGGCACCCTGGTTCTGGGGCTGGAAGACAATGGCAGGCCAACCGGGGTGGACTATTCGCAAGATCGTTTAGAAGTCATTTTGAGGGTTACTGAGCGGAACATCAGGCCAGTGCTCAAGACTCATTACCAATGGGCGCACGTGGACGATGTCAAGGTTCTGGTCTTTGAGGTAGACTGGAGCCAGGAAGCACATCAGTTAACCGACGGCCGTTATCTACTTCGTGTTGGTGATCAGAACCTTCCTTTTCCTGCCTCAGACATTGCAGCAATGAAAGAAGGAAAGAGACGGCGGGTCACCGAAACCCAGTTCATAGGAGAAGCCTCACTTAATGAGCTGGATAAGGACCTTTTTGATCAACTGAGGGAGAAAACAGGCCTTGCACTCTCCGATGCGCAACTCCTTCAGCATTACCGCCTGGCTGAACAGCGAAACGGAAGGGTAATATTGTCCTTAGCCGCAATCCTACTTTTTGCGAAAGACCCCCTTCGCTGGCATCCTGGTTGCTACATAGACTTTGTGAAGTGGGAGGGAACCGAACGGCACTTTGGCGCTGAGCTGAATGTGGTTAAACGTGTGCGGATCGAGGCCCCGCTTATTAGATTAATTGAAAAAACCTTCCAGACGATCTGGCCGCACATCCGGGAACGTCAGCGGCTGGTAGACCTGTTCTTCGAAGAGCGTTTTGAATAT
Source organism: Desulfobacterales bacterium (assembly GCA_023129535.1). Taxonomy (GTDB): domain Bacteria; phylum Desulfobacterota; class Desulfobacteria; order Desulfobacterales. The sequence continues at coordinate 1,030 of JAGMBW010000042.1, forward strand.
CCCACATTTGCATGGCAAGAAGCTGTTATCAATGCCGTAGCTCATCGTGATTATGCCCTGGAAGGAACGCCCATTGAAGTCTGGATTTTTGATGACCGGCTGGAGTTACGAAGCCCTGGCGCGCTTGTGGAACCGGTGACTATTGAGCGCCTCGAGCGTCGTGAGCGAATTCATGCCTCACGAAACCCTCGTGTGGTTCGGGTGCTAACCGACATGGGATATATGCGGGAACTTGGCGAAGGTGTCCCCCGTATGTTCGAAGTAATGGAACGTGAGGGCTTAAAGCAGCCCGAATTTCGAATAGAAGGGGGCGCTATATTCACAGTCATTCTAAAAAACACGCCTGTCTATTCCCCAAATACATTGCAATGGCTAAAACAGTTTGAAGAACAGAAATTGAATCCAAATCAAAAACGGTTGTTGGCTTATGCTCACGCCTATGCCGGGAGATTTACCAGCAGAACCTATCAGAAGTTGGTTGGGGTGGATATTTACACTGCCTCGAAGGATATTAAAGATTTAATCCGAAGGAAGATTGCGAGGTCACTTAAGAAAGGGGGGCGGATCTATGAGGTGGTCCCGTCTGACCGACAGCAACTTATAGAATTGCCTGATGAGCTAAAAAAGCTTCGTTCAACGCTTAAACAAAAAGGGTACTTAAAAAACGAAGATGTGCGTAGAATTTTCGGGATAAACATGGCACAGGCAAATCGGCTCCTGCGGCGCCTGACTGAGACGGGCTGGTTACACGGAGAAGGAAATAAACGGGGACGACGATACTATTTGAACCGTAATATTGAACAGTCTTAGATTATTATTAAACACTCTCATAATGATAGTTCAATAATGAGGGTGATGAATAAAGAGACACAATTCATATAAAATTGCACTGAACTGATTGATTTTGGACACAGATTCGCGCAGATTTAGACAGATCATAAAAAAGAAAAAATCCGTGTTCCTCTGGGTTCATCCGTGTCCTCAATAAAGTTAGTAGGAATATAGGGGACGGGTATTGATATATTGATTGGGGGGAAGTTTGGAAATTTGGGGACGCTCTTTACTTTTACAGTTTCTAAGTAATCCTTTTAGAGCCGGTTCATGATGGTAAGAAAGCCGAAGATAGAGGAATTTAGCTCATAGCTCCCCAGTTGAATATGCGGTGCATTCCACGGGGCAAGCATAGCTAATAGCTGGAAAGTAGGAGACATCGAGGGGCGGCAGATTTGGAAAATATGGCGATGCCAAGCGCAAGGCACAGATCCACAAAAACCGCCCCAGGCCACCTGATGCCCAGCAGCGGGGAAAGGACAAACCCTTAAAGGAGTCGCATAGAAAGAAGGAGCGACGTGATATTCGCCGAGGAGGCGCAAATCGAGGTGTAGGAGGTCCTTATGACGCTCAAGACTCGATCTCTCATTGCTTTGGTGGGGTTGTCTGTCGTCGATGGGTACATCCAATTTTTATTGACGAGCCTGATGAAATCATAGTTGTTACAGTGTATGTCTACTATTTTTGAGGAGGAA
>JAGMBW010000043.1 GCA_023129535.1 Desulfobacterales bacterium
CCAGAACCTGCCTCCGATGTCAAAGACATTCACTTTGCCCTCAGCGGCCAGGCAGCGCACACCACCTGTCAGGCTGGTATCACCGTGTTTCGCCACGCTTCGTTCTAACGCCTCAAACAGCACAGGGGTACAGAGAAAGATACCGGTATCAAAGCCGTCGAATGCCCCGAGGCCCTTGCCAATTTCACGCACCTTGCCGTTTTTCGACTTCACCCGGGTGACATCGTCCATGTTGATAAGCGGGTTGGCGGTGTCCGAGTCCACGGCAAGGGTGATCTCCCCGTCGGGCAGCGGCTTGCTTGTCAGATCGCGCAGGATGGCAGGATCGAACAGATGATCACCCATCAACAGGAGGAAGGGGCCGCCCAGGTCTTCCCTGGCCTTGAGCACTGATAGCCCGTTGCCCTGTTCCCAGGCGTCGTTGATGATATGAGTGATTTTTACGCCGCAGCGTCGGGCCAAACCGTCCAGGAAATGACGCAGACGTTCCCCTTGGTAGCCGCCCACTACATAAAAATCGTCGATTTCTGCCTGCATGGCAGAGCGGATGACCCGCTCAATGAGGGGTACTCCCAGGATGGAGATGAGGGGTTTGCTTTTACCCTTCGGCCACAGCCTGCTCCCTTTTCCCGCGGCGATAATCAAGCATTTCATCCGGCTTCTTTCCCCACGTTTCGTTAATAAATGCCTCGGTCATCCGATAGGCTTCATCATCCGTGTATTGCTGGGGCGGGTGTTTCATGAAATAGGCTGACGGCCCGTACAGGATGCCGCCCTCACCCCGGTCCAGCGCCAGCTTGCCACAGCGGATGGCGTCAATGACAATACCGGCGGAATTGGGGGAATCCTCCACTGAAAGGCGCAACTCCAGGTTCATGGGCACGCCCCCGAACAGCTTCCCCTCCATGCGAATAAAGCATATCTTGTTATCCTTTTGCCAGGCTACATAGTCGCTCGGCCCGATGTGGATATTTTCGTCATCCAGCCTGCGGCCCGCGACCGATTGGACAGCCTCTGTTTTCGACTCTTTCTTGGAGAGAAGGCGAATGCTATTGAGCATATTCAGGAAATCGGTGTTGCCGCCGGTATTGAGCTGGTAGGTGCGCTCCAGCTTGACACCCCTTTTCTTGAATAGATCGGTCAGGGTCCGATGGGTTATGGTGGCTCCGAGCTGGGCCTTGATGTCGTCGCCAATGATGGGGATGTTTTTTTCCTCGAAACGTTTGGCCCAGGCAGGATCGCTGACAATAAATACAGGCATGTTATTCACAAAGGCAACCCCTGCCCCCAGGGCGCATTCTACATAGAACCGGGTGGCCTCCTCAGATCCGACCGGAAGGTAGTTCAACAGAATCTCTGTTTCCGATTCCTTGAGAACGCGGATAACTTCTCCCATCTCAGGTTCCGGCTCATCGGCCAGGACAAAGGTGTATTTGTTGTCGTAGTCCCGCATATGTTCGGAGAAACCGTCCATAATCTTCCCCATACAAACAGTAGCGCCGATTTTCGGAACATCCTTGTAAAATACCGTGGTGCAATTGGGTTCAGCGAAAATCGCCTCCGCCACGTCCTTGCCAACTTTTCGCCTGTCGATGTCAAACGCTGACACCACCTCGATGTCGCAGGGTTTGTATCCGCCGATCTCCCAATGCATCAGACCGATGGCGTCTTCGCTATCTTTATGCCTGTAATAACTGATTCCCTGAACCAATGAACTGGCACAATTGCCCACTCCAACAATACCGATCCGAATGTTTTGCATCAGTTGTCAACCTCCCTTTTTCACATTATGAGATTCACGCGGACTTCAGGACCACAACAGACCAATATTTTGCAAACGCCTATTGGCACAAACCAGCGCCATTCAGGCAACGGACCCTGCTGTTAGGAGAAGCTACGGCCTAAACTGACAGCCATCCCAAACATGGCAACCTGCCCGCCATTGCCACGCATTATTCCAGTTCAACTTTCTTTTCAAAATTGGCATAGATGGATTTCAGGCGCGCTCTTTGCCCCTTTACGCAGGAAGGGATGGAGGCCAGATTTTCTTCCTGATACGGCCGTTTTTGGGCAATACTCAGGCAAAAGTCCATACCCTCTTCGAGGTTCTCCTTGAATGCATGCAGGGTTTTGATTTCCTTGGGCGTGTACGTACAGTGAGTTACCTGTTCTTCTAAATAGTCCACATACATCACAATCTCCTTCGCAAACATATGCGGACGTTCGGATGAAACCAGCGATGGGCCTCTTCCGTAAATGTGGTCCACCATTTCTTTCAGGGTGTATGTTTTGTTAAACCAGGCGATATTGGGACCGGGGCATATTGACTGGGGCGCACTCTTTTCCTTGGCGATGCCCAGGGCGATAAGGGCTCCATTGCCCAGATGGTCGCAAATACAGGTTTTTTCCACAACCTTCCGGCAAAGCCTTTCCTTTTCACCGTCTGAAACCTCCATGTTTTCTATTTCCTGCAGTTTCATCTTTTGATACTGCCTGGAAGCAAGACAAATAGGCCTTTCCGTGAACTCGGTGTTGGATACAAGGAAACGCTTTCCGCAGGGGGAACCGGGCTTGCCTCTTGCCACGTTGTTACGGGTCCATATTTCTGATCCCGTTTTGCGTAAATTGCTGAAAAGGATTTCCAGGGGAGAGACATCGCTCATGTAGAGTTCTTCCTCTCCGGCCTGTCTCAACAGCTCACGGGTCGGGACATCCACGCACGTGGCTTCGGGGACAAGCAAAAAAGGACTGGCCCATCCCGTTAGATCCATGCCGAAATCTTCCATGAGTCTACGCACTTCCCCATGGGTGCCAATTCCACCCTGCACGGTGATAAGGGGACGACTGCTCAAAGCAGACTCAGGATATTTCCAACCCATGTTCTTGTAGTACTTCTGTATCAGCGGTTGTAACTCTGTGGTCAATAGTTCCCGCTTTTCCTTGAAATCCCGGAGATGGCACGGGAGTAAATCGCCGTTGCAGGGGAAGAGGTGACCGCCGCAATTGAGCCCCGATTCGATGCGGAATTCGTAAACCTCCAGTCCTTTTCTGGCTAAGAACCTGCCCTGGATCAGGGCTGAGCGGAAATCACTCACCTTGAGAATGATCTTCTTCTTGATTTCGCCGGCTTCGTCCCTGTAAAAGTCCTGAAACCTGGTCATATACGTGAATAGGCTTTGGTTGATTCCGGCCGAAAATACGATACCGGAGCGAAGACCGCTCCTGGCATACCCCCGAAGGGCCGATTTGGCATCGCTGAATTCATCACTAAGGGAGTTGCCATTGTTGTCAGGACTAATGGCGTCCAGTTTCACCATGATATTGACGTCAATAGAGCCGAGTTGCATTTTACGTGTCAAATCCTTTGCCAGCGCGTTTCTCTCAGGCCCGGCCTTCATCTTGAGAAGCTTGTTGTATCCCCTTTTCAGAGGAGTTTCTTCGGAAAGCAGGTCAAAGTATTTACGTTTGTTGTTGACCTCGAAGAAAGGCTCTTCTCTTACATCCTCCATCTTAATCCGAACAATCTCCCTGACGGTCTCAAGATAAGCGGTGATTCTTTTTGCTCTGCCGTCCTCTTCCTTCCTTGGTAGCTTGACATAGGGCAAGCCGTACTTTTCATTGTAATATTTGCGGATTTTCTCGAGTAAAATATCGTCTACGAGTGAAATAACGGATGCAATGCCTAATGGAGCTACACGGATAGGGGTATCAACAGAGTGTCCGATGCCCATAACGGGGATGTGAAAGGTGTGGTAATAGTCTCTCAAATGTTTAATGATACCCTCTAGCGGAAACTTAGTCAAGCTTTGAAATTGTCCTTAGCAATTAAATTATTGAATATTATAATTGAGTCTACATCAGTAATCTTGGCTCCGCCAACGCATGTTTCAGAGTAATTTCCGCGAATAATATTCTTGTTCATAACGACAAAATTTATACGATTAATATAGATGGCACCAATTGATGCGTTAGAAAAATACTTACTTGCTGAATTATTCACAAAAACATTGTCAATTAGGGTGATAGATCCCTTGCCAGACATTAGGTTTGAGGTAGCATAAATGGCCGTTGCATAGCCACTAAAATTATGGCTAAAGATGCAACCATTTATTTCCACATCTTCAAGATTTATTTGATTTCTTCTGAGGAGTAGGTTATTATCAAAACAATCAATAAAGGGCCGTCTTTATTGGCGGCCCGGTTTCGTTCTGAGGGAAGATCCATTTGTCAAGAGTGGCAACCTGAAGTTTGGAACTATGAGAATTTCTTTGAAGGGAGGGTGTCACAATGGCCAATGGA
>JAGMBW010000044.1 GCA_023129535.1 Desulfobacterales bacterium
AATTGTGCGTCCTTTTCGTAATTATAAACTAAAATCATTTCTGATTTCTGATTGTTAAATAGTGCCTGAACGAAAACCCATGGTTGCGACCGTCATTGCGAGGAGTGAGGAACGAACGACGAAGCAATCCCCTTGTTTCAGGGAGATTGCTTCGGTCGTACCTCCCTCGCAATGACAGGAAAACTGTAATTCAGGAGGTTCTCCTAGTTAACGGTCAGCTTGCTTGTTGAAAGCCAATCGGATACGAGACAACAACTCCCCGGGGGTCAACACCTCTAATCCTATATTGTTGGGAGGCCAATAATCCTTCACATTAAAAGTAACCAGAAAACAGGTTTTTGTCTCCAATGCAGATGCCAATATGGGAACATCTTTTTTGTCGGCCTGGTTTGAGGCAAGAGATAGCAAATCTTTGTTGGGCAAGGTTGTCCTCACCGTTACACATTTTTCAACGATTTTCTCAAAAGGGGCGATAGCCCTGGGCAATTTCTTGGCAAGGTTTCTTCGGCACTCATCCAACACCTGGACGGAAACATGTCCTTTAATGAGACCAAATTCAGCTAACTGTAAAAGGGCAAATGAGGCGCCAGTGGCAGAAGCACTGCCGGCAATCATGACATCTGAGTCAAAAAATACAGGTACTGGAAAAGAGATCTCCTTCACTTCTATTCCACGTCCGTCCCATATTTTGCACGCTGCTCTGCCACACCCGCAATCAGTTCTTCCGTTGAAACGCCATGTTTTTCCCTCAAACGCTCAATCTCTTGCGCAAGCTTTGGTAGCAAGGAACGTTTCGGACTGAGAAAAACACCTTCTCCCAGGTCTACCAGCGTAATTGGGTCACCTTCCTCCAGATGATATTTCTCCCGTATTGTTACCGGGAGTGTGATGGTGCCGCGTTTTCGAACCTGGATTGTTTTGGCATACATACCGATTCTCCGTATTTCAGATTATCTGCTTGACCATAACGGTTCTTTATTTTGCTATATGCTCGAAAATTTTGTCTATACGCTTTGCATCCGCGCTAATCCAGTAAGCCCATCTGTTGTCTCTGAAGACGTAATGAACCTGCCCCATACCGTCAAATGCAATAACCCTGACACCCTTTATCTCCAGAGCGCGATAATGACTGAAGGGTGACCTTGTGTTGTCTCTCATTTTGTGCATCATAACCGCAATCTGTTTTTTGGCAAGCTCTTGAGAGGAGGCTTCGGATACCCATACGGTCGCTTTGTCCTGAGTACCTCTATAATGGACTATAAAGCCCCGAACCACATCGACGTGCATGCCATGAAGTTGGTTGATGGCCTTGATAGCATCGTCGCCCGTGATCAATTTGACTATCGTTAAGCCCTCGATATGGGGATCAAAGGGTAGGGCGGATGGGGATCGATTGCAACCCGCCAAGAAAAAAACAAGAAAGAGGCAAATTCGATATTTTCTAAAGGAACGAATTTGGTAACTGTTCATGGGTTCAGGGTTCAGGGTTCAATGGTTCAGAAATGCTCTACCCTGAAAGGTGGACTCAAAGCGCAAGGACTCTTCATCTCGCAACACTTCTATGACCCCTTTATCGCCTGGGTTTTTTAGCCCGATTAAGTAGGTGAAATCAAATTTTGTTTCAATGGGTTCTCCGTCCAGGGCAGTTATTATATCGTTTTTCTGCAATCCCGCTTTTTCTGCCGCTGAATTCTTCATTATTCCCAATATCTTCACCCCGGCGTCAGTATCTTGAATCATGATACCCAAATATACCTTCTGGTCACTGAGATCCTCATAGGAGACAATCCAGGCAAAATTTCCCGGTTGCAGGGGAATTTCAGGCAGGGTGACATCCATTAATTTGTCCCTTTTTTCAGGGGGCACACGAAGGGCCAGGGGCAAAACAATGGCATACTGTAAAGGAAGACGCCGGAAGACCCGACGGGGAATACCAAAACCATATTGAACATGATGACCGCCGGCGAAGATCAACAGTTGCCTATGTTGGCCTTGTTCGGTTTGAAGATATTCTGCTATACTCTGGGCCATGGATTCGTCCCATAACACCTGAACCCGATAAAAAGCCTCAAAACTTTGCTCACCCTTTGGATGTTTGTCAAAGATGGCCCTGATGTGAGCCCGGTGGTAGGGATCTTCAAAGTCCATTTGTGGAAGCCTTATATCATTCTCTTTCAGCTCATCAGCGGGTTCAGTCTCCTTTATTTTTTTTAGCCAGTCGTCAGGGGCGCGAAGAGCCACGACAGGTATTTTGTGATCTTTCATGTAATGGAGGATCGATCTATAATATTCAAAGTCATTACTCCAGTCGTTCAGCCATACTTTGACGAAACCTTTTTCGTCCAGTTTGCCGGATATCCACTGATCGGCGGACTCCTGTGAAGACCTTTTTAGCATTTCCATGCCCACAGCTATTTTCTGGGGATAGCGTTCTGTAAGGGCCTCTAAAATTTTTAGCTGTACCATATGACTATGAATATTATCGTGGGTTTCGCCCACGTAAATGATTCTTGCTCCACTTAGCATATCTATCAATTGCTTTCTGGTTATCTTAACCCCGGTTGCAAGATGGACGATATCGCCTTCCCGAAGGGAACTGAGTTGTCTATAAGGTGATTGCCAGTTAAGCTTATGGCTCGCGCAGCCCGTGAAAAGAAAGCAACAAACTGCCCATATCATTCTTTGCATCATTTTTCGGTCAATACTTGAATATCCCATTGTCATAGACTATCACCTTTTCTCCGGAAGTCAGATGGGCGGTTACCGTTTTTCTCTCGGTGTTCACCAGGTCCCAGTGCAGCGCTGAATCGTTGAACCCCAGCGCTTTCTTCATTTCTTTTGTCAGTTCAGCGGGATTCCCGTCGTAAGTGTCGGAATAGGATGCCCCCAAAGCGATATGGCAGTTTCCATGACGTCCGCCATGATTTTCGTCAAAAAGAGTATTGGCCATGAATTTGTCGATCATAGAGAATCTTTTGTCAGTCAATGAAAACTCCCCGACCCTCCTGGCCCCTTTGTCCATAGACATCTGTTTGATAACGAAATCTTCCCCTTTCTTTGCCTCGGCCTTCACGGCCTTGCCTTTCTTGAATTCCAATCTGACACCTTCCACATAGTTTCCGCTTCGGAAAGAGGCTAAGTTGGCAAAATAGACGCCTTCGGTTCCTCTCCAGTCCGGAGAAAGAAAAATTTCAAAACTGGGGATGTTGTGGCCGGAGATTCCGATCCACTTCCTCTGCCTTCCCGGGGTGATTCTAAGATCGATCTTTTCGGACTCGATATGATAATATTTTACCTCCATGCTGTTCATCCATTTCTTGACGGCCATGGCCCCTTTGTACATTGTCTTCCAACCTTCAACCGGATTATCTCTGTCAAGGTAGCAAGCTTTAATAATCTGATTTGTATACTGTCTCATGGTGAGCCCGGCCTGTTTTGCCAGCTCCGGGGTTGGCAACATACAAAGGGTCCAACCAAATGCCCCCAGTTCCTCTCGTTTGTCCAGGATGTCGCGAAGCGGTTTTCTGGAAACCGCTGACTTTGCAATCTTTCCTGGATCGATGTTGCTGAGATGGGTCAGAGATTCCGGTGCGTGCAAATAGAGACTTCCGTTCAGGTTTTCAAAGAGTTCTTTTTCACCAGGCGCGTGGAAGACAAGCTGGTTGTTATTCGCTTTTTCGTAAAAATGGCGCTCCATGCTGGATGTCAAACCCATGCGCAGGACCGGGTGCATTCTCATATCAAGAATCTTCACCTGAATAAACTCGGCCAGCCTAACAGCGGCCGGATCGTATCGAATCAAAACAATATCGTTTTTTCTGTATTTGCCTGTCCTTGAAGTCCTCAGACCCCAGAGCAGAACATCAGCATACTTGTCCAATTGTATGTCCGTAAGCATAGTGTCGCTCCTCTTAGAAACATATTGAATATTGAAGATTGAAGATTGAATATTAAATATCGAAATTCATAATTCCTTGTTCGATATTCGATGTTTTACACATAATGAAATCCAATACAGCTATCCAAACTCCACAATAAGCCCATATTTGTGGTTAAGTTAGCGCCCATGCCGTTTAAGGGGGAGGGGAGTGTGTGGGTGTTAACTCGAAGACGGCTGTTACAGGAAAGTGGTCTGAAGGGTAGATCCCGTCTACCGGCCCTTGCAGGACCTCACACGCTCTCAGCCGGAGAGGGCCCCTGTACAGGATCCAGTCAATGTAATCGCCAGTCGGCTTCCCGGTGAATCGATGGAATGTACGGGGATAAGGTATTTTAAAGGTCTCATTGAAATCGAGGCCATTTTTCCCATCGACCTCTTTTCCCGTAAGCCATTGATAGCAAAGGCTTTCGGGTGCGGCGTTGAAATCGCCCATCAGGATGGTCGGAATCTCATCATCATATGACAACAGTTGCTCTTTGATGACCCGGGCGGCCCCCATCTGGGCGGGCGTCTCAAAATCAAAGTGGGTGTCAATACAGATCAAGGGTTGGCTGTTGAGATCGAAAAGCCCGAGGGTGGCCTGTCTGGGGTAGGCGCTACCAAAAGAGCGGCTCGGTATATGGGGTGTTGCACTCAAGAAGAAGTGGACATCATCTTTGCAAACGATGGTTTTTCGATAAAAAAGGACATTGTCCTGCCAGAATTTGGGAGCAGGGTGCCGTCTACCTATATAGTCGTATTCAGACAGGTTCTGGGCCAGGAAATCGATTTGGAAATCATTGGCTTCCTGAGTGGCAATGAAATCAGGACCTTGTTCGACAAAAAGTTTCACCACGCTTTCCTTGCGATAGTCCCATCGATTGGGTCCGTCGTCAGCAAGGGCAAAGCGCAGATTCAAGGACAGCACTGAGACTGCTCTCATTGTTATAGTGTCTATTGGGTCTATAGTGTTTATTGGGTCTATTGGGTTTATTGGGTCTATTGGGTTTATTGAGTCTATTGGGCTATAATCAACAAACACGACAGACACAACAAACACGATAGACTCAACAGACACAACAAACCCAACAAACTATTTGGTATAAAGTAAAGAGAGATATTTTGTTATGTCCAAACGCTTTGCCCTAAAGTTTTCAAACGTTATATCCCTGAAAGGTAGATCCTCTTCGCGCTGAATCATTTCAAAGATCTCCAGGTAATTCAATAAAATCCTTTCTTCCCACCTCAGGCCGAGGCGGTCCGCCAAGCTACGGATACGAGATTTTTCTCCCTCAATTTCCAGAAACACACCATATGGCATTGTGTCGATAAGTAGCTTTGTGTCATCAAGAAGAAACGTCTCGCGCCATTTCTCATAGGCCTGCTCTGGGTGAAACCCCAGACCCTCTATAATAGCGTGGCAGATATCAAAATTACCCACTTCTACCTCCAGCTCTCGGTGTACTTTAAATTGTGTTTCGGGGTGCGGGAGACGAGACTTGAAGGTCAGCCGGATTCGATCATCTTTTCGGAGCCTCAAGAGAATGCCTCGTTTTTTTAGACTGTTCGATGCATCTTCAAACCTGACGTTGGTTTCAAAGACCCGGCCACAGTGGGTGGCGCTCATGACGAGTATGCGGTCTCGCAAGGGCTTGATCTCGGGCAGATGAAACTTCACCTCAATCTCGATGGTACTGTGCGATGTCTCGGAATTCTTACAAGGTGCTGAAATGATAGACCTCTTTGAACCTAGGTTGAGCCGTGAACCGTGAACCTTGAACCGATCACTTTAGGTTTTAATATGTTGGAAATAGCGTAAGATGTCAAACAAAATAGTCGTCACATGCCCGGAGACCACAGATTTCGTCACCAGGTGGACATCGCCACAACGGGTTCGCCCGGCATTTTTTTCTTGACACACAATTAATTTTTCTCGTTCCCACGCTTTGCGTGGGAACGTACCCGATGGGCGCTCTGCGCCCAGAAAATAGCAACACTGATTGGACCTGTCTGCCGAGAGGCAGGCGCAGAGCGCCCAGCCATTTGGCCTGCCCTGGCGCGACCCGCTTCAATCAGTTTCCTAAGGCCATAGTCCAGGTCTGGGCCAGGGTTACAACGCAGAGCATTATAACCAGTATATCCTGATGATGTCCAAAAGTATGACCAACGCCAGACTATCCAACCCCACAGGTTGAACCGCAAAAACGAGCGCATTCCCCGCAGGTTCTGCCTGACGGCAGTGCTTCGCGGGCTGCGGGGTTAGCGAGCGAATCTGAAAATAGCAAACTTCCTTACGGTCGAAGATTCCCCGCAGCTT
>JAGMBW010000045.1 GCA_023129535.1 Desulfobacterales bacterium
TTCCAGTTTCTCTGCTCTTTTTCCACCACAAAACTCCTTAAATCGTAATAGCTCAGCCACAAAGGCACTAAGACACCAAGATTATAATATAATTTTCTTAAAATTCAAAATTCATAATTTAGGAATTGCGAATTTAGGGATTTAGGAATTGTCCATTCAAGGGCTATATACAGTATTTACGGATTGCAAATTTAGGGATTTAGGAATTTTGGGTGATTTATGAAACAGTATCGCATTGATGAGCTTCGGCCAAACGATTATGAACAGATCAAGGCCTATTTGGATGAGCGTTTTGGTTCTTCCTCTGTGGAAGGTGTTTATTGGGTTCCTCTGGATCGTGATTTACTGGATCAGGTTCAGGCGGCCCATGTCGACTGCCAGCCGTTCTATTTTGCTGTTCAACTCGAGCCCAAGGTCATCTCATTTGAATTGTTAGTGCGTACACGAAAGCGGGTTCGCTGTGACTGTATCCATTATGCCAATGAGACACAAAGAGACTACATTATTGGGTTTGCAGATTCAATATTTGAGATGCTGAAGATCCTGAGCTGAAAGATATGATACGAACAGCCCTGCTCTCAGCCTGGCTCATTTTGATCACCTTGTTTTGTGCCCTGGCTGCCATTATAGTACCATTTTGGGGAAAGGGTGGCAACTTAGCACACTTAGTGGGAAGATTTTGGGCAAGGTGCATTGTCTTTGTAAGCCGTGTCAAGGTATCGGTTCAAGGGTTGGAACATATCAAACCCGGCACCACATACGTTTATATGGCCAATCACCAGAGCATGTTCGATATCCTGGCCCTCCTGGGCTATCTGCCGGTTCAATTTCGATGGCTGGCCAAGATGGAACTTTTTCAAATTCCTGTTTTTGGGTATTCAATGACGCGCGCTGGCTATATTAGCATTGACCGGTCAAATAGAAAGTCAGCATACAAGAGCCTTCAGGAGGGTGCTCAAAAGATCGCCCGGGGGGTTTCGGTAGTGGTTTTTCCCGAGGGTACCCGGAGCTCGGATGGTCAGATCAAGGCATTTAAAGGTGGCGGTTTTTATTTGGCTATTAGCTCGGGACGACCCATTGTACCTGTTGTGATTTTGGGGAGTCACCATGTCATGCCGAAAGGGACGCTTCGCATAAGACCCGGTCAAATTGTGCTCAGTATCAACCCGCCCATTGAGACGACTCCTTACAATAACAAGACCAAGGAAGTTCTGATGGAATCGGTTAGGTCTACAATGAAAAGAGACTTGGAGAAGATAGCTCAAGGCGCAAGGCGTAAGGCGCAAGGCAAACCCCGCCTGCGCCGGGGCTAAACCGGCTAAACCGAAATGAGGTTCAGAGGTTCAGCGGTTCAACGTTCAGAGCCCGCCCTGCCCGCCCTGGCGCGACACACTCAGGACAGGCTATCACCGCTCCCCAACCAGGCCCGCCCTGGCGCGACATGCTTACTATCGGCTACAAGCTGATAAATGTCGGTCTGGGCCAGGGTCTGGGCCAGGGGTTAAAACCGTGAACCTTGAATCTTGAACCGATCACTTTAGGTATAAATAAAAGATGCGCAAGGAAATCTTGGGCGTTGTGCTCGTGTTTGTTCTTATATTCACGGGTGTGAGCCTCCTTTCTTACTACCCCGCGGATCCGTGCATTAACCGTGCTGCGGTTTCGGGCAAGGTTCAAAACCTGTTCGGACCAGTGGGGGCCCAGGTGGCTGGTTTTCTCATCTACCTCTTTGGGCTGGGTGCCTTCTGGATACCTGTTCTCTTGCTCATTATCAGTTTGTACACATTCAAGGGGTGTGCCAAGAAGTTAATCGTACTTGCCGTTGTTGGTGGTCTGCTTTTAGCGGTTACGACTGGGGGGCTCGTGTCCATGCGTCAAGGCCCATATCAGTTCTTTGGAAAACGGTTTTTGAGCGTGAGTGGCGGGATTGTAGGTATCTATCTGGCTGAGATCGTCGTGAAGTATTCCAACAGGACCGGGGGAGTTCTTTTTCTTCTCACTATCTGGACCATTGCTTTGATCATGACTACCCGGGTGTCGCTTATTGCCCTGTTGAAATCCCTTATGAGGGTTTGTGCCGGCGTGTACGGCCGGGCAACTACTGCCTGGATTATCTGGAGGGAGCGCCGCAGTAAGGCCAAAAAACGCGCTACGGCAAGTTATAAACCTTTATCCAGAAAAAAAAGCCCTGTAAAAATCGTAGCCCCGCCAGGAAAACAAGTCAAGGAGGCCCCGCCTGGCAGACAGGAGGTTTTCGAATTCATGCCTGCGGGTCAGGGGGTCAGGCTGCCCCCCATAAAGCTGCTGGAGGACTCTGAACTTGATTCCAGGTCAATTGATCACGAAAGCCTCCAGATGCAGTCGAAGCTCCTGGAAAAAAAGCTGAGCGACTTTGATGTAACAGGCAAAGTGGTAGCTGTGTCCCCGGGACCGGTGGTTACTATGTACGAATATGAGCCTGCACCGGGTGTTAAGATCCACAAAGTGGCGAGCTTGGTGGATGATCTGGCCATGGCCCTTCGGGCCACCAGCATTCGCATTGTTGCGCCCATTCCAGGCAAATCGGTCATCGGGATAGAGGTGGCAAATGCAAACACGGAAGCCGTGAGATTTAAAGAGATCATTGCCTCAGTGGCCTTTCAAGATTCGAGTTCCAGGCTAACTCTGGGCATGGGCAAGGACATCCTGGGAAACCCGGTCATAACCGATTTGGCAAAAATGCCTCACCTTTTGATTGCAGGGGCCACGGGATCTGGGAAGAGTGTGGCCTTAAACGCCATGATTTGCAGTATCCTCTTCAAGGCGTCCCCTGATGAGGTAAAGCTCTTGCTAATCGACCCAAAGCGCATTGAACTGTCTGCCTACGAAGGTATCCCTCACATGATTTCACCAGTGGTTGTGGATGCCAGGAAGGCAACCCAGGTCCTGCAGTGGGCAGTTCATGAAATGGAACGTCGTTACACCCTTATGGCAGAAAAGAGGGTGCGTAACATATACCAGTACCATAAAAAGTTGGCCAAAGAGATGGACGCACTCAAACAGACCAACGGATCAGGTGATAGACCAACGGCTGAGACTGAAAATATGCCTGAAGGGCTTCCATTTATCGTGATTATAATTGACGAACTGGCCGACCTCATGCTCGTGGCCTCCAGGGATGTGGAGTTAGCCCTGACGCGTCTGGCCCAGATGGCCCGTGCGGCAGGTATCCACCTGTTAATCGCCACGCAAAGGCCTTCGGTGGATGTCTTGACCGGTACCATCAAAGCCAATTTTCCCACCAGGGTTTCTTTTCAGGTTTCTTCGCGAACAGACTCCCGGACTATCCTGGATGCCAACGGTGCCGAGAGCCTCCTGGGAAACGGTGATATGCTTTTCCTTCCTCCGGGTACTGCCAAACTGCAGCGTATTCACGGGGCCTATATCTCGGAGATCGAGATTCGTGGAATCACAGAGTTTTTGAAAAACCAGCAAAAACCAGTGTATAAGGAAGAAATCTTGCAGTCCAGGTCTGAGGACACGGATAACGAGAGTGAGGAGGAATACGACGAAAAATACGATGAGGCTGTTGCTCTGGTTACCGAGACCGGACAGGCTTCCATCTCGATGATTCAGCGCCGTCTAAGAGTAGGGTATAATAGGGCGGCCCGAATGATCGAAATAATGGAACGCGATGGCGTGGTGGGGCCCTCTGACGGAAGCAAGCCTCGAGAAGTGCTGGCCAAAGGATATGGCGATTGATAAGTGGAACGGAGTACTGGAGTATTGGAGTATTGCAAGTTTGCCATTTTGGATTTTGAATCGTCAATCGTCAATCTAAAATCTATTTGATAGTGCCGGTTCCTATTCTTTTGCCTATTTCATTACTCCATTACTCCATCACTCCAATACTCCGTGAACGATTACAGATCATGATTCGATGTCTCCTCATTTGTATTCTTCTGTCCGGTGCCTTGCCTAACACCTGCTGGGGTCTGGGAGCGGCCGACGTCCTGGACCGGGTCCAACACCGATATGCAGCAGGCGATTTTGAGGCCGATTTCGTCCAGGAGTCGCATTTGAAGGCGATGGGCATGGTTGACACAGCGAAGGGTCGCATCTATTTTGGGCGTCCTGGCATGATGCGTTGGCACTATAAAACCCCTGAGAAATATCTCATTATTACGGATGGAGATACCGTCTGGATATACAGGCCAGAGGAAAACCAGGTTATGTTAGGTCGGGCTGTCGACTATTTTGGCAGCAAAAACGGTGCAGACTTCTTTACCAAACCCGGGGAACTTTCCAGGGAATTCATCCTGGAACTTGCGCCCAAGGAGCTTCAGGAAAAAGACCATTATGTCTTGAGGCTTGTTCCCAGGACAGAACGGCCCAGCCTGACCGAACTTTATTTATCCATCTCAAGAGAGACTTTTGACATCGTACAGACGGTTACCTGCAATGCCTTTGGAGACAGAACGACCATCCGCTTTGACCGCTACAAATTTGAGCAGGGGTTAAGCTCTTCCTTATTTGTATTTGAGATCCCCAACGGCGCAGAAGTGCTTCGGCTTCAGGGCGAATAAGTAAGCAGGGAGCAGGGAGCAATGGGCAGAGGGCATGGCGTTTTTTTGCTCCATGCTCTATGCTCTATGCGGAGCGAGGCGAGCAACGAATAACAAATAACAAATAACGAATAACGAATAACGAATAACGAATGACAAATGACAAATCCCTTCCGCAGCAGATCAGAGCACTTCTAAAGGAGCGCAATGCTATCTTACTTGCCCACAACTATCAGCGGCCAGAGATTCAGGACGTTGCCGACCTGACCGGGGATTCTCTTGAACTAAGCATCAAAGCAGCCAGGACCGAGGCGGACGTGATTGTCTTTTCCGGGGTGCGCTTTATGGCCGAGACCGCTTCCGTCGTATCACCAGACAAAACAGTGCTCATACCTCGTCTGGACGCGGGATGTCCTATGGCTGACATGATTACCCGTGAAATGCTCACGGCCAGGCTGGCCGAATTGGGTGAAATGCCAGTGGTTACATATGTCAATTCTTCTGCCTCGGTCAAGGCGCATTCTACCATATGCTGCACTTCAGCCAATGCAGTGGCTGTGGTGAATAGCCTGGCAGAAGAGGAAATCTTCATGACCCCGGACCGGAACCTTTGTCAATATGCAGCTTCCAAAAGCACGAAAAGGATTCACTGCTGGGATGGGTATTGCCCGATCCATGACCAGTTAAGTGCCCAAGAGGTGCTGAATGTGAGGGCCGCCCATCCTGATGCTCTATTCATGGCCCACCCGGAATGCCGGCCCGAGGTGTTGGCTTTGGCCGATGCGGCATTAAGTACGTCTGGGATGCTCGATTTTGCCAAATCCTCTGATAATGAGTCCTTCATCGTGGGCACCGAGGAAGGATTGATCTATCCGCTCCAAAAGGCAAATCCGAACAAGTCGTTCTACAGAGTCTCTCAATTCATGGTATGTGAAGACATGAAGCGGACCACGCTTGACGATGTGCTGAGGGCTATAACGACCATGACCTATGAGGTGAAAGTAAGCGAAAATGTGCGCATAAACGCGGCCCGCGCGGTGGAACGTATGTTGAAGCTTTGAGCCTTGAGCTTTTTTGGGGTTATGTCGGCAGGTGGTTGGTTAGTATGTATTCTTCATAATCATCCGAGGACATGAGCAGATCTACATCCTGTATACCATAGAGCTTGGCCCGGATGATCCAGCCTTGCTTATAAGGCGAGAAGTTGACCAATGTGGGATTGTCAATAACCTCCTGGTTGACCGAAACAACCGAGCCACATACCGGCGCGTAGAGATCGTTGAAGAGCCTGCCGCACTCCACACTTCCAAATGGCTCACAGGTGACGATCTCATCACCCTCATTAGGGAGTTCCACGTAATTGAGAGGGCCAAATTGCAACTGGGCAAAATCGGTGATGCCGAGGGTGACTGTATGATTCTCTTCATATCGGACCCAGATATGGTCCTCAGAGTACCGCAGTTCATCAAGTACTAGCAAATCAACCTCGCTTTGGCACTTGCTCCTATGGCATCATTTATCGACCGTTTATATAAATATAAAAATAAATCGATTTGCAAGCACTTTTTAAAAAAACCAAAAAACCGATGATGAACTCTATGTCCTGCCCATTTGCTCAAGTGTCTTGTCAGCAATATCGAAATTGGAATAGGCCTTCTGGACATCGTCTGAGTCTTCTAAGCTATCCATGAGCCGAAGCATCTGTTCGGCCTGCTTGTCTTCCAGTTTGACGGTACTCTTAGGTATCATGGTGATCTCGCCAACCACATAGCGCATGTTCCTTCCATCCAGCGCCTTTTTCACCACTTCAAAATCCTCTGGGGAGGTGACCACCTCCAAGGTGCTTTCTTCATCCCGGATATCATCTGCCCCGGCATCCAGGACCGCCTCCATGAGCGCCTCTTCATCTGTCTCATCCTTTTCAAATACAAAGAGGCCCTTTTTTTCAAACATCCAGGCCACACAGCCGGCCTCACCCAGGCTGCCCCCAGCTTTGCTAAAGATGTAACGGATATCAGCCACCGTACGCTTTTTGTTATCGGTCAAAGATTCCACCAAAACCGCCGCTCCACCAGGACCGTAGCCTTCATAATAGGCCTCCTCGTAGGTAGCTCCTTCCAGTTCTCCAGTCCCCTTCCTTATGGCCCTTTCAATATTGTCCTTGGGCATATTCTCTACCTTGGCCGCGGCAATGGCTGCGCGCAGACGCGGGTTGGCATCCGGGTCGCCTCCCCCCAAGCGTGCAGTCACGGTGACCTCTTTGATCAGCTTCGTAAAGAGTTTGCCCCGCCTGGTGTCTGTTATACCCTTCTTGTGCTTAATCGAACTCCACTTTGAATGCCCGGACATAGTGCCCCCAGTAACATTTTGGATTTTGGAATGCGGATTGCGAATTTTGGGGCTGAGCCCCTAAGTTTTTCCCAACCCAACAATATAGATTTCCTTGCTTGCTTTTCTGCTCGATTTTGGCTTGAAGTGGGCAACCCGGTCAAAGGATCTCCTGACCCTGTCTGAAAAGACTTTGAAGTCGGAGCCGTGAAAGATCTTGCAGACAAAGGCCCCTCCCGGCCTCAGCACACGGGCCGAAATGGCTAAGGCCGATTCACTCAGTTGTAGTGACCTGTGTGCATCCACAAACTTGCTCCCCGTGGTAGATGGGGCCATATCACTCAGAACCGTTTGAAAATTTGTCCCAACGACCTGCAGGAACGACTCGTCCCAGGCAAGAACATCATGCTGTACGAAGCGGACATTGGATGGGAGCTGAAGAGTAAGCGGGATTATGTCCACTCCGACAACGAGACCTCTATCTCCCACAGCCTTTGAAGTAAATAGCAGCCAGGAGCCGGGGCAACAGCCTAAATCAAGCACCCTGGTTCCTGGTTTCAGGACGCCAAACCTCTTTTGAATCTCCTCAAGCTTGTAAACGGATCGCGCCGGGTATCCTTCCTCACGAGCACGTCTTGCATAGTAGTCATGCCATGGATCAGGTTTCACCCGGGGATATATAGCAGGAAATTTAGCTTTTTCAAGTCAAAACAACAAATCAATTAGGTCTGAGATTTTCTGCACTCCGACCATGTCGATATCGGTCAGTCCTTTAAGGTGCTTCAGATTGTTTCCGGGAAGGAGGCACCGCCTAAAACCCATCTTTCGTGCCTCGTGCACCCTGGGATCGGCTTGACTAATTCCGCGAATTTCTCCAGTCAGCCCAATCTCCCCAAAGACCAGAGTAGATTCCTTGACAGGTTTATCAAATAAACTCGAAGTAATAGCCGAGACAATCCCAAGATCTACAGCAGGTTCATCCACCTTTACGCCACCAGTAACATTGACAAAGATGTCTTGATTCATCAACTGCAGACCAAGTTTCTTTTCCATGACAGCGACAAGCAGAGAAACCCTGTTGTAGTCCACACCCAGGACTGTTCGTCGGGGGGTGCCAAAACTGGCCCGGCCAACAAGGGCCTGGAGCTCAAGCAATATGGGCCTGGAGCCTTCCATGCTGGCTGTTACCACAGAACCGGGGACAAGAGATGGACGCTGAGACACGAATATTGCAGAGGGATTCACAACTTCAGAAAGTCCGTCATCCTTCATCTCAAACACGCCTATTTCGTTGGTGGAACCAAAGCGATTCTTGACTGCACGAAGTATGCGAAAGATATTATTCTGCTCACCCTCAAAATAGAGCACTGTGTCCACCATGTGTTCCAGTAGCCTGGGACCTGCAATGGCACCGTCTTTGGTAACGTGTCCCACTAAGAAAATCGGAATGCCGGTCCGCTTTGCCAAGCGCATGAGGTGCATCGTCGCCTCCCGCACCTGGCTGACGCTTCCAGGTGCAGAAGTCAATTCTGGGGTGAACACGGTTTGAATCGAGTCCACAACCATTGCATTCGGAACCATTTCATCGGCCATGGCCCTGATCGATTCGAGGGCGACCTCTGATACCACCCATAGGTTTTTTGAACCAGTGCCCAGGCGGTCACTTCGAAGCTTGATTTGCTCAAGGGATTCCTCGCCGGAGATATAGAGTACCTTGTGCTTGCTATCCGCAAGCCGGTGCAAAATCTGGAGCATCAGTGTGGATTTGCCAATGCCCGGATCTCCTCCTACTAAAATAAGTGACCCGGGAACTAATCCGCCGCCCAGTACCCTATCAAATTCATGTATGCCGGTCATAATGCGGCTTTGCTGATTCATTTCCACCGCGTCGATTGGAACAGGTCGAGATCGGAAGGCGGGAGTCGAACGGCCGGGTGAAGGCGTGGGGCTCTGCCTTTCTTCCACCAGGCTAGCCCATTCGCCACACTCAGGGCATTTACCAAGCCATTTGAGTGATTGATAGCCACAACCCTGACATACAAATATTGTTTTGGTTGCCTTCATTTATTGTAAGATAGCATGAACCTGGACACAAAAAAACGATATTTTTGCACACGCCCGCAGGCCGGCTGATGTTTAGGGAGCACTCGGTTTGGAGAATCTGCTAAGAAGAAGGTTTTGTTTGACAATTTGTACCAAACAACGTAGTGTATATTGAAAAAAGACAAACACGAAGCGGTGCGGAGGTGTATATGAAACGAGCTGATTTGACAATGATTTCTGTCATCGGTATGGGTTATGTGGGCATACCGGTAGCTGCCCTTCTGGCAGACCAGGAAGGGGTGGATGTCACGGGTATCCAGAGACGATCTCAGCGGTCCGGATGGAAAATAGACACTTTAAATGCAGGCCGGTCTCCCTTTGAAGGGAATGAACCCGGGCTGGATGACCTGATCAGGCGGGTGGTGCAAAGGGGCAGTTTACGGGTGACCGACGATTTTTCGGTCATCGAGGACATGAACATTGTACTCATTGATGTTCAGACTCCCACCGATGGCGCAGATCATACGCCAAGGTATCTTGCTCTCAAAGAGGTTTCAAGGCAAGTTGGGACCTATATGAGCAAAGGAACGCTGGTGGTAATCGAGTCAACCGTGGCACCTGGCACCACACAGTTCGTTGTGCAACCAATACTTGAGCGAAAATCCGGGTTGAAAGCAGGCCGGGATTTCTACCTGGCTTATTCCTATGAGCGGGTCATGCCCGGTCGTCTTCTTGATTATATCATAAACCTCCCCAGGATCGTGGGAGGCGTCAACAAGAAAAGCCGCGACAAGGCCGTTGAAATGTACAAAAAGATTGTCAAAGCTAAGATCTTGCCCACGGATATCGTAACAGCCGAAGCTTCCAAGACCATCGAGAATGCCTATCGAGACGTGAACATAGCCTTTGCCAACGAGATGGCAATGGTGTGTGAAAGTCTGGGCATTAATGTGTATGAGGTGCGCGAGCTGATTAACTCACGGGCCGAACGCCATATGCATATGCCAGGGATTGGCGTGGGTGGACACTGTCTTCCGAAAGATACGTGGCTCCTGAATTATGGGGTTAAAAAATACGGCAGATTTCCCATCGATCCCGAATTTGTTCAGGTCGCCAGAAAGATAAATAACTTTATGCCGATCCGTGCCACGGAGATGATTAAGGACGCTCTGTCATCCAGGAAGATTTCCCTCAGGGATGCCAAGGTTGCTCTGTTGGGCGTGGCTTATCTTGAAGACTCTGACGATGTCCGAAATACCCCTGCCTATGATCTCGTCAGAGAGCTTGAGACATTCGGCGCCGAGGTTGTGGCCCATGATCCGTACGTTCACACTTTTCCTGAAGCCGAACTGAGCAACGATTTGGATCATGTGGTGAAAAGAGCTGACTGTATCGTGATTTGCACCAAGCACAAACCGTACTTCAAGCTGAATCTAAACAGGGTAAAATCCCTTATGCGCACCCCCATTATCGTTGACGGGCGAAATGTTCTGGATCGAGCCAAGGCTGAAAAAGCCGGTTTTCTTTACAAAGGAATCGGCAAAGGATAGCTCGGGTTTATGGACGCATTTACAGCCATTCTAAAACGGGTCGAGGAGAAAAAGGAAGATTATGCCGCCTATGGTTTTGAAAAGCTTGAAATGGCTGCGTTGAATACCTTTTTTGACCTTGCCCAAGAATATGATGGTCTGAAAAATCTGTACATGGTGAGCGTTACCGTGCCTCGCGTCTTTTTTGAACTGCAGAGCAATCTATATCTGGTCGATCCCAAGACTGAGGCCATAACATGGGCGGCAAACAGTCACCCCGGCCGGAGCAATTCAGAGAACAGGGTGCCGGATTATATAAGAATCACGGAGGCTCCATATCAACAGGACCAGTCGTATATGGTGCCCATCCGCGGCAAGAAGACCCCTGCCAGCCACATCCTGTTTTACAGTTTACGAGACGTTATTGGGATCTTTGAGGTGACCCAGGCCCGTCACCTCACGGAGGCTCAGCTTTTTTTTGTCCGGAAGTATATCAACCGTATAGGCTACAATCTGTACAATAAATTTCTCGTCGAACAGAATATTCAGCACCTTAAATTTATCAACAATTTGGTGGCAGACATAGAACATAATGTGATTGTGCCCAACATCCGGTACAAGCTTTACTTCAGGAGGATCAGAAAATACTTGAACACAAACAAGGGGATCGAGAGTGATCTTGAAAGCCTCCTTGATGAAGTCAAAACTCAGACCCCAACCCTGTACGCCAAGATCACTGAAGTACTGGAGAGTCTGATCGTGACTAACAGGGCCATGTTCAGTGATCAGGAGAACATCGAGCAACATTATAAACACACCAGCCTTTTCCTGGAATCTTTGTTTCGTCCGGACCACTTCTTGTTTGGCGAATACATATTGAAAAAGGCCCCGTGTTACCTGTGGAAGGACATCATAAGGCCCCAACTGGAACGATACAGCGATTGGTTTGTCCAAAAAGGTGTTACGATTAACCATATCGTCAAGGAGCATGAGGCATCTGAAGATCTACGACTCAAGGTGGACAAAGGGCTAATGGCTCAGGTGGTTGATAATCTTTTTTCAAATGCTGCCAAATATGCTGAATCAGCCACAGACAGTTCAGGAAAGAAGATCAAGAAGATTGATTGCAGGATGTCGCTCATCGAAGACTTCTTTGGAGGGGGATACCATGGTGTGCGCTTCGATGTTTTTACTTCAGGGATACCCATTGATCAGGAAGACGCAGCACATATTTTTGATGAGGGTTTTCGCCTCACACAGAGAGAGCCGGTGGAAGGGACGGGTCATGGGCTTCATTTTGTGAAGAATGTGGTTGAAGTCCACGGGGGGCTTGTTGGTCATAAAGCAAACGATCTTGGAAATGAGTTTTACTTCATTATTCCGGCCTAATTATCGGGAAGTCGTTCCACGGTTCCTGTTAATATGGGTTTTGAGCTTCGCCTGGGTGCTTGGTTGTACTGAGTGCGCCCATGGCGAAGGATCAAGGGGGCGTGATCCCTATGCCGGCCTTCAAGAGCGCCTTATACGGGATGGATTTGGCAGGTCCTTCATACGATCGCTCTATTCCAGGCCAGAGGTAGCCTTTGACCAACGGGGGCTTGCGGCCTATTTCTCGCATCGTGAAGCCGCCTTGAACTACGATCAATTCTTAACCCAATCTTCCATAAACAAGGCGATTGACTATATTGACCAATACCAAAAGTCATTAAGGGAGGTACAAAGCGCCTATGGTGTAAACGCGGAGGTTATTACCGCCATCATTCTTGTGGAGTCAAGACTGGGCACTTTCATCGGCAAGCGCCTGGCACTCAACACCCTGTCGACCCTGGCGGCCCTCGATTATAAGGATAGGCGGGATATGGTCTGGCACACTTATGTCAAACATAATGCGCCGGGTTCAAGGAGGGAGTTTGACACATGGGCCCGTCGAAAATCTGGCTGGGCATATGGTGAACTAAATGCCTTTATTGAATACGTAGAGGCCCAAAAGGTTGACCCCTTCTCGCTTTATGGCTCTTATGCTGGTGCGTTGGGCGTTGCCCAATTTGTGCCATCAAGTATACTGCGGTTTGCTCAGGACGGCAACCGGGACGGCCACATCAACCTGTGTGACCATGAAGATGCGATTGAGAGCATCGCCAACTACCTCAAGCAGCACGGATGGCGGCCGGGGCAAAAGCGCCATGAGGCCTTTCGCACGCTTCTTTGTTACAATCAGAGTCGATATTATGCAGAAACAATCCTTAAAGTCGCTGAGCGCCTGGCAAAGCTCCGCCCAAGATAACATCCGTACCAGCAGGGGCTTGTTATGAGTCATACCTTAATCGCTATACTGTTGCTCCCCATAATTTTTACTTTCTGGGCAATCATTGACCTGGCCTATCGGGATATTGGTTCCTTGAAGAAGAAGGCCCTTTGGGGGTTATTTGTGGTCCTTGTTCCGTACGTTGGAGGACCCGTTTACCTCATTTTTGGGCGGAGACAGAAAAAAACAGGTAACCCTGAACTCTGAACCTGTGAACGCCTAAGGAACATGTTCATGACAGGGCGAGAGACAAAAAAAGAGCCAGGTAAAAATCAACTTCCTTTGATTCAGGATGCAGATGTGGCTGACAAGGTCGTGCTGGTTCGTGTGGATCACAATGTGGTGAAAAAAGGGATTATCCGGGACCCTTACCGCATCGACCGCACTATCGGCACGCTTTATAACATTGTTGAGAGGGGCGGACGGATCATACTGATGACCCACGTGGGAAGACCGCGAGACAAGAAGACCGGGGAAATAAGCTGTGATCCCTCCACTTCCATAGAGCCGATCGCCGCTTATCTTGAACGCAAGCTTCACACCAAGATCCATGTGCCTACTTTTCGGATCGAAAAAAAACGCGGCATTATCGGGATTGATACGTCTGTCAATCTGGCCATCAAGGACCTCAGGCAGCACAAAATCGGTGGCATTTATCTGCCCAATACCCGATGGTTTGAGGGAGAAGAGGCGACAGGGGAGCTCAGGGAGTCTTTTTCTAGTCAATTGGCCGGTCTTGCAGACGTCTTTGTGAACGACGCCTTTGGCTCATGGCAGCCCCATGCGTCTGCTTACGACATCGCCAGTTACCTGCCATCATATGCGGGTTTTCTTATGCAGGAAGAGATCCATCACCTGGACCAGGTTCTAAATCCCGAACGTCCGTTTGTGGCAGTGGTGGCCGGTGCGAAATATGATACCAAGATAGGTCCACTCAATGAAATTTACAAAAAGGTAGATCATCTCATCCTGGGCGGTGTCATTTACAATACCTACCTGTGTGCCAGGTATAACATTCGGATCGCCGGGGTTTCAGAAGAAGACATTGCTGCAGCCAAGAAGCTCGTCTCCCTTGACAGGGAGATGAAAAAGATCGTGGAGCTTCCCTACGTTGTGGAGGCGGACACTTTGGGCGAAAAGGTTAAAGGACAACATAGAACCATGGAGATCCAGGATCTCGTACCTAACAAATCGTATGGTTATGTCCTCGACATTGATCAGAGGTCCTTTTCGGACAAGGAGGTGGCCGGTGTGATTAGTTCGGCCCGAACTATCTTTGTCAATGCGGTCATGGGTTATACACCCCATTTTACTGAGGGCTCTGAGGCCCTTGACCGAACCATCGACAAGAACCGCACTGCCTGGAAGTTTTACGGCGGTGGTGACACCCTCCAGGAGTTTAAGAGCCTTTGCCCTGGTCTCTATCTTGCGGTATTGGATGACGCCCTGTACTATTTCTTTACAGGAGGGGGATCAGTACTTAAGGCGATCGAAAAAGACGATGCCCTCGGTATGAAGCCGGTGCAGGGACTCATAGAGAACAAGAAGGCCCTTGAAAAGGGATTGACAAGATAGGTTTTTTTCTGTAGTTTGTTAGTCGTTAAACGGTCCCATCGTCTAGCGGTCTAGGATACTGGCCTCTCACGCCAGAGACACGGGTTCGATCCCCGTTGGGACTACCAGATAAACTTCACTTCGCTTCGCTTATAATTGGTCGAGTGGTCAAGTGGTTGATTAGTCGAGTAGTTCAAGGACCTTACGACTCGACAACTCGACTATTTAACTACTTGACTAAAGTCGAAGGATTTTTTATGGACCACGCCATTTGTTGCTGGTGGCGCGGAAGCAGCAGCGGAATTAAGAAAACCGTGTCTTCAGCGAGGAGGTTTTTATGAGCATGATTACGATAATTTCGGGTATCATCCTGCTGTTATTCTTTCTGGCTTCGGCCATACGAATCCTTAATGAGTATGAGCGTGGGGTCATCTTCCGCCTGGGGCGAATCATCGGCTCCAAAGGCCCTGGCCTGATCATTCTGATACCCATTGTTGATAAGATGGTGAAAGTAAGCCTGCGTCTGATTGCCATGGATGTTGACCCACAGGATGTAATTACACGCGACAACGTCTCTATTAAGGTCAATGCGGTTATCTACTTCAGGGTCATGGAGGCGGTGAAGGCGATCATTGAGGTAGAAAACTACATGTATGCAACATCCCAGCTTGCGCAGACCACGCTTCGGAGTGTGTGCGGGCAGGCCGAGTTGGACGAGCTTCTTTCTGAACGGGAGAAGATCAATGCCCAGCTCCAGGAGATCCTGGATACCCATACTGATCCATGGGGGATCAAGGTCTCCACGGTGGCGGTCAAGCATATTGATCTGCCGCAGGAGATGCAGAGGGCCATGGCCAAACAGGCCGAGGCCGAGCGCGAGCGACGTGCCAAGGTGATCAATGCAGAAGGAGAATTTCAGGCGTCCACAAGATTGGCCGAGGCATCGACTATTATGCGGGACCATCCTATGGCCTTGCAGCTCAGGTATCTTCAGACCCTTCGCGAGATCTCGGCTGAAAGCAATTCTACAACTGTGTTTCCGTTTCCGATAGATCTTTTCAAGCCGTTTCTTTCCCTGGTTGATAAGGTAAAAGTGGAGAAAGATTAGAGATACAGAAAGGAAGAAGCAGGACATGGGAAAAAAGGAGAAAAAAGAGAAAAAAGAAAAGCCCCTGGATCGTATGACAGCCAAAGAGCTGCGGGAGACGGCTTTAAAGATTCCAGAGATATCCGGAGTGCACGGCATGAACAAGGTTGAACTGCTAACTGCGATCAAGAAGGCGCGTGGCATTGTGGATGTGAAGACAGAGAAATCCGATGTTTCAATGCGGCAGATGAAGAAGAGGATTCAGGCCCTCAAGACCCAAAAAGCCGACG
Organism: Desulfobacterales bacterium; assembly: GCA_023129535.1. GTDB lineage: Bacteria > Desulfobacterota > Desulfobacteria > Desulfobacterales. Next base: position 15,681 of record JAGMBW010000045.1, read on the forward strand.
CTTACGAAAACGAGGATAAGGGAAAGGCAAGGATATTGAGACGACGTATAAGCCGGCTTAAGAAAAAGACACGGAGAGCTGCATAGGGATTGTTCGACATGATCACCCCCAGTAACATAGGCTTTGACATAGATGGGGTATTTGCCAACACCATGGCGCTATTCCTGGAAATTGCACGCCAGGATTATGGTATCAACCATATTCGATACGAGGACATCACCGAGTATTTTCTGGAAGAATGCCTGGACATAGATCCCGAGATCATTAGGGTCATCATAAATCGGATATTGGAAGGAGACTTTGAGTCAGAGCTCAAGCCGATTGATGGTGCTGTTGAAGTACTTTCTGAAATCGGGGAGGCACATCCACTCCTTTTTGTGACAGCTCGGCCAGAGCTTTCCACCGTAAAGAAATGGGTGCACAGAATGCTTCCCTTAAGGCCGTCCGGCATTGAAGTAATTGCCACAGGCGCATTTGAAGGAAAGGCCGATGTGGTCAATGCACGCGGGACCAGATATTTTGTGGAGGACTGCCTTGAGATCTGTTATATGTTGAATGAGCGTGGAGTCACCCCCATCCTGTTTAGCCAACCCTGGAATCGCTCCCCCGGTCATCCTTTCAGGCAGGTCAGCAGTTGGGCAGAGATTAGGGCCCTTGTTGACCTCTATTGAGCTTAGTTGCTGCCATTTTTTCTTTTGTTAATGGAAAAAGTGTGGTATTATTATGTTTTTAGGGATAGCTCTGCAAAAGCCCAGGGTGTCTTCGGCTATAAAGTTTAGACCAGAATTGCCATGAGAGCATGGATAGAAAATTTTATCGAAGCCCTGTCGGCTGAAAAAGGTTTTTCGCCCCACACGTGCCGGGCTTACCGAAACGACCTCGAGCAGTTTTTGGGCTATCTTCGAGATTCGGCGACTGGCTTGCTCAGGAAGGGGAAAAAGGTAGATGTGCGTGATGTAGACAACACGGTTATCCGTTCCTATTTAGGATTCTTGTACAATAACAACCAGAAGAGCACCATTGCTCGAAAGCTTTCAGCTCTAAGGTCCTTTTTCCGATTCCTCGTAAAAAGGGGGATTCTGAACACAAACCCGGCTGAGGCGGTCTTGACCCCCAAGCGTGGAAGGCCAGTGCCGACCTATCTGCCAGTCGATGAAGTATTTCGTCTGTTGGATGGGATAAAAGGAGAGTCGGTGCTTACTTTACGGAACCGGGCTATTTTAGAGACCCTGTATTCCACAGGCGTCCGCGTTGCCGAACTGGGAGGCATGGATGTTCGGGATGTCGATTTCGACAGGGGCTTCGTGCGGGTGATCGGGAAGGGGGATAAAGAGCGCCTGGCCCCTGTGGGAAAAAAGGCTCTAACTTGCATACGTGGTTACCTGGAAAAAAGGTGTGAGGCGACGGGATATGCGATCGCGGGCAGCAAGCCCTTGTTTTTAAACAACAGGGGAGGGCGTTTAAGCACTCGTTCCATTGCACGGTTCCTGGAAAAGGTGGTTCGACAGTTGGGAATGTTGCGCCCAATAAGCCCTCACGGGATCCGTCACACCTTTGCTACCCACATGCTTGACGCTGGAGCAGACCTTAGGGTGGTGCAAGAATTGCTGGGTCACGCAAGCCTGACTACAACCCAAAGATATACTCACGTGAGTATTGACCGTTTAATGGAGGTCTATGACAGGGCACACCCGAGGCGATAGAGCCGGGGGCTGGCCCAAGTTGGAGTGTAGGTATTATGGACAATAATCACGAAAGCACGAAAGGACGAAAGCACGAAAAAAGACTTTCCTTTTCCTTTTCGTGTTTTCCTGATTTCGTGTTTTCGTGATGAATTTCTTATTCTTGTTTTTGATCGAGCTTCTCCGGGCTGGGAAAATAGGAGAATTGAAGTGCAAAATTCTATGAATCTTCATGGAACTACTATCTTGGCGGTGCGACGGGGTAAGCACGTGGCCGTGGCAGGGGATGGCCAGGTAACCATGAAGGATACCATTATGAAACATCACGCCAAGAAGGTCCGAAAGATATATAATGATAAGATTGTTGTCGGCTTTGCTGGCGCAACGGCTGATGCACTGAATCTATATGAACGCTTTGAAGGAAAACTTGAGCAATTCAACGGGAACCTCACCCGGTCAGCCGTTGAGTTGGCCAAGGACTGGAGGACCGATAAGTATTTAAGACGACTGGAAGCCATTCTGGTGGCCGTTGACGCTGATCACTTATTCCTAATATCCGGAAACGGCGATGTGATTGAGCCGGATGAGGGGGTTTTGGGGATTGGATCGGGCGGAGCGTATGCTCAGGCTGCCGCGATTGCCCTGATCCGTCACACTGATATAGATGCAAGAACGATTGCAGATGCTGCCATGAAGATTGCGGCCGGGATTTGCGTTTACACAAACGAAGACATTACCATTGAAGAGCTCAAATAAAATCGTGTAGCGATTTTATAAAGGGAACATCTATGAAACAACTGACACCACGTGAAATCGTATCAGAGTTAGACAAATACATTATCAGCCAGAAGGATGCCAAGCGCTCTGTAGCCATCGCTCTGAGGAATCGTTGGCGGCGACAGCAGGTCGCAGAAGACCTGCGAGATGAGATTGCCCCAAAAAACATCATTCTGATTGGGCCCACAGGCGTGGGAAAGACCGAAATTGCAAGACGCCTGGCCCGGCTTGCGAATTCTCCCTTTTTGAAGATTGAGGCCTCCAAGTTTACTGAGGTGGGGTACGTGGGACGGGATGTGGAGTCTATGATCCGGGATCTGACAGAGCTGGCCGTCAATATGGTAAGATCCGAGGAGCAGGAAGCGGTCAAGACAAAGGCTGAAGGGATTGCTGAGGAAAGGATGCTTGATATTCTCCTTCCGCCCAAGAGGGAGCCTGACAAGGATGCTGAGGGGGAAGAAAAGACACTTGAGCTGGTCAGGAAGGATGGAACCGAACAGTCCTCGACCCGTGAAAAAATCCGGAAGATGTTACGGGGGGGCAAACTTGACAATCGATATGTCGATTTAGAGGTAGCCGAACGTACCATGCCCGTGGTGGAGATATTTTCCAGTGTTGGGCTCGAAGAGATGGACATCAACCTGAAGGACATGTTTGGCAACATGTTCCCGAAAAAAACCAGGAAGCGGAAAGTAAAGATTCCGGAAGGCATGGAAATCCTCACTCAGGAGGAGGCCCAAAGGCTGGTGGACATGGACAAAGTGGTGAAGACGGCGATCGCCAAGGTGGAACAGTCAGGGATTATTTTTCTTGATGAGCTCGACAAGATTAGCAGCAGAGAGGGGACACACGGGCCGGATGTGTCGAGGGAAGGTGTTCAGCGGGATCTCCTTCCCGTTGTGGAAGGATCAACAGTCCCCACAAAGTACGGCATGGTAAAGAGCGATCATATCCTGTTTATTGCTTCCGGGGCCTTTCATACGAGCAAGCCCTCTGACCTGATCCCGGAACTCCAGGGTCGGTTCCCAATCCGGGTCGAACTCAAATCTCTGGGTAAGGAGGATTTTTTCAGAATATTGACTGAGCCGAAGAATGCCCTTGTACTTCAATACAAGGCCCTGGTCAAAACCGAGGGCATAGATCTGGTATTTAAAGACGATGCAATTCTTGCCGTCGCAGAGATTGCCACCGAGGTAAATGAGCGCACTGAAAACATAGGTGCCAGAAGGCTTCACACGGTCATGGAACGGCTCCTTGATGAGATCCTATTTCAAGCGTCTGACCTTTCCGAGCAAGAAATTATTATAGATGCCATGTATGTGTATGAAAGGTTAAAAGACATCAAGGATGACGAGGACCTGAGTCGATATATCCTGTAAGATGCGCATGGCGCATGGCGCATGGCGCATGGCGCAGAAGGTATTACGCCTGTCTTTGCCGCTTTACTCTACGCTCTATGCGCTATGCGCTATGCGCTATGCGAGATAAAATGGCTGATAGTGTTGCTGACATACTCATTGAGGCGCTTCCTTATATCCGTCGTTTTTACGGTAAGACCATTGTTATCAAATACGGCGGACATGCCATGGTGGAGAAGCATCTGAAGGAGGGCTTTGCCCGTGATATCACGCTGATGAAGTTCATAGGCCTTCATCCTGTGGTGGTCCATGGAGGAGGTCCACAGATCGGATCGGTCCTGGAGAAGATGGGGATGAACTCTAAATTCGTGGATGGCATGCGTGTGACGGATGGACCTACCATGGATGTGGTAGAGATGGTCCTTGTTGGCAACGTGAACAAAGAGATCGTGGCGCAGATAAGCCAACAGGGTGGCAAGGCAGTGGGTTTGAGCGGCAAAGATGGAGGCCTGATCCTTTCCAGGAAACTGCATCTTGTGCGTCCCCGGGCAGAAGACAAGCCCCCTGAGATCATAGATATGGGCATGGCGGGCGAAGTTGCAGCAGTGAATCCGGAGATTATCCGAATCCTGGAGGCCGGGGGCTTTATCCCGGTTATTGCTCCGGTTGGGGTTGGGGAGCTCGGTGAGACCTATAACATCAATGCTGACTGGGTTGCCAGTAAGGTTGCTGTGGCCCTCAATGCCCTCAAGCTGATCCTGCTCACGGACGTGGAAGGGGTCGTGGATAAGAGCGGTTCGCTGATATCCTCTGTCAAAGTCGGGGCTATGAAGAACATGCTTGAGGGGGAGACCATTTCTGGAGGCATGATTCCGAAAATTCAGTGCAGCTTAGAGGCGCTGCAAAACGGCGTGGAAAGGGTGCATATCATCGATGGCCGCAAACCACACGCAGTACTCCTTGAGCTTTTTACAGACGAGGGGATTGGAACAGAGGTGAGTCTGTAGTCAATTGGCGATTGACGATTGACGATTGATGATTGAAAACCAATCGACAATCGACAATCATCAATCGACAATTCAAAGGCAATCTTCAATCGTCAATCCAATGACAAATGACCTAATAGAAAAAGCAGACAAGGTCATGGCTGCTACCTATAGCCGGTTTCCGATCGTACTGACCCGGGGCGAAGGGTGCACGCTGTACGATGAAACGGGCGGTACTTATACGGATTTTGTGGCCGGGATCGCCGTTTGTAGTCTGGGGCACGCCCACCCAGGTGTTGCCGAAGCTATAGCGGATCAGGCACGCCGTCTGGTGCATGTTTCAAATCTATATTATACCACGCCACAAATAGCATTGGCTGAGTTGCTGGTTGAGCATTCCTTTGCAGACCGGGTCTTCTTCTGCAATAGCGGTGCCGAGGCGAATGAGGCGGCGATCAAACTGGCACGAAAGTATTTTAAAGATCGAGGTGCCCCCAAGCGCTTCAGGATCATAACCATGGAGGGGTCTTTTCATGGTCGCACCATGGCCACACTGAGTGCCACCGGCCAGCCAAAGATCCGCAAGGGCTTTGAACCCCTGCTGGATGGTTTTGATATCGTTCCATTCAATGATCCAGACGCGGTTCAGGATGCCATCAGCGCGGAGACCGGTGGTGTCATGGTGGAGCCTATCCAGGGTGAGGGGGGTGTTCGATGTCCTGCCCCTGGGTACCTGGAAGCCCTGAGGGAGCTGTGTGACCGGGAAGGATTACTCCTTATCTTCGACGAAGTGCAGACAGGAATTGGTCGGACAGGAAAGCTCTTTGCCTACGAACATTTCGCCATCACGCCCGATATTATGACATTAGCCAAAGCCCTGGCGAACGGGCTTCCCATGGGGGCGATGCTGGCCAAGGAACAGATCGCCGCGTCCTTTACCCCGGGTTCTCACGCCTGCACCTTTGGCGGGAGCCCGCTGGTTGCTGTGGCAGCCCTTAAGGTGGTGAAGGTGCTTCTGGAGGAAGGTGTCCTGCGGAAATGTGAAAGGGTCGGGCGATATTTCAAGGATCGGCTTCTTGACCTCAAGTCAAAATATGCCTTTATCCAGGATGTCCGGGGCAAGGGACTTATACTGTGCCTGGATCTTGACTGTGACGCGGTTTCTATTGTGAAGGCATGCATGGAACGAGGATTCCTGATCAACTGTACACAGGAACATATTCTGCGGTTTATCCCTCCGCTGATTATCCAGGAGGGACAGATAGACTCTCTTATTGCGTGTCTGGACGCTGTGTTCCAAAAGCACTCCATGCTCCATCGAATAACGAAATGAAAAAGGACCTTTTAACGCTCAGGGATCTAAATGCTGATGATTGTGAGGCGCTGTTTATGCGGTCGTTCGAGCTGAAAGAGCGACATGCAGCCGGAATTCCCAATCGGACCCTTCAAGGTAAGACTTTGGGACTTATCTTTGATAAGCCGTCTACCCGAACCCGGGTTTCCTTTGAGGCAGCTATGGTCCAGCTTGGCGGGACACCCTTGTTTTTGAATGCTCAGGACACCCAGTTGATTCGAAATGAGCCTATTGCCGATACAGCCCGGGTGCTGTCAAGATATGTTGACGGAGTGGTGGTACGGACCTATTCCCAGGATTTACTCGAGGAGCTCGCATCGGGAGCGTCGATTCCCATCATCAACGGCCTGACTGATCTCTATCATCCCTGTCAGGTCTTGAGCGACCTCATGACCATATTGGAAAAAAGGGGGAAGCTGGAGGGCCTCAAGATTGTTTGGGTTGGGGACGGAAACAATGTGGCTCATTCGTGGCTAAACGCAGCGACAATTTTACCGCTCAACCTGGTACTCGCCTGTCCCGAAGGCTATCAGCCCGACGAGGCCATTCTTGAGGCTGCTTTAAAGGATATGAAAGGTAGAATCGTTGTAATATCTGACCCTAAAGAAGCGGTTCGAGACGCGGATGTTATTTATACGGATGTTTGGGCGAGCATGGGCCACGAGAGTGAGCACGGGCTGCGAAAGAAGTTTTTTAAGCCGTACCAGGTGAACCAGGGCCTGTTGGCTATGGCCGACCAGGATGTGATGGTCATGCATTGTCTGCCAGCTCACAGGGGCGAGGAGATTGCCGCCGATGTGCTGGAGGGAGCCCATTCGGTCGTCTGGGATCAGGCAGAAAACAAGCTCCACACGCATAAAGCGATATTAGAAAAACTTATTAGTGGTCAGTGATCAGTGGTCAGTGGTCAGTGGTCAGTCAAGTTTCAAGTTTGAAATGACCAATGACAAATGACAAATGACAAATGAGATTAAGAAGATAGTTCTGGCCTATTCAGGGGGTCTTGACACATCCGTTATCCTGAAGTGGTTGATCGAGACCTACGATTGTCCGGTGATTGCCTTTGCGGCCGATATTGGCCAGGGAGAAGAGCTGGACAGTGTGAGGGGCAAGGCCCTGGATACAGGTGCCGCCAAAGTCGTCATAGAGGATTTGAAAGAGGACTTTGTGCGAGACTATGTATTTCCAGCCTTTCGCGCAAACGCCATATATGAAGGCCACTATCTCCTGGGGACATCCCTGGCACGTCCCCTTATTGCCAGGCGCCAGATTGAGGTAGCGCAGACAGAGGGTGCGGATGGGGTCAGTCATGGAGCCACCGGCAAGGGGAATGACCAGGTGCGATTTGAGCTGGCCTACCAGGCCCTGGCTCCCGAGTTGAAGATTATTGCGCCCTGGCGAGTGTGGCAATTAGATTCGCGTCAGGCCCTCATGGATTATGCCAGGAAGCATGGTATTCGAGTGGCTGTAACCCAGGAAAAGCCCTACAGTATGGATCGAAACTTGCTTCATGTCAGCTACGAGGGGGGAATACTCGAAGATCCGTGGAAAACTCCCCCCGAGGATATGTTCACAATGTCCGTGTCTCCCCTTGAAGCATCTGATAGGCCAGAGGTTGTTGAGATTTCATTCGAACAAGGTAACCCTGTAGCGGTCAATAGCGAAAGGTTTTCTCCTGCTGAACTTCTTGCCAGGCTGAATACGCTGGGAGGCCGGAACGGTATAGGGCGGGTTGATCTGGTAGAGAACCGGTTTGTGGGGATAAAGTCCCGAGGCGTGTATGAAACGCCGGGTGGTACGATTCTGAGGGCAGCCCACATGGCTTTGGAATCTATCACCATGGACCGCGAGGTCATGCATCTTCGGGATTCATTGGTTCCCAAGTACGCTGAACTTGTCTATTATGGGTTCTGGTTTTCACCAGAGATGAGGGTGTTGCAGGCCATGATAGATGAGACCCAGGAAACTGTTTCAGGCACGGTGCGGTTGGAGCTTTACAAGGGAAACTGCCGCGTTTTGGGCCGCAAATCCGACTCGTCCCTCTACAGGCGTGATTTTGCCACATTTGAAGCAGACCAGGTCTATCGTCAGCAGGACGCGGAAGGCTTTATCCGGCTTAATGCCCTGAGGCTTCGGATTCAGGCCCTGGTGAAATGATTGAAGATTGGCGATTGAAGATTGGCGATTGGAGAGAGCAGAGTGACAAATGAGCTTCGATTTCGGATTTCGGATTTTAGACAAGTGATAAATGACAATTGGCTATTAGAAGACTCAATATTAGTGAATATTCAATCATCAATCGTCAATCATCAATCACTAATGACCAATGACAAATGACCAAAAAAAGCCGTGGGGTAGTAGATTTGCTGAAAAAACCGATCGAACTGTAGAGTCTTTTACGGCTTCGATCGCCTTTGATAAACGGCTTTACGGTTATGATATTGAGGGCAGTATAGCCCACTGTCGCATGCTGGCTAAACAATCGATCATCAGCGAGGATGATGCCTCCCAAATTGTAGAAGGCATTGGCAGGATTGGCCGGGATATTGAGCGTGGCAACTTTGAGTTTGATGAGTCGTTGGAAGATATTCATATGAACATCGAGGCCCGACTCACTGCTGAAGTTGGCAGGGTTGCAGAAAGACTTCATACGGCAAGAAGCCGAAACGATCAGGTGGTGCTGGATGTTAGGATGTACCTCCGTGACGAGGTGGCAATTATCCTCACCAGGCTTACAGGCTTGCGTCAGGTTCTGGTAGACCTTGCAAGGAGGTATATTGATATCATCATGCCAGGATACACGCACCTTCAGCGGGCACAGCCAGTGCTCTTTTCCCACCACCTCATGGCCTATTATGAAATGTTTAAGAGGGACAGGGCCCGGCTGAAGGAGGCGCTCAAGCGGATCAACGTGATGCCCCTTGGTAGTGCAGCCTTAGCTGGAACAACCTATCCCATCGATGCAGAATATACGGCTGAACTCCTTGAGTTTCCCGAGCTTTCCGCGAACAGCGTAGATGCTGTGAGTAGTCGGGACTTTATCATGGAGTTTCTGGCTGCGGCCAGCATCTGCATGGTTCACATGAGTCGCCTCTCAGAAGAGTTGATCCTGTGGTCCTCTGCTGAATTCGGATTTGTGGAAATACCTGATGCCTTTGCCACAGGGAGCAGTATTATGCCTCAGAAGAAGAATCCGGATGTACCGGAGTTGGTCCGGGGCAGGGCAGGGCGGGTATTTGGGAACCTGATGGCGTTGCTCACCATGATGAAAGGACTCCCCCTCAGCTACAACCGGGATATGCAGGAAGACAAGGAACCCCTGTTTGACACGGTGGACACCCTTAAGAGATGCCTTGAGGTGTATGAAAAATTCCTCCCAAGGTTGAAAGTCAACGAGACGGCCATGGAGAAAGCAGCTTCGAGAGGCTTTTTGAATGCTACAGACATGGCTGACTATCTGGTTACCAGGGGCATGGCCTTTCGAGATGCACACCGTTGCGTGGGGAAGGTCGTACGGTACGGCGTGGATCAAAACAAAGAATTGCAAGAACTTTCCCTGCATGACCTGAAGAAGTTTTCCCAAATATTTGAAGAAGATATCTTTGAAATTCTGACTTTAGAACAGATCGTTAACAGGCGAGTCTCCGCAGGCGGCACGGCTAAGGAGAGCGTGGTAAAGGCGATTGATAAGGCACAAGAGACCCTTAAGCTTGAAGTGGTCGAAGTTGAATCTCTTAAGAGAAAAACATCTAGATAGGTTCCTTTTTCTGATTTGCGCGGGGTTTCTGATTCTTTCCTTGGGATGCGGCAAAAAAGCCCCCCCCGTAGCACCCGGGGCCACTCTTGTCCCTGCGGTAAGAGACCTCAAGGGAGGAGAAGTGCCTAAAGTGTGTAAAGTGCCTAAAGCTTATGTAATCATTAGCAATTCAGGAATTACGAATTTGGGGATTGAATGAATTGCGTCTGATTTTAATTCCTCAATTCCTCAATTCCTTAATTCCTTAATCCTTTTTAACTTTAGCTCACTTTGTTCTACAAATAACGAATAACGAATCTGCCATGCATCACTTTCATTACCGTGATAACCATATGTTTTGTGAGGATATTCCTATCCTCGAGATTGCGGAAAGTGTGGGCACCCCCTTTTACCTGTACAGCCATGCTACACTCCGGCACCACTTCCTTGTCTTTCAAAAGGCCTTTGAAGGTGTGCCTCATCTGATCTGCTTTTCTGCCAAGTCCAATTCCAACTTAGCCGTGCTGAGACTCTTTGCCAGCCTTGGAGGTGGCCTCGACATCGTATCGGGCGGGGAGTTGTTTCGGGGGCTTCAAGCAGGTATCCCTCCGGAAAGGATTGTCTATTCAGGCGTGGGAAAGCGTGAGGACGAGATAGAGTATGGCTTGCAATCTGAGATTTTGATGTTCAATATTGAATCACACCAGGAGCTGGAGCTCATCAACCGCTGCGCTAAGCGCCTGAAAAAAAAGGCAGCAATTGCCCTTCGTGTAAATCCCGACGTGGATCCCAAGACACATCCTTACATATCAACGGGCCTGAAAAGGGAAAAGTTTGGGCTGGGCATGGAATTGGCTGCGGAGGTGTACAAGTCAGCCACTGGCTTTCCGCATATAGAAGTTATTGGCGTTAGTTGCCACATTGGGTCTCAGGTCACGGAGGTTTCCCCTTTTGTGGATGCTCTGCACCGTACCAAGGAGCTGATTGCCAGACTGGAGACCTTTGGGATCTCGATTTCCTATCTTGATATAGGTGGAGGGCTCGGGATCACATACGATCGAGAATCTCCTCCTCACCCAACTGAATACGGCAGGGCCATATCACAAGCCCTTGGCGACTCACCCTTCACGCTCATCCTGGAACCTGGACGGGTGATTGTGGGAAACGCAGGTATCCTTGTAACTCGGGTGCTATATACGAAGAGGGGTGAGACCAAGGATTTTGTGGTTGTGGATGCGGCCATGAACGATCTTGTTCGGCCGTCTCTGTACGAGGCCTACCATGCTATCGAACCGGTGGTCAAAGATCAAAAGGAGACTATCAGGGCAGATGTAGTCGGACCTATTTGCGAGAGCGGTGACTTCTTGGCCAGGGATCGTGATATTGCACGTGTCGAGGCAGGGGATCTGCTGGCAGTGATGAGTGCAGGGGCGTATGGTTTTACGATGTCTTCGAATTACAATTCGAGGCCCCGAGTCCCAGAGGTCATGGTTAAGGAGGACCGATTCTGTGTTGTCAGGGCACGGGAGTCATACGAGGACTTGATTAAAGGAGAGTCGATTCCCCCTTTTTTGTGATCTGAACATATATAGGAGCACCTTTGTCTTTTACAGAGCGCACAGGCAAAAAAACAATTGCGGATTGCGGATTGCGGATTGCGGAATTAAAATCCAAAATCCAAAATCCAAAATCCAAAATCCAAACGGGTATTTCGTTTTACAAAATGAGCGGCAGCGGGAATGATTTCATCCTCGTTGACAATCGTAACAGGATTGTGGACGAAGAGAACCTGACCGAATGGATTGCTTCGATTTGCCGCAGGAAATACTCAGTGGGGGCTGACGGGGTGATTCTGCTTGAAGCATCGGAACGGGCGGATTTCAAATGGCGCTTTTTTAATGCAGACGGCGGAGAGGTCGAAATGTGCGGCAATGGGGGGCGTTGTGCAGCAAGGCTTGCCTACCTGAAGGGAATTGCCGGTCCTCGACTTAGCTTTGAAACCAAATCCGGAGTCATTCGGGCCGAGGTGATGGGCGGCCGCGTGAAATTGGAGATGCCGGTACCGAGCCTGCCAGAGCTTGACTATCCCTTGGAGGTTGAACAAGAGACTGTCACAGTAAGCAGTATCACGGTGGGGGTGCCCCATGTGGTGATCTGGGTGACTGACGTAAGAGAAAGTCCGGTTTTGCCGATAGGCCGGGCCATAAGGTACCATGAACGGTACGCCCCTGCCGGCACAAATGTGAACTTTGTGGAGCAACTCCATGACGGCATTTTTGCCATTCGCACCTATGAGCGTGGCGTAGAAGATGAGACCCTGGCCTGTGGGACGGGTTCGGTTGCAACGGCTCTCATTGCCGCCCAAAAAGGTATGGCCGTATCTCCTATTGCCCTGCATACTCGGGGAGGTGGAACCCTCAAGATCTATTTTGAGAGGCCCGGAGATAATTTCCGGAACGTGTTCCTTGAGGGAGACGCCAGGGTGATTTACGAGGGCAGGCTTTGGAACAATGACGATTGACGAATGACCAGTGACCAGTGACCAATTGAGGATTGAAAAAGCTGAAAGACTAAAACGGCTTCCTCCTTATCTTTTCAAGGAGATCGATCGCCAGAAAGAAGAGGTCCGGGCCAAGGGGATTGACATTATTGATCTTGGTGTAGGGGATCCAGACCTTCCAACGCCGCCCCATATTATCCAGGCCTTAAAGAGAGCAGCTTCAGATCCGGCCAATCATCGATATCCTTCCTATTCGGGGATGGGTGAGTTTAATGCCGTGGTGGCAAGGTGGTATAAGCAGCGTTTTAACGTGGACCTGGATGCCAGCACAGAGGTCGTGACCTTGATTGGGTCGAAAGAAGGGATCGCCCACATCCCCCTGGCCTTTATAAACCCTGGGGATATTGCCCTTGTGGCCCGTCCGGGGTATCCTGTTTACCATGTCGGCATCCAGTTCGCAGGCGGGACACCGTATTTTATGGATCTCTTAAAAGAGAACAGCTTCTTACCCGACCTTGAAGCCATTTCGCCGGAATTGGCCCAAAAGGCAAAGATGATGTTTATAAACTATCCGAACAACCCTACGGCTGCAGTGGCTACCAGGGAGTTTTTTGAATCGGTCGTCGTCTTTGCCAGTGAACATAATGTCATAGTATGTCACGATGCTGCCTATTCGGAGATGGCATTTGATGGTTACAGGCCAGCGAGTTTTCTTGAGGTGGGAGGCGCCAAAGCTCTCGGAATCGAGTTTCACTCCCTTTCCAAGACCTATAATATGACAGGTTGGCGTATCGGGTTTGCGGTTGGTTGTGCAGATGTCATCAGCGCCTTGGGCCAGGTGAAGAGTAACATCGATTCCGGTGCATTTCAGGCCGTTCAGATTGCAGGGATTGCGGCTCTGGAAGGAGACCAGGCATGTGTGGAGGAGATGAGGCAGATCTATGCGGAGCGTCGAGATATCTTGGTGGATGGCCTCCGCTCTATTGGTTTGTCGGTAGAAAAACCGCGTGCCACGTTCTATGTCTGGGTTGAGGTGCCCGGGGGATACACGTCAGCAGGATTTGCGAGCCGGCTGTTGACGGAAGCAGGCATTGTGACTACACCCGGAAACGGATTTGGTACATCAGGTGAAGGGTATATCCGGATGGCCCTCACGGTTGACCGCGAGCGAATCCGTGAGGCAGTGGAACGGCTGAGCCGGTTAGGTCCGTTTGGCTGTTAGCCCGTTTTAGAACCGGCTCAACCGGCTAAACCGACTTCAATGAGTGATAGATGCTACGAAAGCTTACCTTATACACATACGGCTTATATAGGGGTGGGATCGAACATTGGGGATAAGGCTGAGAATTGCCGCAGGGCAATTGCAGCGATTGACAGGTGCGAAGGTTGCACGGTTGAGGCCAAGTCGCCTCTGTATGAGACCGAACCGGTCCATTTGGAGTGTCAGGATTGGTTTGTAAATTGTGTGGCCAGGATTCGTACAGACCTTAAACCAGAGACCCTTCTTGTGCGACTTAAGGCCGTTGAGCACGGAATGGGACGGCGGCCTGGAGGAAATAAGTTCGGCCCCAGGACGTTGGATCTGGACATTCTTTTCTATAATGACCGCATATTGCGTACAAGATGGTTGCAGATCCCTCACCCGAGGCTGCATCAAAGGCGGTTCGTCCTCAAGCCCCTTTGCAACATCGCACCGGAACTGGTGCATCCCGTCTTTGGGCAAACTGTACAATCCCTTTTGTCTGACTTGAGGGATGGAGGAAAGAAGGTTATATTGTTTAAATGCGATTATTAATCCTTTGCTTGTTAATCTATTTTGGCTACAGGCTGTTTAAGAAGTGGGCACTTTCGGGGAAATCTTCCGGAATGCCTCAAGAGCCGGAAACATTGACCATGGTGGATGATGTGATGGTCAAGGACCCTTTTTGTCAAACCTATTTTCCCAAGAAAACGGCCGTCAAAAGTGTTATCGATGGAGAAATCTACCATTTTTGCAGCACTGTATGCCGGGACAAATTTATGGAGGCGATCAAGAATTCTAAACAGTAGAGTTTGTAGAGTTTGTAGAGTTTATTGAGTTTGTAGAGTTTATTGAGTTCATAGGGGTCCTAAGATTTTAACATTTTTCTCGGATAAGCAGTTTGATTTACATCGAAAATGATGCGCAAGCTAAATCCGCAATCCCTGGCCCAGACCTGCTCTCCGAGCGAAACGGTTTGTAGCGCTGGTGTCGCGCCAGGGCGGGCCGCAATCCGCAATCCGAAATGCTATGTGTGGGCCCTGGCTCTGGCTCTGTCGCTCTGCAGGCCCCTGTGGGCCGACATTTACCACTATGTTGACAGCAACGGGATCATCCATTTCACAAATGTACCCACCGTTCCAGGATATGGTATCTATATACGCGAAGGCACCCTGGTACGTGCCGATGAGATATCCAGCCGTTACGACGCCTATATCGCAGAAGCCGCCCGTAAACACGGGGTATCGTTTTCCCTGATCAAGGCAGTTATCAAGGCAGAGTCGGACTTCGATCCTTACGCTGTTTCCAGATCAGGCGCGCGTGGATTAATGCAAATTATGCCACAAACTGCAAAGGATCTGAGTATTGGCGATTCCTTTGACCCCAGAGAGAACATCCTTGGCGGCGCACGTTATCTTAAAGACCTGTTGATGCAGTTTCAAGGAAGCTTGCCTCTGGCCTTGGCCGCCTATAACGCAGGTCCCAGCAAGGTTCAGTCCCTCAGATGCGTGCCGCCCATTGAGGAAACCCAGAGCTTTGTACACAGAGTCATGCAATATCTTAACCTCTACTGAATCACACCGTGGTAACCATCATCATGACCTCTGAAGACTTGCCTCCAAGGTTTTGGAGTTTTCCCAACCAGTTAACCCTTTACAGGATTGCAAGCATTCCTGTGCTGATCGTCCTGCTTATGTTTTCAGGCAAGGTGTGTGCCTTTCTGGCTGCTATTGTGTTTTCGGCTGCGTCTTTGACTGATCTGCTTGATGGCCTGTTTGCCCGGCGCCGAGGTCTTGAGTCAACCCTCGGCAAGTTCCTGGACCCGTTGGCCGACAAGCTACTCATCTCGGCGGCCTTGATCATGCTGATCCCCCACGGACGCGTAACAGCCTGGATGGCCTTTGTCATTATTGGACGCGAAATCGCCGTAACAGGGCTGCGTGCTATCTTATCTGAAAAAGGTGTAGTGATGGGTGCCTCGGAACTGGGAAAGTACAAGATCGTCTTTCAGATAGCGGCTATCATCCCGCTTCTGATCCACTACACGTATTTCAATATCGACTTCCACACCGTAGGCAAGGTGCTCCTGTGGATAGCCCTTATATTGACAGTATGGTCAGGGGCAAGATATATGGTTAAATTCAGGGGTGTCATGAACGAATAAGGTGATGATATAGTCCTTAAGAAAAAGGGTTTGGTGTTACGGGCTCTATTATGAAATGAGAATGCTATCATCTCACTTGTGGCAGATGCTGGATGCTCGATCCTGGATAACAAACTGATTTTTAACATTTTATCGAGAATCCAGTATCCAGTATCAATAAGTTGACGCCTAAGAAGCTCCTTGCAAAGCAGAAAATTGCTGACCCCAAAAACATTATCTTGGAATCTATAGCACAGGCTGTCCAGTCCGCCCCTACAAGAATTTTTTGTTGACAAAGAAACAGGAGATCGTTATGTATACGGTATGATATCGGGCGGGAATAACTCAGAGGTAGAGTGCAACCTTGCCAAGGTTGAAGTCGCGGGTTCAAATCCCGTTTCCCGCTCCAGCCGGAACTTAGGGGCTTCGCCATAATTGGTCGAGTGCCCGCCCTGGCGCGACGTGCTTAAATTAATCTACTAAGCCCATAATCCAGGTCTGGGCCAGGGGTCAAGTGGTTGATTAGTCGAGTAGTTTAAGGGCCTTACGACTGGACAATAAAAAAGTTAATCGTTATCCGTTAATCGTTATTAGGGAAACAAATAACGAATAACCAATCAACTACTCGACTAAAGTCGTAGGAATTTCAATGGGTTGTAGAATTTACGAGACGTCTAAAATGGCGGCATAGCCAAGTGGTAAGGCAGCGGTCTGCAAAACCGTTACACACCGGTTCAAATCCGGTTGCCGC
Source organism: Desulfobacterales bacterium (assembly GCA_023129535.1). Taxonomy (GTDB): domain Bacteria; phylum Desulfobacterota; class Desulfobacteria; order Desulfobacterales. The sequence goes on from JAGMBW010000045.1 coordinate 32,208, forward strand.
CTCCAGTTATTTCAAGGCGTGGTCAATTCTGTCAACTGCGTACTCGCCCCGTCGCCTACCAGATCCGGCCTTCGCCCTTTCCTGAACCTGTCAGGAACAGGTTTATCAAGAACCGCTACAACTCCTTAACCACGGCCCTACCATCGGCTAAGAGAGGCCCCCGTTACTGCACGTACGATCTCACTCACACAATATCACGATATACAGGAATCCCATTTGCACCCGCATTTGCAGAAAGAAAGGATAAGAAACACCACGGCGGCTTTGTCAGCCCCGTTAGATCAGAGAGGACCAAAACTGGTATGTGGCTTGACAGCTACAGGGCCTTGGATTCAGACAGTCGGTATCTTTGAACCTATCTTTCGGGGCCGGCCTTAGGTCAAGACCACCAAACCTTCTCAAATCCTGGAACATCAGAAACAGCCCTGCCCGCTCATGCCCCTGGCCAACTCGCTCTGCGCAGCCGACCGTGTGTTGCAAGTGCACGGAGGCTCGGCAGGCGGCTGGCTCGCGTGGCAGGCGGGTCTATCCTGTTTATCGATGATTGTATCACGTCAGGTGCGACTGCGAAACTTTGCTACCAGGCGCTCGTAGCTCTGGACAACCACGTGGATGGTTTGATATGGCTAAGTGCCGGCAACTAAAGCATATCAGTTCCTCAATCCGTAACTTCTCAATTCCTCTTATCGGAACTCTATCCGAACGTCTGGTTGCCTAGGCCTGCCCCCTCATGCCGCCCTCCTCCACTGCTTCGCAACCCGGGCCAGCCGGGCCAGTAGCAGGCCGTTTCGTGTTCTCATGATCCCAGAATCACACGTGAACTACCAATATTAGACAGGTGGGAGCCTTAATGAGGTAGCAGTAAAGAAGCCTTATCTCTGAAGTTATCCAAAGATAGTATGACTCATTGTATTCAACACATCTTCCAGCTCGAATACAACAGCATGGAGGTCCCTGGTCCCCTGCCCGGGATTGATGCAGACGGTATTGCCAATTTTGTCCCAGTAACTCCCGGAACGTGAAGGGGCTTCATGGATGTGGCCGTGCAAAGTCAGGTAGGGCTGGTTTTTTTCGATGAATTGACGGATTGCGCGGCTTCCAACCGCGCGGCCGTCATACAAGATGTCCAAATTAGTTTGAAACGGCGGTGCGTGCATCACATAGACTGTCTTTTGATACGATCTGGGAACCGGGAGTCTGGCCAATTCTTGTTCCATTGTACTAAGGCGGTTGAAATGCGTAACTGCGTCGATCTGTCTTATCCCTGTGTCTGTACTGATACAGGCCTTAAAATGTTGAGGTTCTATCGGGGCATCGGCAGTGTCTATACGCTCGCTGTCTTTAATGCTGAATGGGGTGGGCGGAACATTTCCGTATCCAATTATTTCAAACCTGTTTCCCAGCCGGTATTTTTTGTTATGGAGAAGTCTCAGTAACCCGTGCCTTTGCAACTCCTCAAGAAGCGGCATATTGATGAGCCAATCGTCGTTTCCCATCATGGCATAAACTTCCAGCCCGGGCAGCTCGATATGAATTCCCTCCAGCTTTGGCTTCATAAAGTGGGTGATAAAATCTCGCTGGTCTTCTACAGAGGTCGAAAAAGCTCCATGCTTTGGCAGCAGGTCTCCACCAATGATTATTGCCTCTGCCTGCCAATTGACGGCAAGCCGAAACAGTTGAGAATACAGACCTTCAATACCGTGAAGGTCAGCAGTGTAAATGATTTTCATCTTTTCCTGCCAATCCACTGACTTATCTTACCAGCACGAATATGAGATGGTACCCATTACCAGAATATCACGGGAGGTGAAAAACACCCTCAGGAAGGCTTTTTTGAGTCGGCAAGCTGTTCGGCAAATGGAACATTCAGCCCTTCTTCTTCAGCGGCCTTGTTTAAGGCATGATCAAAGCAGGCAAACCTTGTAGCAAGATGACTGCCTTTATGCATTAGCAAGGCAGACGCCAAGTGAATAGCATCAAAGCCTCTTAACGGGTGCTTTAAGAGAAGCCCTTCTATTATTTGGTTCAGTTCTGAGCTGATGGGGACCAGAATGAGCCGAGGATACTCATTTTTGAATTCCGCAACGGTTTGGATACACTCAACTTCAGAGAGAACTGCCTCTCTGTATTTGCGACGAAAGGTCGCCATAGTTTCAGCAAATGCTACTGTCGAAGTAAGTACCTCCACAGCCTCTTCCCAAAGGCCGTCAACTTCGTCACTCCTATCTTCCTCTACGTAGCGCTTGATCAAGGCTGAAGTATCGCAATATAGAATCATCTCCGATTCTCGATAACCGCATCAGAAAATGGAGTCCCTTTGACCCGTATACGCCTGGGATGCCCCATAGGTTTTCCCAATTGCTGAGGGAGCAGAATATGACCTTTTTTTGCCAGATGAAATAGGACAAACTCAACGTTCTCTCTTTTTTCAGCAGGCTTGATCGGCACAATTTGAGCGATTGCCCTGCCACGTTCGGTAACCAAAATATTCTCGCCTTGCTTGACCTGTCGAAGATATTGGCTGAGATGGATTTTCAATTCACGTACACCAGCCTCTTTCATACTTCACCTCCATTAAGTTACTACAATATTAAAATTATGTGACTACATTGTCAAGGGAACAACATATTGCTTGTCAATTGTGTAGACCCTTATGTTGCGAGTTGGTTTCATAAAGTGCCTGATAAAGTCTCGTTGGTCTTCTACAGATGTCGAAAAAGCTCCATGCTTGAGCAGCAAGTCCCCACCAACGATTATTGCGTCTGCCCGCCAATTGACGGCAAGACGAAACAATTGAGAGTATAAGCCTTCGATACCATGCAGATCAGCCAGTCTAAGGCTCGGGGTGATAAACTATTATGACAGAACTACTGCAAGCTCATCGAGAAAACACAAGTTTAAAAGTTAAGAGCGTCCCCCTCTCGTCCCACGGCCTTTCTCATATTGGTATTAAAAGTATGCCTCAGATCGTGAAACCTGAAGTCCTTTATTCCAGCCTTTTTGCAGGCTCTATCAAATGAGGTTCTGATGCTTTTTATCGGCTTTCCCTCTAAGGTGAATACGAAATTGTGGCTGATGTGTCTCACCTTGGCCAGTTCCGCGAACATGTCCTTCAGGAGAGGGTCCAGATAGATCGTCCTTGGTTCAGAGGTTTTGGTATCTTCTGGTTCAAGGTCGATGAAGCCCTCTCTAAGATTGACCTTATCCCAGGTAAGACCGAAGATTTCCCCGGCTCTCATACCCGTGTAATAGCCCATTGTCACAATTCTGGCCGCATGCTGAGGAAGAAATCCCTTTGCCTTTCAAACTCTTCGTTTGTAAGGACCCTGTCTCTTTTGTTGTTCTCAGGAAGCATAGATACCTTGAAACAGGGGTTCCTTTCGACAAGCTCTTCCCTCATTGCCAGGTTGAAGATCCTTTTCATAACGGCAACTACCCGGTTTACAGACGCCGGCATAAAGTTGTTTTTCTTCCTCTGGCATTGTCTTTCCAGAAGCGCATCCTGGAAGCTTTCAACCATTGCGGGTTTAATATCTCTGGCAAGATGCTGACCAAATTCCTCTTTGAGGATTTCAGCCTTTCTAACGTCATCCTTATAGGACTTTTTCCGTTTCACTTTCGGTAGCTCAAGATACCAATCCACGAAGTCAGCAAAGGTGTATTCCCTTTTGCTTTCAAGGCCCAGTGGTGGCACCATTTTTGTCGTTTGGGGCTATTTTTTTCGGGCACAGGGCGTGCCAGCCCTTTAGTTCACCCGCGCTATGGCCAGACTAAGGTGGCTCGCTCACTTCGCTCACCGGGTTCGTCACACGTCCCCTCTCGCAACTAAATTTTTAAGTCAGGGGGGAGACAAAACGTCAGCGCACCCTACGCCCTATCTATTCACCCCCTGCCCCCTCCAGGGGGAGATCCCCCCGCCTCCCGGGCAGAGTAGCGCTCTTTCACTCCGCACCCCTGGTGCTTCACTCAGCCCTCTACACTGCCCAACCCGTCCGCCCCCAGGGGCTCCCCACATCCTCCTCCCCCACGGCAGAGTACCGGTCTTTCACTCCGCACCCCCGGTGCTCCGCTTCAGCCCTCTACACTGCCCAGAAACCCAGCCTCGCAATCTACAATCTACACTCCCGCCTGCCATCGCCTGGTTATCATCGCCCCGAAATGGCGGGCAATCATGGCAATGGCGGGCAGGCAAAATACCTCCTGGCTGACAAGGATCGCCACAACGCCGCGAAGTCAACACTGACAAAGGGGTTGCAAAACGTCCTAACGGACAGAAATTGTCGCAAGCCCGCAAAATCAACACTGACAAGTGATTTGCAAAACATCCTCGCTGACGGAGATCGCCACACTGAACCCGCGAACTCATCACTCACACGAGGATTCCAAAACGTCCTATAAACACAAAAACCGAGGCTGCGGTTTCAAGCTTGGTTCTTGCCGGCCATCTCTTTGCTGGTATCCTGGCAACCCGTGCCCCACCCACCGCACGGGCTTGTCGCTGGCCGTTCCGGCCTAGCTCACTCCCCGCTCCGCCACCCAATCTAAACCCTTTAGAACCTAACACCCCCCAGCGGGGGGCAGGGGGCGCCGCCGCCGCCCACGAGGTCGCCCTAATCAAAATCTGTGTAATCTGCGTAATCTGCGGACTACACTCCATAAAAAACAAAGGCCCAAATCCCCCCGGACTTGGGCCTCATTCTGTCTAATCTGCGTAATCTGTGTAATCTGCGAAATCTGCGGATGTAATCTGTGCCTGCCCCGCCTGCCCCGTAGGCACTGTCGTACCGGGGTGGAATGTTTACCCCGTGAAGTCTTTTCTACTTCTCTGGGGCGAAGGCTATTCCTCTGGGGTGCGGATCTGCTTCATTTGTTATTTTCTACTATTCTCATCTTCTTATCTTCTTTGAACGTCTGCGTAATCTGCGTAATCTGCGGATCATTTCCAGACCAGGGCTAACACGATCCCCAGTATGAGCCACACCGGCACAGATATGATTAGGGCCAGGATCAGGCCCCTGAAAACACCCAACTGTTTGGAGAGGGCGTATCTGTCCAACGCCCGCTCAATAATGACCTCCAGCTCCTCTATCTTCACTGGCTTGGCGATATAGTCGTAAGCCCCTTTTTTTATGGCCTTAACTGCCGAGTCAATAGTAGCATAACCGGTCATCAGCAAGACCATAGCCTGCTTATCCCAATGCTTCACCACCTCCAAAAGGTCCATGCCATCCACATCCGGCATCTTAAGATCGGTGATCACAAGTTGGAAACCTCCCTTTTTAAACCTGTCAATACCTTCCCGCCCGGTGTAGGCGGCTTTCGCCCAATAGCCCAGATTCGACAAATACTCCACCAAGAGATCTGCAAATTCCTTGTCATCATCTACCACCAGAATTCTCGCATTTCGCTTATCAAAAACCACAGTACACCCTCCAAAGGCGAGTTTTTCAAAATTGTTTATTGCCCAGGGCTAAGTGCTTACTGGTGATGAATCTGCGTAATCTGCGTAATCTGCGTAATCTGCGGATTAAAGAACAATCTTGACTTCTCAACCCAGATCAAACACTGCCCTGACTGGATAATGGTCTCCGGCGCTTTCTTTGATTACAGATGCCTCTTTGCATTCAATATCCGGTGAGTGAAAGATGAAGTCTATTCGCGGCGAAAAGGGAAAAGAGAGTTTTTTGTATGAGCCGTTCAAATAACTCAAGGACGGCCAAAGAGCGTCATCAAAGGCCCTGTACATTTTGCGTATGGTCTTAGAAAAAGGAATTGTGTTAAAATCACCGCCAATGATAGTGTGGTCAGATTGACGGGCAGCGATCCATGGCAAAAGTTCTTCCACAGAGTCACTGCGGATGGTGTCTTCCATAATCTCTCTTTTGAGCACGCTCAAGGCCGTTGCCCACGATATATCAACCATTTTTTTTGTGATCTCGTGTATACGGTCCAGATGAACGGAACATACGAGCAGGCTACACCCATCAACCATTAATTCGGCGGCTAACGTAGCATGGCCCTTACGACTTGCCTTAAAATAAAGTGTCCCTGGTCTAAAAAGAGCCTGCCTGGAAATGATGGCAAGACCAGATTTTGTCCCTTGATAATCCGTATAAAGGTAATAGGGCAATCCCAGGCTCTTGGCCAAACCAGAAGCTTCTTTTTCGCCGGAAACCTCCTGTAAAAGGAGCAAATCCGGAACACCTCTGCTCTTGATCACCCCGGCCACTTTTTCCAATGATCTCTGACGGCCACCAATTTCACCCGTGTTGTAGGTCATGACAACCAAATGGCCCACCGGGGCCCGTCCTTTAGCCTGCCGGAATAGCATAAATCCGCACAAGAGGATCACCAGAAGCACTCCCAGAAATCCTGCCTTGTTGCTCCCAATCAACTTCATTATAATTGCTCAATGAGACAACACTTCAACCCTTTTTCCTTTTAAATCTGTGTAATCTGCGTAATCTGTGGACCAATAATATTTTCGAATAGAAAAAAGCACCGATTACAGAGCCGAATCCATCAGCAACAAAATCACTGATATTTGCATTCCTCCCGGATGCGAACGACTGGTGAACTTCATCAGATAAGCCATATAGGGCGCATAAAGATACAGTCAAAACCACTACGACCGCTTTAGAATAACGCAGATTAAGACTAAACAGGGATCTAGCCATAAGAAAGCCCAAAAATGAATACTCCACTACGTGGGATAGTTTATTCCAAAAAACGGGGAACGACGGGAAAGAGTTGGAAGAAGACGAAGATAAGGCAAATATGAGAACGCAATACCCGAAGAGTGGCAACCAATAACGCAACCATTTAACCATACGATAAAACAGCTTTCCTTACGATTGCTTCTTTTTCATACCAAATTAACCTTCTGAGCCACATGAGCTACCCCTTATGAGCTAATGCCTTTGAGTTCCTTGCCCCCAACTCTCACTTTTACCTCTTGCGTCTTGCTTTGAGCTTTCACTTCTGCGTAATCTGCGAAATCTGTGGATTATTTCCCGGGTCTAAACAAAACCGTCTGCACTGTTTTCAAAATAATAAACAGATCCAAAAAAGTCGATCGGTTCTGAATATAGAACAATTCGTATTCTAGTTTATTCAACTGGCCCTCTACGCTGCCCGCATAATCCCCTTTTACCTGAGCCCAGCCCGTGATACCAGGTTTCACGGTAAATCTCAGCCGATAAAAGGGAAATTCTTTGCTCAACAGATCGGCAAAATGTTTTCGAATGGGTCTGGGACCCACAAAACTCATTTCGCCTTTTAGAATATTAATGAGTTGGGGAATTTCATCGATGCGACTCTTTCGCAAAATCTTGCCCACTTTTGTAATTCTGGGATCATCTTCGCGTGACCATTTGGGTCCACAATCCTTTTCGGCATAGTCCACCATTGTTCTGAATTTTATCAAGCTGAACGGCTTTTCATTGAGTCCCAAACGCTCCTGAGTAAAAAACACAGGCCCTTTAGACGTAAGCTTGATGGCCGCGACAGTGAATAAAAATAATGGGGATGACAGCACGAGCCCAATGAAAGCAAAAGCGATATCAAGGATGCGCTTTACCCTGAGGTAAATGAAGGGCTGAAACGATCTGTTTTGGTGAGAAAGAAGGAAATAGGAACCCTTTATATTCATTATAGGGACTTTGCCAAATAGTCTCTGATAAAACGTGGGATAGTCAAAAATCTCAACCCCTTTGAATTTGAAATCGATCAATTGATTCTTCAACTCAGGGGCTTTTTTGGGGTTTTCGGAGAGCACAATGGTCTTGATATCCTTTTCCTTTACAAGCGCCTTAATGCTCGGATAGCGTGCCGCATCATTTAATGTAATGGCACCGGGATTATCCCTGTAGTGGCAAACAACCCCGATCCAGTTATAGTCGAGTCCCGCACTTTCTGAAAATTGACGAATAATCGTGGAATTCGAGGTGTCAAAATCAATCCATATCAGGTTTTTCTTGAAATGCTCTTTTGATATCTGAGAAAAAAACAGCTTTCGCCACAAGAAAACAATGATAACCATTACAGGTACATGAACGCTCACCAGGACTCTGCCCATACGGTGTTCGGGAAAAATGTAAGACGTCACGACAATGAGACAAGTCGCCAGTGCAACAGATAGGATTAACCACAAAAATAGTTTGGCGTCTGGCTTTTTCGTTTCAATGTCGTAAAGCTCAAAAATATAAAAAATCAGTATATGTAAAAAGACCGCTATCGGCACCAACCAGGACAACCTTCCCCAATAAGAGGATATACTTCCTCCTTCATAAATAATGATCCTGAAAAGATAAGCAAGGGAAAAGGCCGATAGTACAACAAGGGAGTCCCCAGCTATCAGTAAGAATTGTTTCTGCCGGACGGGGGCCTTAATATAAGTTTCCATGGGCGGTGATTCTATAATGTTTTCAGAAGGGTGTGGGTTGTCAGCGCCTGGACCGAGGCGATGAGCGAAGACTCTTTACTAAGTATGTTTTACTGGTTTTTTGTTCTTTTGAGGATACTTACAACGCGTGTTGCAGCGCTCCGCCCCATAAATATAACCCTTTTTTCTTGACTTTTGTCTCGCCATATGGCATACAAGGCCATATGCAAGCAAGGCTGATCTATCGGGGAAAATACATCTATTCCGACGGCACCATTCGCGAGATGGTCTTGTGGCAACTTCCCAAGAAAACCAGTGAGAGACCGCATGGTCTGAAATACCGTCTGTATTATGGACTCGCTAATGGAACCTGTGTAGTGCGCTACGACAATGAAACGGGCAAGGGCGATCACAGACACAGTAAAGACCAGGAAGAACAGTATCACTTTACTGATGTGGAGACTTTGCTTGCAGATTTCCTGGCAGACATTGAAAAGGCAAGGAGGCGATAGAAATGACCAAAGAAATCCGGATCGGGGTCGGTGGTCCCGTGAGCACAGCCAAGGGCTTTATTGACGCATGGAAACGCGCGGAACGCGGCGAGAAAGTGGAAACCGAGCAACGGCTGGACTTCGAGAACCTGGAGACGCTGCTTCGCACACTTACCTCAGGACGGTGGCTGTTACTAAAAACGCTCCGCACAAACGGTCCAATGAGCGTACGTGCCCTGGCGAGCGCGCTGGGCCGCGATTACAAGAACGTTCATACAGATGTGCGGCGACTGGAGCATATCGGAGTGATTGGCCGCACCCAAGATGACAAAGTGCAAGTACCGTGGGACATTGTGGAAGCGCGCCTTAGCCTGGCCGCATGATTGAGCAAAGCTTCCCTATCCCAAAACTTTTTTTCTGTAAAACCATGACAGAACGGCCATAGCCCCAATGAGATCGAACAAAACCCCTTTAATATTTCCATGCCGTCCCGGGACAAAAGATTGGTGGATCTCATCAGATATTGCATAAGCCAGCACAATAAAAGCGCAAAGCAGACTTTTTTTGAGCAAGTTATTTTCAAACCAGGGAATACTCTTCCAGAGAAGAACTGTAAATATGCCGTACACAAGGCTGTGACCTATCTTTCGACTGAGAAAACCCTGACTCCCTGTGGAAAAATGTGGGATTCCGGAAATGTAGAAGATTAGTCCAGCGCACAGAATCAATAAGATGAAGTATAAAAGTCTCACAGATCCACAGATTTCGCAGATTTTCGCAGATTATTAAAGAACAATACCAGCCATAGATTACGCTACTATTCGTAGATTCATACTTATACAAACGTTCACTCATATCATTTCTAATCTGTGTCATCTGCGTAATCTGCGTAATCTGCGGACCGTTCTCTGGTCACCCATTTTCTGCGTAATCCGCGTAATCTGCGGACCCTAAATAGCCGCAGCCAGCAAATCAGCCCCTTCCGCCGGAACACTTATGCCACATTTAGCTTCCTTGACCCCAAAGACCTGCCCGTCATGTTGCGAACATGACTATTCCACCAAGGTATTTTTTACCATTTCATCAAGGCCTGCCCCCGCCTGCCCCGTTAAATGGTCCTTGTCATTATTTAGCTGGGGTGAAATGTTTACCCCGTTAAATGTTTACCCCGTTAAATGCACTCATCTTTCTATTTAACCGGGGCATTTGTCTTTCTATTTAACCGGGGCTTTTTTCTTTTTATTTCACTGGGGTCATTCCCTTAATCGACAATAAGTTACTAAAGCCTGCCCTGCTCGCCCCGTTAAATGTTTTTTGCCTATTTAACTGGGGTAGGGAGGAACGACCGTATCGGGGTTAAATGGTTTTGTTCTCTTATTTAATTGGCGTTACCAGCGTCCCCTATAAGCCCATCTTACTTCACGTTTCCCACTAATTCATCAACTCTCTGTATACAGCCATCACCCTGTCGGCTACTAACTCCTTAGTGAATTCATTTTCTACTCTTCTTTTTGCATAACTCCCATATTTTCTGCTTAGATCAGGATTGGCTAAGAGCACATTGATAGCCGCCGCTAAGGCTTTGATATCCTTTGGTGGTACCACCAACCCGGTTTTTTCATGTTGGTTCACAAAAGGAACACCTGTGGGCAAATTCGTGCTGACTACTGGCTTCCCACAAGCCATCGCCTCTAACTGGACAATTCCAAAGGCTTCACTTCTTGAAACAGAAGGTAAAATGAAGATATCACAAGCATGATAAAAGGGTATTAAATGCTCATCGCTTAGATGGTCAAAAAATTTTATCTTTTTTAACAGGTTCAACTCATTAGTAAGTTCTTTGAGTTCAAGCCCAAGAGGACCTTCCCCAATAATGATCAATTTTGCTTCAATGTATTTCATTGCTCGTATAAGGTATTCGATGCCTTTATAGTACCGCAACTTCCCTATATAAAGCAAAATCCCGGGGCCATAAAGCGATTTGATCCTCTTCGCCTCAGCTTCTGTCCTCTGCGTAAGTCTGAATTTCTCAACATCTATTCCTAAAGGGATCACTTCACATTTATCTCTAAAAATACTAAGAAAGGGCGAGTATTCAACATAATTAGGTGACGTGGCTAGAATAACATCAGCCCTCTTTAGAAATCTCAGTAAAAAATGGCTGTAAACTTTTAGCGATCTTTTTTGACTGATTATATCACTATGCCAGGTAACAACTACCCTGCCCAACGGCCTAGTCAGGAGATAGGACATTTCTCCCAAAGGAAAGGGATGGTGAAAATGAATTATGTCAATATTATTACTCTCTTTTTTTAAATATAAAGGGAATGCCGGTGCTATTGGCATTCTCAAAATTTTCGGTGTACTAGCAAGCTTTAATATCTCGACGTTACCACTTCTTACCTTCTCGTTTCTAAATTTGCTGTTACATACTATGACCTTCATGCTTACATTATATTTCCTTGAAATTTCATGAGATAAATAGAATAGGTGATTTTCCACACCGCCAATTAGAGAATACAATTTATTAATATGAAGGACTTTCATAAGAAAGGCTGATTCAACTTATGTAAAGATGCTAAATTGGGAACGCCTATGACAGCTATTCCTCCTTTTTTAAGCACTCTTTCTCACAAATTCATCACACATCCCTCTTCTTTGGCTTTCTAGCTCACTTAGGTCTTTTCAGAGAGAACGATTAGTGCATCGCCAGAAATCAGTCATCATCTCGATCATCTTTAAATGTAAAGAAACCCATAAGTTTACCACAAGCAAGAGAAAAGTCGACCAAACACAATTTCTTGTCAACACTTGATAAAGATATGAATACCACTAAGATAGACTTTAGAATTGACAAGCAGAGTTCTCTAATTGCCCACTTTCCACTAAAAACGCTATAGTGTTTTCTGTACATTGCCCCTCTTCCAAGGCCATAGCTATAGCCCCTATAAATGACCCTACTACCACTGACGTCTTTGATAATAGTGCTTTGGGATGGATGATAAACATGTATGCTTGGTGCAAAACAAGCATTGCCCTTATTGTGGAGAATCCTCAATAATAGGTCAGTTTCTTCACTGCCGCCCCACCTTCTTCCCACACCAAGTCTTTCATCGAAGCCATTTATTATATTAATAGCTTCCTTTCTAACAACCATAGCTGCGCTTTTCACTAAATCATAATTCTTATAATTTACTCGGCACAGCCTCATTCTACTGAACCTCTTCAGAGGTAATCCTGTATCAAAAGACAAAACAACACCAGATAATAAATCACAACCCCCGTCTGATAACAACCTGTGAGATTCTTCTAGAAAATTAGATGCAAGAATACAATCATCATCTGGAAACAGTATGTAATCACCTCGCGCATATTTAAGTCCTAAATTCCTTGAAAAAGATAAGCCTCTGTCTTTCGATTTTAGGTGACGAATAAAATCATATTTGGAACAGCATTTTCTGATTTTATCTTTTTCATTTTGATCAACGACTATAACTTCGAATCGCCTATATGACTGATTTGCTATGGACAGAATACACTGTTTAAATTCCTGCTCTCGATTTGACGTACATATTATTATAGAGAACAGCACTACCTTAGCACCTTTATTCCAATCGATCTTGCGATGGAATATATCTCAGTATTGATAACAAACAACAATCTTAACAATGTGTAAAACTCAATTGTTTCATTCAGACACCTTTTATATTGTTTCTTCGCGAGATGGGGACGTCTAGCTCGTAAATAAATGTCGCCCAATGCAATATTATACCAATGTCTAAATTCCTTTGTTGCTTTTTTCCTGATCAAATAATCAACATCTCCTTCACAATCAGCCAATAACCGATATGAATCAATTCCATTTAAGCTTCTCTCACGGCTAAATGCTCCAATTAGCGCGGCTGTTTTATCTTGTACTTCTCTTTCACGAGAAGATATGTTTTGCTTATTCTTCCTCCACAAATATAGTCGCTCTCTGAGGTTTTCTACTTTGTAGGCTTCTGAAATTCTTCTCCATAGATCATAGTCTTGGGTCACTTTTAGATAATCTCTGTAAATTCCAACATGATTCAGTGAGGATCTACGAATCATTACACTTCCATGACAAAAACAATTACCTGTTCTCAAAAACCATCTAATTTTTCTGTTGGAAGATATGACAGAAGGGGTCTCAATAATGCGTCCATATGAATTTATTCTATAAATTCCTGTTCCTATCATCGCGTATTCAGGATTGTTGTCTAAGAAACTTACTTGTTTTTCTAATCTATCCGGAATAGAAATATCATCTGAATCCTGTCTGGCAATATATTCACTTTGTGATACGCAAATAGCCTTATTAAGAGATTTTGTTAGTCCAATATTTTCATGTTGAATTGTCCTTATTCTTGGATCTTTCAAGGAATGAACAATTTTCATACTGTCATCAGTGGAACCATCATTAACAATCATAAATTCAAAGTCATCAAATGTTTGGTTCAAAATACTTTTCACCGATTCTGCCACATTCTTCTCATCATTAAATACACTCATAATAACGCTAACTTTTGGCATAAAATTCTCACTTCTATTTGATTAAAACTACTTAAGCGGTTCTCTGCCAACAGATTTCTTCAAATTTGACAGAACTATAACCATCCCAATAAAATACCAGTTAAAAGGGTCACCAATGAAAGGTCCGGCATTGTGTAAAAATGAATTGATAATGTAACTAGCGAAGGTTCCTATAAGGCCAATACTAAATGCTTTAACAAAGGGGTCATTTGAATTTCTCCTAAGGCGATTTAGGTACCTGAAGATACATTTGTAAAGGATCAAAAGCATTATGAAGCCTGGTAATCCATAGTAGACAAGCGTACCTAAAAATTGATTATGTATTCCGGTCTCAAAAACCCGGCCAGCACCCTGGAGATGATATAGTTTAGAATAATACTTAATAGCATGCGTGTGGAATTCTCCTGCACCGATTCCTATAGGATTGTTAACAAATATCATCAATGCGGCCAGCGCGAGAGCGATTCTAGAATGGGCTCCGCCTATTGCAGAAAAAGCCCTCTCTTTCAAAATATCGACATAAAAAATAACAAACATTGAAATTATGACGAGAGAAAGTACACTCAAGACCTTTATTTGTCTAGTTTTCCCTAAATATAATACTATCACCATTCCAACGATACACCCTGTAATGGCTGACCTTGTTAAACTAAGGAAAAGTGCCAAAATCATTATAGCCATTGGTATTATAAGGTAGTTTCCGTCTCTCACTGAACCTGCCTTGTTAACAATGATAGAAAAAGTCAAAGGGATCAAACTTCCTAGCTGGTACGACAATGGAATAGCGTAAAATGCTAATCCCGATATTCTTTTTCTTGAAAGTATCTGCAAACTGATGGGGCTATCATGTGAACTTACAGGCATTATATACCTAAATTGCCAGAAGAGATCCCAGTCGAAAAACTGCATTACTCCAACAAAGGCGGAGATGCTAGCCCCAAAAACCGCTGTATATAAAAACATCTTCAGTTTATACTCATTAGTAATAAAAAAGCTTGTACACAATAATATTAGAAGTGCTGCTGCGAACTTGCCACTAATTATGTATAATGACCTGCCATGAGGGACACCATTAATAAAGTTAATCACCATAACCCATACAATGAACACAAGAAATATGGAAATAATTCCCTTCAGCTCTTCACTCATTTCTAACTTTTTTCGATATAGTATGTTGGCTGTCATCAATATCGTTACATATAGAATTAAATAATTTCTAGCAGGAACCATAAAGACATCGACATATGAAAACCAAAGATCTAATAATAAACAAAAGAAAAGCCCATAAATTGGCTTAATCATAATAAATAGAGCCAAAGGGGACAGAAGAAATAAGCCTAATCGTTTCATGTCAGAACCGCACTCAATTAAAATATATGCGGTAATGAGGCTCAATAAGATAACGCCCAGATATCGAACATATTCATTATCAAATGTGCCAGTTATTATTTTTCTCACAGAATCTACCGCCTAATATTAAGCTGAAAGTCTCTTTTTATGGCACTCTTTCCTTCACCTCTGCATAGATCTCTCCGAATTGTATTGACGTACCCTCAATTGGCTATGAAGCAGAAGAGGTTTTCAGCTGGAATGAAGCCCGCGGGGTAGGATATGTGATTAAGATGACGATGAGGGGTAATATCTGGCCCGATATCTTTTCTATCCCCAAATCGAGCTACCGTAAGATAGAGACTGAGGCTGGAGAGGTAGAGGTTCTGAGTCTGTCCTTTAAAAGGGAGTGCTGGTCGAAACACAGACGGGTGATAGTGATCCGCTGGAAAGAAGAGGCAGATCGCGCTCAGACAAGTCTCTTTGATGCTTTGGGCTATACCTATTCGGTCTTTGTGACGAATTTGAACTGGAATGAAGAAGATATTTACCGTTTTTACGACAAACGGGCCGATGTAGAAAATCATATTCGGGAAGGTAAGAACGATCTTTCCATTGACCACATTTCCACCCAATATTTTCATGCTAATGCGGCTGATCTTGAGTTGAAACTTCTGGCTTTGAACCAGGTCATTCTGTTTACAAAAAACATATTGAAGCAACATTCTCCTCGCCCTTTTGCTTCAACCGTCAGAAGAAAGTGGTTTATGATACCGGCAAAGCTGATTGGACCCGGTCGCCAGTTGATTCTGAAGCTTGCGGACTGGTATCCTTACCGGGATGTGTGGATTTCTTACAGAGAGAATCTTGCGAGAACATAGAACAGCCAAACTTTCGTTTCTGCTATCTATTGGGGTCATCGGGGAGGTCTGCCTAAAAACTGAGTAAAAACAGCACTTTTTCGCCGTTTCGCCCTTCTTTTTGCTAATTTCCTAAGATCGCAAGATCAAGCCGCTTCTTTCCCGGCTGTTTTTACTCTATGAAGTCAAATTTTCACTCTTATCTCTGGAATACTTGCGAAATTCGGGATCATTATTATCCTTTTCAAAACAGCCTTAATCATTGCTGCTCAGCAATTCTTTATAAAAGGCATATTCTCTATCTACAATCCTATCCAAACTACAGTTTTCACAAACGAATCTTCTTGCATTTTTACCCAGGCAATCACGCAGGTTTCCATCATTCATCAATACATTAATAGCATGGCTGATAGAATCCGCATTAGTCCCACATAGAAGACCACTATCGTTATGTTTGACAATTTCCGTTATTCCTTCCACATTCGTGCCTATGCATACCAACCCGCATGCCATGGCCTCAAGGAGCGTTTTGGGCATTCCTTCAAAATAAGAGGATAGAATATAGTACTTATAACGGTTAAAAATATCCGGCAGCTTGCTGTTCGGCCTAGTTCCCATAAAATTCACCCTTGCCCCCTCGTTTTTTGCATGCTGTTCAAGCGCATCTCTCAACTCCCCTTTGCCGTACATATCAAGCCTCAAGCCTGTCTTTCTTAGGGCGCTGATCAGGTTGAAGAGGTTTTTCTCCTTGCTCAACCTCCCCACAAAGACTATTCGATCACCGTATTTTTCATTTTTTTGGGGCTTGAAGAGATCGGTGTCGATAAAATTGGGTATAGTCGCTATACTCTTTTCCGGTCGTCCATACTTATCAGATATATATTTTTTATCTCTTTCTGATGTCACTACAGCCCATGTGGCGTGCCTATAAGCCAACCACTCGATCAATCGATATATGAAGATCCTTGATTTCCGTTTCTTTAATCTCTTTTCAAAAAGAGATAATGTGTAACCAGTCCGAACAATAAGCGACTTATGATAGAGCCATTTGGCAAAAACAGCGCTCCAACTGCCATCCATCTGGTTGGTCTTGTAAATATCTGCTTGCATCAGGCACGTTTTTTGTAGAAGAGGCATGAGGAAAGAATAAATCACCTTACCGATTTTGCCTTTGAAAAAGAGTGGCATGGGAATAACCTGAATACTCGGATGGAGCCGCTTTTCCGCACGCAACTCTTTG
Organism: Desulfobacterales bacterium; assembly: GCA_023129535.1. Taxonomy (GTDB): domain Bacteria; phylum Desulfobacterota; class Desulfobacteria; order Desulfobacterales. Next base: position 49,065 of record JAGMBW010000045.1, read on the forward strand.
GCAAGTTCGGCATCGTGGCTGCCATAAGTAAGCCAATACACGGCCTTAAGGTGGCCGCACCTGAGATGCTCTTGATAGATCAGCTTTTCACGGTCAAAAAGACCGGTGTTAACCCAGGTTTCAAGCGATACCCCTCGGGTAAAGAATAGCGCAAGTATCATGAAATACAACCAGCCGATTGCTTTTTAAAGACCAGCAAAATCATATGTGATGCCCAAGGCCGAAGCAATATATCAAAGGCCTTTGTGACAAGCATAGTTTTCGATATAGACCAGGCGATTATAATTCGGACCGTAGTATCGCCGCACTCTCTTCTCCCTTTTCTAGCCTTGCCTCACACCAGATCTCGCCCCACCGTGTCTCTTTATGAACAATCTCAAGTCCCGCTTGCTCCATCTCTTCGGCAAATGATTCCTGAGTGTATTCGATATAATGAGTAGAATCCAGCCGGTAATCAACGCCTAATTCCTCCATCAGAGGAACCCGCCAGTCCCGTTCATAAAGCGGCACGCGGATCAGCCAGCGTTTGGGATTTAGTTTCAACTGAGCTTTTTTTAGAAAACCGACCCGATCTTCCAGATGTTCCAGCACATTTGACATTACCGCGACATCAAAAGATTCATCCGGCAGATCCTTCAAAACATCCCCATGCACATATCGCACACGCTCATGACTGTATTTCTTTTTTGCTTCAATAAAGGATGCCTCGTTCAACTCGACCGCTGTCACTATTGCCCCCCCCGCGGCCATATCATACGCAAGAGCGCCGTTTCCACAACCGATGTCAATCACACTTTCGCCACGCTTGAGTCGAGTAACAAAAAAATCATGATAGGCCATTAAGCGATGTTTTGGGTGCAATCCATCACCATAATCACAGGCCAGTTTGCCGGTAAGAGCGTAAACCTGGTTGTTCAGTTGTAGTAATAGCCGCAAGCCCGCCTTGGACCCACGCCCGGCAGCTAACAACCAAGCCAGTGCCGCCAATATAGAAACGCAGAGCCGCTCTGGAACCCATTGCAATAATCGTCCTGTAAAGGCCAGACCTTGTCCTGCAATTTCTTTAATATTTAGCGTAGTTGCGCTCGTCACGGCCGATGACACTTCCATTTTTTTGTGTCCCCCGGGGCATCTTCACCAAGAAGATCCACTGCAACCGCAATTGCCCAGGTCATCATGGCGGTTCCATGCAGATCACTGACGGGCAACCCCTGGGATACTTTTACCCCGTAATAGAAGGTCTGGCTTTTTTGTTGAAAAAAAAAGGAAAAACCACCGTCTGACTTTTGAAATCCCGGAACAGCTTCAAGGGCATGAAAAGCTATCTTTCGGATATCATCCTGCCTGTATCCAGGCAAGGCTCCTTTCCGCGCCTGCTGCAACACAAATAGCCGATTCAGAATTCCGCCTCCGTCATTTTGAATCGGCTGGACCAATGCAAAATCAATCAGTCTTTTAGTATTTGGATATTCCCGATCAACCCATTGCAACCCTGAAAGGACCTTCATCGCTCCATTAATTTTCAAATTGCTTGAGCATGAACCCCTAAACCATGTTCCGGTTTGCTCATCATGTAATCCTGTTAGTATATTCATAATCTCATCTGTAAGTCTTTCATACGTCTCCGGCCTGCCAAAATATTTGGAGCTGTGCGGTTAGCATTTATTCAATTTTAGCAGTGGGTTATCAAGCCTGTGGATCGTAAGTGCAAAGCAGTGTCACTAAAGGGTAGACAGCAGGTATGATTCGTG
>JAGMBW010000046.1 GCA_023129535.1 Desulfobacterales bacterium
ATGCGCTCGCTTTTGCGGTTCAAGTACAACATATTCAAAGAGAAGACCTCCTTTGCTGATGTTTCTGATCTGACCGAGCTTCCCGTGGTCTTGTCTCACAGATGCAAAGCTGTTATCTGGTGCTGAATATCTCTCAAATCCTCAATTCGCAATTCCTAATCCTTACCTTTCCCTTTGTAATAATAGTCTCGATACTTGTAGTAATAGCTGTAGTAATGTTTTTCTTCCTTTGGATTCATCCGGTTTAAGACAAATCCCAGGATGGGTGCGTTGATCTGCTTGAGCTGGTCAACGGCCTTATGGATGATGGCCCGGTTGGCAGCTCCGCCACGCACCACCATAATTACGCCGTCTGCAAAGGCCGAAAGGATCGAGGCATCGCTTACAGAGGTTACCGGCGGCGAATCGATGATCAAGACCTCATAGTCGAACGTATCCTTGAGTATGTTCATAAGCGCAGCCATCCGCCTTGAACCAAGCACCTCGGACGGATTCGGGGGTTTGGAACCACCGGGCAAGGCATGGAGGTTCTTTACATCCGTCTCGATGGTCGAAGAGGCTATCTGCTTGCAAAGGAAGGGTCGTATGCGTAGGCCGGGCACTTCATCCGTCAGAATATCTCCCAATCTAATCGGGTCGATGATCTCCCGCTCGTACATCACGTGCGAACTTTTTTCAAAACTGTACTTACCGTCTGAAAGGTTGAAGGCCCGACTCAGGCTGTCGATGATTTGAAGCCTGATGGGGCCTCTCAAATGGTCAGGGGTCACGATGCCCATGTTAAGCAGGATGAAACCGAGCCGCTGTCCGGTCTCGGCCACCCTGTTCAGGGCTTCTTTTGCCTGCTCTTCAGTGATTCTGCCGCTGCTGATGAGTACAGAGGCAAGGCGCTTGTCTTTGGGGCGGCCTTTCCAGACCGATGAAACCAGCTTCCCCTTATGAAAGAAAAATCGATAGGCATCGTTATTGTCGGCTACAGTGAGGGTGCCGGTCTTTTCCTGAAGGTCGATCAGGGTCATGAGATCGCCCATGCTGAGACTGCCGAGGGGACCCTTTTCCACAGGGGTATCAAAGGTTTCAGAGATCAGGCTTGAGACACCTTTTTTCGGATCAGAGGGAAACAAATCCTTAAAAGTCGCACGCCTTAGGTCACACTCAATAAGAAGGACTTTCTGGCCTGAAAAGGCAAGGGACTCGGCAAGGTTCACTGCCACGGTGGTCTTTCCCTCCTCAGGGACGGCCCCTGTGACCAGGATGGCTTTTATCGCGGTATCGAGCCTGGCAAACCGGATGTTTGCCCTGAGCGTGTTGAATGCCTCTGCGAAATGGGATATGAGGCTGAAATCCGCATGACGGGGTATGGACGGGCGGTTGCCCTTTTTAGACCTGGAAGACGTTTTTTTAGAAAAGAAGGGTATTTTCATATCCGACTCTTGACTCCTGAGACATCGTGGACAACGGTCAGCACAGGAAGCCCAAATTGGCGCTCAATGTCTTCCGGGTTCCGCACTGTCTGGTCCAGATACTCGAAGAAAAAGGCAAGACCAGTCCCCATGGTCAGGCCCACGATTATGGCAAGGAGGATATTGAGCTTCTTCTTTGGTTTGATCGGTGCTCCTGGAACCTCGGCCCTGTCAACAATCCGGATATTGCCGGTCTTCATCTCCTCTGTGATGGAGGTCTCCTTAAACCGCTTGATCAACAAGTCATACATCTGCCTGGCGCTTTCGGCTTCTCTATACAGCACCCCGAATTCAATCGCTTTCTGGTTCAATTCGAGGGATTCCTGCTTCTGTTTTGCAAGGGAGTTCCTTAATGACCTTTCCCTTGCCAGCGCTACCTCATATTCGTTCTTCAAAGAGCCGACCACCTTTTGAATCTCGCGTTGCTTCCGGTTTTCAAGGGTGGCAAGCTCGGCCTTGATTGCTATGATTTGTGGATGGTTCTTGCCATATTTTTCGGATAGCTCTGAGAGCCTCTTTGAAAGCTCCACCTCGCTCTGTTTGATAGTCCGGATCAGCTCGCTATTCAGGATTTCAGGGATGGAATCAAGCTTCCCCTTTGACTTCATGAGCCGTCTTGTCTGTTCGTGGCGGGTCTCAGCCTCTACCCGCCTTGCCTCCGCCGCAATCACCTGGCTGTTTAGTTCAGCTAATTTTTGGGCCGTTATCTTCTCGGTATCACTCGAAAAATCAGTTATGATCCCATGCTGCTCCTTATATTTTTGAAATCTCACTTCAGCGGCCTCAACCTTCTTCCTCTCCTCTTGAATCCGTCTGTCGAGCCACGTCACCGCATCCTGTGCTGCCTTGAGCTTGGTCTCTAAGTTCTGGTCAATATAGGTCTGGGCAAGGGTATTGGCTATCTTTGTGGCCAGCACCGGGTCTTTTGCATCAAAATTCACGTTTACAAGCCTGCTGTTTCTTATGGGCTCAACCTTGATCCTTCCGATAAAACCTGACACCAAAGACGAGTCTGAATCGACCTGGTCAAATCCATCACCCCCACCTGGCCTCTTTTCTGTCTTAAATAAGCAGACAATCGACTTTTGCCAGGAAGCCACGGTTTCGCTGATCGATCTTTTCATGTTCGAAAAGAGATCATCCTTCGGTGGTGGGAAAAACTCCTCACTTTCGTGTAACTTAAGCCTTCTTATAACATCCCTGGCAATCGACCTGCTTTCGATGATCTTGTACTGGGTCTGGTAATAATCTGTCCCGGAAGCATCAACAGACATCACCTCCTGGATGGAGACCACGTTCGGGTTTTCCTTCTCTATGATCAGCTTTACTGTGGCCCTGTATATAGGCGTCGCGGTCAGGGTCGCAATGGCCACAGTGACCACAATGATGCTGAAACAGGTGATAATGGTCCACCTGCGCTTCATGATTACCCAAAGGTAATCCCTCAAGTTTATCTCTTGTTCCGTATCTTCTTCCATCATATTAACCTAATCCTACATCTGGCATCCTAAAAAAAACTCTCCGGCACAACAATAATATCATTCGGCTTCAAGAGAATATCCTGGGCCTTTTTCCCTTCACCTGTAATCTCGTCGACTCTCACATGAATGATCTTTTCAACGCCATCTTCTATCCTGATGATCTTGGTGCGATTTCGAGCCGCAATCCTCGTGAACCCCCCTGCCATCCCAATCGCCTCGACAAGTGTGATGTCCCTGTCTTTAATCACGTAATCCCCTGGATTCTTGACCTCGCCTATCATAAATACCTTGTCGGCCTTGGGGATATAGATGACATCCTTGTCAAACACCTGAAGGTTGGAAAGGGGGTCCTCGCCATCCAGAAGCCGGCGAAGGTGGATGTCAATCCCTATCTTTTCACCCTTAGCGCCACCGACACTCTCGGTCCTTAAAATGGTAATCTTGTTCCCACCCTCTGCAAAATCGACGCCCCCTGCCCTCGATATAACCTCCAGCACCCTTTCTGAGGCCCTCAGCTCATAGCTCCCCGGCCTTTCCACAGCGCCGAGTATGAGGACTTTTTTGCTTAAATACTCCTTCACAAGGACTGAGACATGAGGATTGACGAGAAATTGCCCTTCGGCCAGCCTGACGGCAATCATGTTTTCTATCTCAGCCGTGGTTTTATCTGCAACCTTGACTCTCCCGATCAAGGGAAATGTAATATACCCGTCTGCCGAAACACGCACTGCATCCCGCGAAAGGTCCGGTTCTTCATAAACGATAATGCCCAGCACATCATAGCCCCCCGCCGTGTAATCAAGGGCGTCTGAACTTTCGAGCCCCCCCTGCCTTTCAAGATATTCACGGGCTGAGATGTGTGGTGCTTTCTTAATCACATGATTGATCTCAGAACTTATTCCTTTTCCCTTTTGAGCCTCTTTTATCCTGGCGATCTCTGCCCGTTCGGTATCGTGAAGGGAACTCAGGTCATCATGAACGGTGGCAACGCGGACAACTTCGCCCCCACCGCACGCCCCTACAAAAAAGCAAAATAGTGTGAAAAGGATAACGCGGATCATGATTTTTTATTTATATACTACCTTTAACCTATGTTCAACTGAAAATACACAAAAAAAGGGGCCGTCTCAGCCCCCTTTCCCTAACCATAATCTATCTAAAAAAGGTTTAAAACACAGCGCTTATCTTAATCGTCCCCTTATTCACGGTATATTCATTCTGGTCGTAGTTTGAGTCTCTATCCTTGTATTCATAATCGAGAGATGCCTTGAGCCATGCTTGAATCCTGTACTCTACCCCTATCTGGCAAGTATAAGTATCGTCGGTCCGTTCTTTCTCGCCCGGGTGCGCATCATACTCATTTTCCCCGTACTCAAAACCAAGGTTCAGGTAAAATCGTTCAACCAGTGCTTGATTCAGGCCAAGCCCAACTGCCGTATCTGTATAGTAATTGCTGGTTGTTGCCGTAGATTGCTTAATTGACCGCATAACCTTTGCTCTTAACCTGGTCTTTTCACTCGCTCTATACAACAGCCTGGTCTCTGCTACCCACGTGTCTTCGTCTTCGTACTTATTGCCAGCCGGGTCGCGATCATTGTCATACGCCTTATCTCCCCAACCAAATTTCACGTCCCCGCTAATCTTGGCACCGGGATCCCAGTGCAAACCGATAAGATAATCATTCAATTTATAATTCTCTGATGTTTCGCTGCTATAGGTGTCGCCTGCATATACGGCGCCATCCTCCTGTCCCGTATAGTCGCGCTCAGTGCGGCGATACTGGACCAAAACTGAGGTCTTGGGCATAAACTTGTAATAAAACGTGCCGCCGTAAATATGGTCCTTTTTATCCTGCCACTCGTCTTCAGAACGATCAAACTCTTCTACAAAATTCCTGTATTGGGCCTCGATGGTAAAGCGGTCCGCAAACTCATACCCACCAGAGACGTTGACAGTGTTGTTCCAGCGCTCGACCTTTGGCACGCCCAGGCCGTATTCCTCTGCAGTTCCGTAAGGATCCTCGGTGTCAATGTAACGGTCGTCGGCCTTCAGATAAAGGCCCAGGGGCGATTTGAGACCAAAACCTCCCGTCACGGTGTGCATCTCATAGTTATTGTCGTCATTGTCAGTATAGGCAACGAGATCAACTTCATAGCCTGCATTTACATAATTTCCGGGCTCCCCCCTGAAAGAAAATCCGATCCCGGGCGTCACCGTATTGATATAGTCCGACTCCTCATCTATTGGGCCATCTCCTGGGACAAGATAGATATTATCATTTAGCTCACCCTTGTATGCAACCTTTGGCGTCACTTTTACCTTGCCAATGCGTATGTTCCCCTGGGCAAAAGCCGGCACAGGACGACAAAACAGGGCCAAACTGCCCACCAGTATCAGACAAAGAGCGGCTGTCATTGATCTCTTCATGGCTTCCTCCACCACCCGTTTAATCAAACAAGGTAATGCAGACCTCTACCGTTAACGGGTTACAAAACTGACATAATTGCCGAGTTCCGCACTCGGACTCGCCTCGGTTGTCGTTGTTGTTTCCGTGGTCTCGGTTGTTTCGGTCTCGGTTGTTTCGGTCTCCGTTGTTTCGGTCTCTGCGACCGGCACCTCAGTAGTCGTGACCTCGGTGGTCGTGACCTCGGTGGTCGTCACCTCGGTGGTCGTGGCCGCTGTTGTGGTGGCCGCTGTGGTTGTTGGCACTGTGGTGGTAACTGTGACATCCTCGTCTTCTATAACTGTGGTGAGATCTCCTTGTCCCTCATCGACCTCCTTCTCTAGCTCGTCGACCTCCCTCTTTAGCTCGTCGACCTCCCTCTCTTGCTCCGTCACATCCTCCCCAATAGTCTTTCCGTCAACGACATCTTTTAACGCCTCAACAAGTTCGCTCTCCTTTTTGGCCAGATCCGCAACTTTCGTAGCCTGCTTTATTGCAGCATCTACAGTCGTCTGGCTGTCCTGGTCTATTGCAGATACAACCACATTTATGAGATCTGTTGTAACTGTCACGGCATTCTTAGCGGCTTCGATGGATGCTGCCGCAGCTTCAAGCGCGGTAACAGCTGCGTCTGAGGCTACCTTTGCCTCCTTAGCAACAGCATCATCCGCATTATCAACCAGGGCATCTGCTTCATTTTTTGACTCCTTAGCCGTCTGACTGGCCGCTTCTGCTGCTGCTAATGCCGCCTGGGCCTTTTGCTGTTCGGCCTTTACCTTGTCTTCGTCAGTAACCGCTTCTTTCATTGCATCAACAGCAGCACCGGCTGCTTCAGCAGCGGCCTTAGCAGCAACGGTGGCAACCAATGCAGCCCGCTGGGCCGGCGTTCTATCTGCAATCTCCCGGGGAAGGTCTGGCGCCTCACCTGCTAAAACCTCACCAACCGTGAACCAGGTACCATCAATAACTACGCCGTATGCGTTGCCCTCAGGGTCAACGCCAAAGGATATGTCAGTCCCCCTCAAGGCTGCAACCGCCGTTGGTGCCTCAAACCGGGTCTCTCTTTTCTTGGAGAATTCTTCTTTGTACCTGGTCTTTCCGAGCAGGACCCTGATGCGCCGCTCCTTGACCGTTTTTTTGAAAATGAACCCTTTCTTAACGTCCCTTTCAATAATTTTTATATTCGAGTTAGGCTCAATGTTCAATTCACTCCCATCATGAAATACCACATAAGCTGTGCCCTGCCTGCTGACAACCTTGTCACCCGTATACAGAGTGACATCCTTCACATAGGCTGTCCCCCACTTTCCGTTATTCTTGATAAGTACCTCACCGGTGAAATCCTTTAAGGTGGCGATGCCTTTCACCTGAGCATAGGCAGGGGAGATCAAAAGGGGAAGAGCGACTAAAATAGCAAGAGAAACAAATCCTTTTGCGGCCCAACCGGACGGTTTATAGGTTTTCATCGCGTTCTCCTGTGGTTAGTGGTAATCCTGAAAAATTTTTCGCTTCTGGGTAGCATAAAAACAATTTATTGTCAAGGCAAAAAATAATAGTTCACCCATGGAAAAATATAGAGCAGTGTATGCCTGCCCTGGCGCTTCGGCATACTATCCTTAGAGCTGTTCCGATAACGCTATAGTGGTAATCCTGAAGAAACATTTTGTGAGGTTAAGGTGGCATAACAACAATTTAATGTCAAGGCAAAAAATAATAGTTCAGCCATGGAAAAATATAGAGCAATGTGTACCTGCCCTGGCGCTTCGACATACTATCCTTAGAGCTGTTCCGATAACGCTATATCGGAACCATTGTGGATCTCTTGAGTAACACTAAAGGTTTTTGTCAAACGTTCCGATATGAAGAGCGGTTGAAAGGTATATTTACCATGGCATACTATCAGAAAGATCTCGATTCAACTGAAACCCACCTATTAAATCAGTGTTTTGACACCTGTGTGGATCCCTTGAAAACGATTATGGGTACCACTCGGATTGGAAACCTCCTCTTAAAAAAAGAACATGCCATCACTGAGGCCCAATTGAGAGAAGCCTTAGAGACACAGAAAAAGGAACACCGGTTTTTGGGAGAAATTCTGGTCAAAATGGGCGTGGTGGAGCGAGAGAAAACAGACCGTGTATTGCACTTTCAAAATAGATTAAGGTCCCAATTGGTTTCCACATTCTGCCGGAAAAAATTACGATTAGGGCAAATCCTGGTAAACACACGGACCATCACACGCCAGCAACTCAAGGAGGCCCTGAAAAAGCAGAAAAGGACCGGGGAACTTTTGGGGAAAATCCTGTCTGAAATGAAAGCCATCTCCCAAAATACCCTGCAAAGATTTCTGAAAATCCAGAAGGATCTTAAGAAGATTGTGGCCATGGCCGGTTTTGCATTACTGCTGGCTGGTTGTGCCACAGGCATGAGTTACAACTACCAGGGAGTAACATCGGCCACCCCCTACGATGCCAAATACAAGCGGGTTCGGGACTATCTAAAAACGGCTTACCGATTTAAATATGAGGCCGACACCAAGGGTACTGATCACTGGCAGTTACCCGAAAAGACCGAAAGGTACGGCAAGGGAGACTGTGAGGACAAGGCCATCTGGCTCTACAGTAAGCTTCTGAACGACGGATTTGATGACGTTCGGTTGATTATTGGCAAGCTGAGGAAGGATAGCCCCGTGCTCCATGCCTGGGTAGCCTGGTATCAGCAAGAAAAAGTCTATATCTTAGACCCCACCAATGAAAGCCTGATCTGGGAGGCCAGACAATACTCCAGAGAGCATTATGAGCCCTACTATTCCTTTTACCGGGAAAAGTCCTGGACCCATGTTACGGCCCAACCGGAAGGTTTATAGGTCTTCATCGCGTCCTCCTGTTGTTAAGTGTCTTTGAGTTTATATGGGTTAGTCCCAGCCAGAGTTTAAATAGATTTGCAAAACGATATACCCCTTCGTGGACTATGTTAAACTTGCTTGCCCTCAAGTCCTCACATCGTACAGGTATCTCGATAATTCTGGTGCCATTTCGATGAGCCAGGCAGATTATGTCAATCACATATGAGGTCCCATGATCGACACGGTCCAAATACCTCAACAGGACTGATTTGCGGTACCCTTTTGCAGCGATAGAATAGTCTTCAAACGCTAAGCCGAGCAGAAACCTGGCACTGAGGATGAAAAGCCCGCTGCCAAGCTTTCTCACGGCGGATCGCTTTTGCTGGCCCATCTTTTTTGAACCGACAACAATCCCATAACCTCCATCAAGGAGTCCCACGGCATGCTCAATAAAGTCAAGGTCGATGGAAAGGTCCATATCGAGGGAGACGATAAAGTCATATCGTGCCATCCTCGCAGCCTCTCTGAATGCGTACCCGACACCCCGCTGTGGCAGGTGAAAAAACCTGACCGGTGGATACCGCTCGGCCAGTCCCTTACCCAATGCCACGGTTTTGTCAACTGAACCGTTACTTCCAATGATAATCTCAAAGGTTTTATGACGACGCACCAAATGAGCCATCAAGGCTTCTGTGTTCTGAACGATCACGTCTTGTTCATTGTATACCGGAATAATGATGCTAAAGGGCTTCAAGTTATAAAATCGCTCCACGATTTTATGTAACGCGGCTTCGCCGCTTCAAAAAGGAAATTCCTATACAATAAAAAAAGCTTCTACACTTGAGGGTTTGTCAATCATGCTTTCTACTGAGCTCCTTTTGTCAGCTTATGGGTAAACAGTTCAGGGAGTCCGTTGAACTGAGCCAAAATCAAGGTGCAGGCCTGGATACTTTAAATCCCCCTCAGTCCCCCTTTAGAAAAGGGGGAAGTTTACAGAAGTCCCCCTTTAGAAAAGGGGGAAGTTTACAGACTATTTTTCCTTTGCAACATACACTCCATCCCAATCGGGCGGGGGGAGTGAACTTTTCATCGCATGGCAGCGTCCAATAAAAAGCTCAGTAGGCTTGTCCTCTGGCTTTATCGAGAGAACCTCCTCAAAAAAGCCGATCGCCTCATCCCATGCTTTTCTTCTGTAGGCTTCAAGGCCGTTTTTGAACGGGGCCAAAAACCGATATTCTCCCTGAGTAAAATAATCGCCCCCAAAGAGTTCATAGATCCCAACAGGCTCCTTTTTCCCCTTCACGCGCACAAAATCGAGTTCTCTGCAAATCACATCATCCTTCACCTTTTCATACGTGAATTCACTCAGTATCATCTTGACCCCGTACAACTTGGTTATCCCCTCAAGCCGCGACCCGAGGTTCACATGATCACCCATGACAGTGTAATCAAAACGCCTTTCTGAGCCCATGTTTCCCACGATCATATCCCCCGTGTTGATGCCAACGCCTATCCTAACCGTGGGCAATCCCCCTTTACTCCACTCTTCTCGATAATCATACAGCACTTCGAACATCTTTATGGCCGTACGACATGCCCGCAAGGCATGATCCTTCTGAGTCACAGGGGCCCCGTAGATCGCCATGATCGCATCTCCCAGATACTTATCCAGGGTCCCTTCGTTTTCCAAAACAATGTTTGTCATGGCCGTTAGATACTCATTCATAAAATGAACCAGTTCCTCCGGGCTCATCCGCTCTGATATAGAAGTAAAACCGCGGATATCGCTAAAAAGAACAGAGAGCTCCCTTTTCTCACCCCCTAACTTTAACAATTCCGGGTGTTCCATGACTCGCCTCACAACCGAAGGATTCATGTACTGCTCAAAGGCGCCCTTAATCTTTTTCTTTTCACGTTCTTCGGTTAAATACTTAAACGCGGAAATCCCGGAGTATACAAGACCGATTTCGATCATGGGGTAGACAAACAAAAGCCAGATCCTGTGATTTACAAATACATACTGATTCGCGCCACAAAGTAGAACGACTATTAAGAGCGTAAAGGGTATGGTCCATAACTGTCTTAAAACAGGGAGTACCAGGCCCAATAAAAGGCCAAGCGCCACGATAATGGCAATATCAACATAGACGACCCGGTCCGGCCGCCTCATAAAATTCTCATCCAGAATATTTTCAACAATAGTTGCCTGTTTCTCAACGCCCCAGAAGCTCTTGGTAAAGGAGTTGGGCCAAAGATCACCCAGGCCAACGGCAGCGCCTCCTACCAGGACGATTTTTCCCTCGAAGCGCTCTGGCCCGATCTCCCCGCTGAGAACATCGACCACGGAATAGTAAGGTATTGTATAATTCGGCCCATAGTAATTAATATAGGACATCCCTTTCCTGTCTATCGGGATGGCGCACGGTCCCACCTCGACTCTCTTGCCGAAGTGCACGGCGATGTCTTCATTATCCAAATTCAGATAATTCTGGGCAATCCTGACCCCCAACGGCGCAAAAAGGGCACCACCGTGTTCCAGCACCACAATGCCGCGCCGCATGGCACCGTCTATATCTGGAATAAAATTGACAAACCCCAGAACTGCCGCAGCATCTCCAAGCACGGGAATCGGGAGAAGGGTGCCGTTCAAGCTTACCGGGTCAAAAGATGCCAGCCCCTCTTCGTTTCCAAATGATTCATAAGCCGAATCAAGAAGGTACGGTGCAAACCCTTCTGGCTCGTCCTTTGATGGCACAAAGGCCATTGAAAAAACAACATTACCTACCTCTTTGGTGACAGCAGCAAGCATTGCATCATTGTCTGCCGATTCTGCGGCTTCCATCAGTTCATTAAAGAATATCTCGCTGTTATCATTCGGTCGAAGAAGTCCGAGGTCCAAAAAACTCTGGATCAAGGCATCGATACTCTCGAGTTCTGGGCTCTGATCCGGCTCTGTGAAGAGCAGATCAAAACCGATAGTCTTTACACCTGCCTCATATAATCTGGCAATCAGCTCGGCAAACGCCGACCTCGGCCATGGCCACCTCCCTATCAATTCAATGCTCTTATCGTCAATGGCCACGATCGCAACTTTGCCGCTCGGTTCTTTGACACCTCGCAATTTGAATCTCACATCATAGCTCTTAAGCTCAAGGGACTCAACAAAGGGCAGATCAAAGCGATAATAAATGGCCAGGCATATCAATGCTGTGATAATGAGGCTGATCTTAAAGGCATTGACTTTAAATATGTGCCTGAGTATTTTCACAAATATAGATCTTCACACATTAAATTTCAAAAAAAATCCCCCTCAATCCCCCTTTAGGAAAGGGGGAAGTTTTGGATTCCCCCCTTTTCTAAAGGGGGGTTAGGGGGATTTTCTAATACCACAGATCACAGAAGATTCTCAAGTTAAACAAAGTATAGGCACGGGCCACCATGCCCTGTGTCATTGCGAGCGCAGCGAAGCAATCTCATGGTTCACGCCTCGGAGATTGCTTCGTCGCTACGCTCCTCGCAATGACAAGAAGAAATATCCGTGAACGGTTACCTGAACCTTTTGCTCAGGGAATTGGAAAAATGAAAAGACGCCTCGTTATTCTCTGTATTCTCCTTGTGTGCGTGCCCTGTCTCGCGACAGCACAGAATCTGATTCCTAACCCCCGTTTTGAGATAGACGAGCATAGGGATGGCATTCCGGACGGATGGGAGCATGGAACATGCGCCGTTTTCGGAATCGAGAAGAGCCTGTTTGCCTGTGAGCCACCGCCAGGACAAACCGAGAAGATGCTCAAAATTATTGGCGGCCAGGATCGCACCGGTGAATGGGCCTGCGATATACAAGGGATCGAGCCATATACAGAATATGAACTCAGTTTTACAGCCTACCGGACAAGGGCTATAAACCGCGTATACCCGAAAGTCTCTTTGTTTGGCAAAGAAGTCGTACTGAACAGCGTGTGGTTTTCCAAACGGATGCACCGGCTGCGGCTGAACTTCAGGTCAGGACCTGTCAGCGGCGTTGCAAAACTCAGGTTTATCAATGAGCATCCCTATCCCTTCTGGTTCGGAAAGCCAGTATTGAAACGATTAGAAAAATATCGATCAGCACAGGACTTTTTCCCTGTGGGCCTTTACGGGGCAACCATGCAAGACTTAGAACGGATTAAAAGGGCAGGTTTCAATGTAATCACCGCCCGGGGCCGGCCAGGAGATATTGTCAGAGCACATGAACAAGGACTGGGGTGCCTTCTATCTATGCCTGTGTCTGTTGCGAATTTGGAATCCTTAAAAAGGTCTCTGGCCAGTACAGGCGATTCCATTACAGAGAGGGATTTCTTCTATGTAGCAGATGAACCTGAACTGCGCTCCGTGCCAGCAAAAGAGTTGTCCGCTACCCGAAAAGCCCTGGCCACGCTTTGGCCGAACACACAGGCCGCCATGGCTATCATTCGCCCCCAGTTTGTACGCCATTACAGAGGGGCATCCGATATCTTTATGATGGACCAGTATCCGGTTCCCTCCATGCCCATGACATGGCTGAGCGACAGTATTGACACCGCAAGGGGTATTTTAGCAACCAATGTTGACGAGGGTGGCAGACCCGAAACGGTTTGGGCCGTGGTTCAGGCATTTGGGGGGCCAAATCATGAACCGGCCGGATGGCCGAGAATGCCTACAGTTAAGGAAATGCGTTGCTTGACGTATCTTGCCATCGCTCACGGTACAACCGGAATTTTTTACTTCACCTATGATGGCGCTGGAAAGAACGAGATTGCCTGGGAAGGGCTGAGCAGAATTGTAAGGGAGTTGCGGGCGCTTGAACCATGGTTCATTGCCCCTAAGCCATTTCAAAAGCTACCGGCCATGGTGCAATCGGCCTTCAAGGTCGATGCAGAGGGTCGTCCGGCCGTGCACACGGGTTTCAAGACGATGGACAACGAATGCCTCCTTTTGGCTGTGAATGTGATTGATCGACCTGTAATGGGTTTAATTCAGGGTATACCAACAAGTTTTCCCTATCTGGATGATCCCTTTGTCAGGCGGCGATACGTGGTAAAGCAGGGAACTGTGCTGGGAGAATTTGAGCCCTATGAGGTGAAGGTGCTGGTGGGAGTGAGCGCAGAGCGCAAAGAATAAAAGAAACAGAAACCAGGTTTTTTGAAAAAACCTGGTTTCTCTAAAAACCTGGTTTTTCTAATGACCATGCGCAAAATCAAATTTCGTGCCGCACAATATTACCACATATATAATCGGGGTGTGAATAGCCAACCCATTTTTTTTAATGATGAAAACTGGAGTTATTTTATCAAGCGTTTACGGCACTATTGTCGGTCCGATTTAATTGACATAGTGGCCTATTGCCTTATGCCGAACCATTACCATCTATTGGTTCATCTGAAATGTAACGACTTCAGCTCAAAAATTATGCAGCCGTTCACTGTATCCTATACCAAGGCGGTTAATCGACAAATAGGGCGTGTAGGGCCACTTTTCCAGGGACCATTCAAAGCAAAATTAGTACATAAGAACGAGTACTTAGTACATCTCTCACGCTACATTCACCTTAATCCGATGTTGGCAGGGTTGGTTGATCATCCGGCGAAATACGCGTTCTCTAGTTACCGAGACTATGCTGGGTTGCGGAATGGGACATTGCCCAAACCTGAGATTGTCTTGTCCCAGTTTCCCTCACACCAGGCATATGCAGAGTTCGTCGAATCTTATTCTCACGCTGATAGCAAGCTGATTGAACATCTAATGCTCGATTAGAAGCCATAAGAAACCAGGTTTTTCCCAAAAACCTGGTTTCTCCTAAATAAGAAAAACCTAAAAAACCAGCTTTTTGTGAAACACCTTGTTTTTTCCACTACACAGGAATCCAAGATGAAGCTTTTTTTTCATCATTCCAGGAGTGGCCGCGGGTGCGACTCAAAAACGAGTAACGAATAACGAATGCCGGATGAGAGTAAAATTGATAAGATTGTTCATGCCGGCTTAATCTTCCTGTTGATCTTTACCCCCCTTGCCTTTGGGAGTGTTCATGTCTGGGCCTATACGTTACTTGAACTGACAGTTTTTGCTCTCCTGCTACTCTCTGTATCAGTAAGACTGTTTCACGTCCTACGCCCCACAAACTCACCCCACACGACTTACCCTGTCAGGGACTCTGGCAGGGTTTCCTGGATATCTACGCCGCTGAATACCGTCATCCTCCTGTTTGTACTTATCGTTCTGTTTCAATTAATTCCCCTGCCCGGTTTTCTCATCAGATTCATCAGCCCCAATACCGCCGACATCACGGAAAGCACCAGGCAAGCCCTTGTCGCACCCAACGATGTGATCGGTAAAGGGTTCGGCGCGCTGTCGCTGTATGCTTATCCCACGAGAAACGATCTGCTCAAAGTGCTCGCTTATGCGGCAATCTTTTTTCTCTTAATTCATCACACAAGAAATCGCACCAGAGTCAATTCTCTCATCATCACGATTATCCTGACCGGGTCCTTTCTTTCCCTCTATGGGCTATTTGAAAAGCTCAGCGGCCACAACCATATCTGGTGGTGGAAAAACGCCTGGCACGCCTCTGGCTTCCGCGTGTTTGGGACCTTTATCAACCCGGACCACTTTGCCTTCTACCTGGGACTGGTCATCCCCCTGGCCTTTGGTTTTCTCTATGGCATGAAAACGAATAGGCATGGCAGGCGCCTGGTCAAAAAAGAGACGACTTTGTGGCAGCGCTTTTGGGGCCCCTTGATTGAACAAGAAGCAGGCACACAAAAACGCATTCTGCTCGCCTTTAGCGTCGGGATTATGCTCCTCACATTGATTTTTACAGGTTCCAGGGCAGCCATCTTTTCTCTGGCTACAGCCTTTGTGTTTATGGCTACAGCGGTCTTTCTAAAGACCAGAAAGAGGCATTTTGCCTTTCTGATCGGGCTCGCATGTGTCATCGCCTTTTTCTATGGGTATCGCATCGGTTTTGAGCCGGTTGTGGAAAGATTCAAGGCCTTGACTTTTGCCAGATTGACCATGGAGGGGAGGTTGCGCTACCTTCAAGCCACCCTTCCGATCATAGCCGCCTTTCCGGTCACGGGAACCGGCCTTGGAACATTCAAGTATATTTATCCCAAATACAATCCTGAAGGGTTTCCTTACGGCCTCTCACATCTTCACAACGACTGGATCGAACTGCTGGCCGAGACAGGGTTTGTAGGACTCGCCGTTGTTATGGTTGGCATCGCATGGCTCTTTGGGAATCTTTTTCGCCTGTGGTGGGCTCGAAATGACCCGTATGCTGTAGGCATTGGTATCGGCGCACTTGGGGCAGTCTGTTCGGCATCTGTACACAGCCTTTTTGACTACAGTCTCCATATGCCGGCCAATGCAGTTTTGCTTGGAGTCTTGGTTGCCATTGGCTTTCTGGCCCTTCACAGCAGGCGACATCCTTCGGACAGCCCTTTTTTCTTTCAATATCGAAACATCAGGATCTCCAGAGCCTTTTTCGTATCGGTCTTAGTCCTGGCGGCAGCCCTTATCCTTTGTGTGATGAACATAGTCACTGATTACTTCATGGCTGAGGCAAACTGTGCCACGGCTGTGAATTCCACCTTGAACCGGGACAAGACACCACCTTTGTCGCAGATAAAAAGGGCAATAGACTATGATCCCGCAAATGCAGAATATTATGACAAGCTGGCACGATATTACATACGGTTGCCAGTTAAAAGCAAAGAGCTAAGAGCTAAGAGCAATGAAGAGGTCATAAAAAATCTGGAAACGGCTACATCCTTGAATCCCGTCAACGGTCTATACTGGTATGATCTTGGCCTCAGGTATTCCTATAAGGTTTATGAGGGCGCAGAATACTTTCTCAAATGGCTGCCAAGGGCTGATAAGGCATTTGAACTTGCCGATTATTTCCGGCCTAATGATCCGTATATGCTTTACAATATTGGCTGCTATTGGGTGTGGCGAAGTAGTACGCTGCCAGAGGGGCAGGGGCAAGGGGCAGAGGTCGGAGGTCGGAGGTCAAAAGTCAAGAGTCAGTGGTCAGTGATCAGTGATCAGTGGTCAAGAGAAGAAGGAATTAAGAAGTTTCAGGCGTTGTTTAAAAGAACGCTCGCGATTGACAACAGATACTGGCAGAGGGCCGCACAGAGCATCTGGAAATACTATGCGGATGAGCAGCTCATATTGGCCATGGTGCCCCAGGGGCATGAAGGGCTCAAAAACAGACTACAAGCATGGATAAGAAAACAAAAAAAATAGAGACATTTCAGACACATGATGCAGCGTCCCGGGTGCATCAAGCCGTGCCTGTCTTGGCATTGGCCCTCCACAAATAGCCTATTGACAGTGCCCTTTATCATAACAATTGAAGCTCCCCGCAGCAAGCTGCGGGGAATCTTCGACCGTAAGGAAGTTTGCCATTTTCAGATTGTTTGCATTCCCTTGCTCCGCACGGGCAAACTTAAACAATGGCACACTTCGTGCTTCTTTATTTTGCGGCTTGCAGCCGCTCAACAAAGCCGCCTGCTGCGCAGGCGGTTATTTAGGAGCTCGCCAACCCCGTTCGCCTGCGGTCCGCCGCCGGCGGACGGGGAATGCGCTCGCTTTTGCGGTTCACGTCCCTGGAAGAAGGAGAAAGTCTATGCACGTCCGGTCCTTAATGATCAAAGATCCTATTACCATTTCAGAAGGCACCTCGGTCCAGGAAGCCATTCGTCTAATGCAAGACAACTCCATCCGGCACCTTCCTGTGGTAGACCGATCCAGGAGACTCTCAGGATGGGTCACCCTGGCAGACATGAAGCAGGGTCTTCTTCCTGCCATGGTTACTGGACTATCGGTGGCAGACCTCATGATAAAGAAACCCATAACCATACACCCGGAGGCTGATCTGGAGGTAGCTGCCCGGATTATTTCTGAAAAAAAGATTGGTGGCCTACCTGTTCTGGATGAGGACAATAAGGTGGTGGGGATCATCACGATCACGGACCTCGTGAACGTTTTTATCAATATAATGGGTCTCCTTACCTATAGCACCCGGCTCGATGTGAATGTAGGCGAGGAAGCGGACGGATTTGAAAAGGTCTCCCATATTATTCACGATCAAGGAGGCGAGATCATCAGTGTGGGAATGGCTGCCCATAGAACCGACAAGAAAATCTATTACTTTCGCCTGAAACAATGCCCTATAGAGCCCATTGTGAAGGCCCTTCAGGACCACAGGTATGAGGTCATTTCATTTGCAGGATAGAGATACCAAAATCCGCCGCTTGAATTTGGGCGGACGTTACTTGGGGCCTTTTTGTGATTTAATCAAATTCTATGTTTGCCTCAACTTTTGAGGGTTACGAATTTATTAAACATGGAGGAGAAAAGATTATGGCTGGTCGAAGACGCATTGGCGAAATGCTCATCGAGGCAGGAGTTTTGGATGAGGCCTCCCTGGAACGCGCGCTGGTGATTCAGAAGGAGACCGCCCGCAAACTGGGCGATATCCTCATGCAGGAAGGTCTCATCGAAGAAAATGTTCTGCTCGATTTCCTGAGGAATCAATTACACGTCGATGTGATTTCAAGCGATGACCTTAAGATTGCTGACGAGATCTGGGAAAAAGTTTCGGAGGAAGTCGTCAAGAAATACAATGTACTCCCCTTGAAAATTGAGAACGGAGAACTAACAGTGGCCATGTCGGATCCGCTCAATCTCGTGGCCATCGATGACCTGAGGTTCGCCACCAGTTGCTACCATGTTAAAGTGTTTCTGGCAGCGGAGTCCACCATCAAGAATATCCTTCACGATCGGTTTGACAGTCATGGGCTTATTTATGACATCATAGACCATGGGAAGTTATTCCAAAAGGCCCTGGACACGATCGACAAAAACGAGATTCCCGATATTCCCGTTGTGAAGGTAGAGGAAGAAACCATTTCCAGCCATGTTATTGAGCTGGAGTCCCATACTCCGCCCATCATCAGTCTGGTCAATTACATTTTTGTTGAGGCCCTCCAGCGTAATTCGAGCGACATCCATATTGAGCCCTATCAGACCTATTTCCGGATCCGATTACGTATCGACGGTATGCTCCACACGATCCTCACTCCACCCCACAGGTTGCATGTTTACATTGTTTCTAGAATCAAGATCATGAGCGAGATGGACATTTCCAAATGAGCCCACACCGGAAGAAATCGAGGAATTTGGCCTGGACGACTCTTTTCTTTCGGATGCCGTCCTCAACAAGGGGGAAGGATGTAGCCATTGCATGGGAACGGGGTATTCGGGAAGAGTGGCTGTCTTTGAGGTGCTGTTCGTAGGCCCAAAGATCCGGGAAATTGCCAAAGACCATGGCCGGAGCGATGCCATCGGGCAGGCCGCTGCAGAGGAAGGTATCCGCACGATACTGGATGACGGTCTGGACAAGGTTCGTCAGGGTATCACCACTTTTGACGAAGTGCGGCGAGTGCTCATTGCTGGTGCGGAGGATTGAAAGGTGGAGTACAGGAGGATGTCTATGACAAGTAGAAAGGTATCACAAAAGCTTACATTTCGGTACATGTATGCACTCATCTTCGGTTTAACATCTATCTTACCCCTGCTCTTGTTTCTCTTTGTCTTGGACCGGTATGGCATTATCCAGGACCGTAAAGTGGCGCTGATATTGGGGATAAGCATGGTGCTTGCGGTATTGGGCTTTTTGTTTTTCCTGCGAATCGTCAAGCAGGTCGGTGCCTTGGCCCGAGATTTTGTCAAAGTGGAACGGGGAGAAATATATGAGCTGGGACAGCGTGATACAACCGGTGAATTCACGGAGATGGCCCTCATCGCGGATGCGTTCAATAAGACGCTGACCGACCTGAAAGCCCACACCAGGGAGCTTGAAAACCTGGTGGGGAAGATTACCACCCTGAGTGAGTTGACCGAGCTGGTCTCCCGCATCCCCGACATCAAGGAAGTCCTTCGAACTGTCCTCCATCGGACCATGGCCGCAGTGAACGCCAGGATTGGCTCCATCATGCTCCTGGACGATAAAAGCCAAACTCTTAGTATCGCCACTGCCGAGGGACTGGATGAGTCCATTGTGACCAAAACCACCATCCCCCTGGGCGAAGGCATTGCCGGTAAAGTCGCACAGTCCGGGGAAGCAATCCTGGTGGAAGATATAGAGAAGGATTCCCGCTTCCACAAAGCCAATGCCCCCAAATATGGGACCTCATCTTTCATCTGCATGCCCCTTCGGTCCCATTGGCGGGTCATGGGGGTGCTCAACCTGTCGAAAAGAGGCGATCGGAAGGCTTTTAGTGAGTCTGACCTGAAGTTTTTGAGGACCCTGCTCGGCCATATCGGGTTTGCCTTGGAAAACGCAAGGCTGCTCAAAGAGGCCAAAGAGGCGGCAAGCATACTCCAGCAGGTGGTCAACGAACAAGGCCTTCAACTGAATGAGGTCCAGCAGGAGCTTCTCGAGTCCATAAAACTCTTCCACCAGGCCCAGAAGATGGAGGCCATTGGCACCCTGGCTGGCGGCCTTGCGCATGACTATAACAACATCCTCACGGGGATTCAGGGAAATACTTCTTTGATGCTCTTAGGCGTTGACTCAAGCCATCCACATTATGAAAGATTGAAAAACATCGAGCAGTCCGTCCAGCGTGGAGCAGAACTTACCAAACAACTTTTAGGTTTTGCCATGGGCGGGAAATACGAGCTTAAACCCACTGATCTAAACGAGCTCATAGAAGATCAAAATCGTATCTTCGGCCGCACAAAGAAAGAGATAACCATTCATACAAAATATCGAAAAGATATCTGGACAGTGGAGGTAGACCAGGGTCAGATTGACCAGGTACTGTTAAACCTCTATGTGAATGCCTGGCAGGCAATGCCAGGAGGTGGGGATCTCTACATTGAAACAGAAAACATTACCATTGATGAGAATTTTAGCAAACACTATCAGGCGGAACCTGGCAGATATGTAAAGATATCCGTGATCGATACAGGAGTGGGTATGGATGAGGCAACACGGGAGAGGATATTTGAGCCATTTTTTACCACTAAGGAGAAGGGCAGAGGAACAGGGTTAGGATTGGCCTCTGTATATGGGATTATTAAAAACCATGGAGGCATCATCAATGTTGACAGTAAAAACGGTGAAGGAACCACCTTTAATATCTATTTAGCTGCATCAGAAAAGGAAGTCATAAAAGAGAAGGAGTTACCTGAAGAGCTATTAAAGGGAACAGAGACGGTTCTCCTTGTAGACGATGAGGATATGATTATTGATGTTGGCAAGGATGTTCTTAAAACATTGGGGTACAAGGTATTACCGGCAAGGGGCGGCAAAGAAGCCATAGAGATCTATGAAAAGAGCAAAGACAAGATTGATATGGTTATCCTTGATATGATCATGCCGGAGATGGGTGGAAGAGAAGTCTATGACCACTTAAAGGAGATCAACCCTGATATAAAAGTGCTCCTTTCAAGCGGATACAGCGCCAATGTACCGGTAATGGAGATACTGGAACGTGGTTGTGATGGTTTTATCCAGAAACCGTTCAATATGAAACAATTATCGCAAAAGCTAAGGGACGTTCTGGAGAAGAAAGAAACTTGAGCCACTCTTTCAACATTGAAGCTCCTCGCAGCAAGCTGCGGGTATGAGGTCATTTCATTTGCAGGATAGCCAGGGCGTATACATCTGCTGCCGTTCCACTTCCTTTTATTGAAATTATGAGCTATTTAACGGCACTATGTTTCTGCCATTCACGTGCAATGATGGAGTGTTGGAGTAGTGGGTAGCAAAAAAGGGGCGAAGCCCGTAAACTCAGGCTATTGTTTCTCTAAGATCTGCCTTATCCATTGAGAGAGCTGTTTGATATTGAAGGGCTTCTGTATAAAACCATCACAACCCCGCTCCAATATCTCAGTCGCCTCGCCGCTTATGCTGTATCCGCTTGAAAGGAGGACCTTGACGTCAGGGTTGATCTCCTTTATCCGGTCATAGGCCTCGCCACCACCCATATTGGGCATAATCATGTCCAAAAGAACAATGTCTATCTCACCCCGATTTTTCTTATAGACTTCGACAGCCTCTTTCCCGTTTCTGGCAATGAGTGCCCGGTAGCCCATGGCCTCCAACAATTCCTGGCCTACTTCCAGGATGACCTCTTCATCGTCTACCAGGAGAACCGTTCCGGTTCTCTTAATGAATGGCTCAGCAGTCTTGATAGGTTTCTGGACTCCTTTTTCTGATGCAGGGAAATAAATACTGAAGATGCTACCACGCCCTTTCTTGGAATCCACATCAATATATCCACCATGACCCTTTATGATACCGTAGGCCGAAGCCAGACCAAGGCCGGTGCCCCGGCCCATTTCCTTGGTCGTAAAGAACGGATCAAAGATGCGCTCCATGGTTTCTTTGTCCATACCTATGCCCGTGTCAGTAACCATTAACAGGACATAGTCGCCCGGCTTTGGCTCATACAGCTTGCCCTTTATATCATTATGGGTCGTATTCATGGTTTTCAAGATAAGATTCCCACCGCCAGACATGGCATCTGCGGCATTTACATACAGATTCAAAAACACCTGCTCTATCTGTGCCTGGTCTGCCTCTATTGCAAACAAGTCTTCGGCAAGCTCTCGATGAATCGTAATCTCCTTTCTGGTCCTGCCAAAGGTGTCTGAGGTTTCTTTTACCAGTTGGTTCAGGTCAACAGGCTTTATCTCATATCTGCCCTTCCTGGCATATCCAAGGAGGTGTGAAGTTAGCCTGGCTCCGCTTTGAACCTGGTTTTCAATGTTCTTTAACCGGTTATGATACGGGTGCGTGGAATCGATATCCATAAGCATCAACGAGACATTACCCTGGATGCCCATGAGCAGGTTGTTAAAGTCATGGGCAATACCTCCAGCCAGGGTGCCAATGGCCTCCATTTTCTGGGCTTGTTGGAGTTGGGTCTCGAGTCTCTTTTTATAGAGGGATACCTCAATGGTTGTGTGTAGATCTCTATCGTCGAACGGTTTAATGATATATCCAAATGGCCCCGTTCTCTTTGCCCGCTCCAGTATTTTGTCATTTGCGTAAGCAGTGAGATAGATAATCGGGATATTGAAACGGGACCGTATCTGATCTGCTGCTTCAATACCATCCATTTCACCCTGTAGCACGATATCCATGAGCACTAAATCCGGGTTGTTTTCTGCTGCCTCTCTAATTGCCTCCTCTCCTGAAGATACCAATGAAGAGACAGAATAACCCAGGTTCTCCAAACGCATTTTTATGTCTTTGGCTACGATACTCTCATCTTCAACAACCAGGATCTTAATTCTTGCCATTTTTTTTATATCCTTTGCCTGTATTTTATTTCTTTAAATCTAATGTGAAATTCGGTTCCTTCAGCCCTATTTAATTCAATCTTACCATGAATCTGATCTTCTGCTAAAGTGGTGATCAATTGCAGGCCCAATGATTCCGTATTTCTGAAATCGAGATCTTTTGGTATGCCGATGCCGTTGTCGCTTACTATCAATTCCATCTCATTTTCCTCAATAAGGCGGAGTGCTATCTCGATCTCACCTTCTCTGCCATCAGGAAAGGCGTGTTTCAGGGAATTGGACACAATTTCGTTAAGGATCAATCCACATGGTATGGCTGAATCCACTCCCAGCAAGACATCCTGGATATCAATCTTTAGTGCAATTTTAGCTGCGTCAACTCCATAGCACGTCAACAAATCATTTGTAAGATTCTTGATGTAATCATAGAAATCAATCTTTGCCAGGTCTCTGGACGTGTAAAGCTTTTCATGAATAAGGGCCATCGATCTTATTCGGTTCTGACTCTCCTTAAGCATCTCAATATACGGCCTGTTTTTAATGTATTTGAACTGAAGGCTGAGCAGACTCGATATGACCTGCATATTGTTCTTGACCCGGTGATGAATCTCCCTCAGAAGCACTTCTTTCTCTTCGAGTGATTTCTTGATCTGATCCTCTGCCTCCTTGCGGTGGGTAATGTCAGTGATTGTCAAAAGGATGCCTGCTTCCTCTGCCCCAATCTTTATCTGTGATACCACTGCTGAAAATGTCATCGTAATTTCAGAACCTTCCGGGGTAAGAACTATCTCTTTATGTATAGATTCATGCATAGATTCTCCGGTTTTCATCTTTGATTTAATCTCATTTTCCAGTGGAATGACGAATTGTTCAGGGGTGATGGAAGGAAATTGGTTCCGGAGAGCTTCAAAGGCATTGTTTGCAGAAAGGATGTTGAATTGATTATTCAGGATGATCAAGAGTGAAGGGACTGTATCAATTATATTTTCCGTATATTCCTTTGCGGCCTTAAGAGATTCCATGTGCTTTAGCTCCGCTTCATGGCACAGGTATTTTACTTCCGCTTCATGGCGCAGTTGCCTTTGTTCGGCCTCCTGACGTCTGGTCTCGTCCAGTCGCTGCAATAAGTCATTAATGGCAGTGCCCACCTGTCTGATCTCCGTGCTGACATTGCCCTGTAAGGGCGGAAGAAATCTTATTTTACTAAAATCGATCACTCCAACATTTGAGGCGAGCTTGCTCAAGGGCCGGAGGAGATATGCAAGCAAAAAATAGACAACCAGGAGCAGGAGTAACACTGTAATCAGGCCCCAAAAAAGTTTCTCCCTGGCATCCGCTATCAGGCGATTGTAAAAATCCCCGTTATAATAGAGCCGAACAGTCCCCAGGAGTTCATGGGTGGCAGGTGAGAAAAGAGGTGTTTCGGTGGTAAAAGGAGTCAGCCGGGCGTTTGGGCTCTTACTTTGCTTCACAATCTCCTCCCCGTTCACAATCTTCACCTCCAGGCAGAGAATCATGGGCTGGTCGGCTTCGGGATCGGTCAGGAGGATCAACTGATTCATTATCTTTTCTACCCTATCTCTATTGCCAGAAGCTACAGCCGCCTCCATTAACTGTGCATAAGGCGTAATCAGTTGATCAGCCTTGGTCTGCTCACCAGCTCTGATAATGGGAACAATAACGAAGAACCAATAGAAGAGAATTCCGCCCGCTATCAAAATAATCACCATGATGAATGCCAGGGCTATCCGGGTGGAAAGGCGTTGTAAGAATTTACTCATAGTGTTTGGATACCTTCAATACAATCTTATTGATCCTGATCCCGGACTGTCTCAGCGTATTTAGGTTAAAATAGAGCTTGATACAACTGCTCACGGCTATACCCACCGTTGCTCCTCGTTCCACATCTCCGGTGAAGGGTGAAAAAAGAATAACATGGTGTTTGGTCACATATTCCCATACCTGCTTGAAGTTACCCTCCCTCAGACGCTCGGCCAGAAAGATTGCGCTGGGTAATTTTGCGTCAAAAGGGACAGAAGTGATAACACGGGCCACAAGAATCTCAATGGATCTGCCGCCTATGTTGCTGATATTACAGCACAAATATTCAGCCAGGCGCTCTGCTGAGGCTTGATTTTTCTCATAGAGCACCAATAATCGTATCTTGCCCTCAGATGTCAACTTCGTCTCAATATCCTTATCCACCGCCACAATCCTTGGAAAGATATCGAGCGATATCTGGACCCTTCGTTCCTCTGTTTCATTCGTCTGTGCATACACCAGGGCTGAGGTTAGCCAGAAGAGAAGGTAAACAAAAAAAGTTGTCACTATCGCTTTTGTTATTGGGTTAACATCGGTTTTGTACATACTGAGCATCTCGGATGCAAGCTTAAAACTCATGGCTCACTTTCAACCACCATTCTCGGCCCGGACGTGGATAATCCTCAGGGTATGTGCCGGCTGGGGAAGGATAAACGATGTCCTCATCAAAGAGATTCTTGATCCCGGCCCGAAGTGTCATCCCCTTGAAACCGAGATTAAAGATACTGGCGGTAAGATCGAGGGTGTCGTAGGCATCCAGCTTATCTCTTCGATCATCGGGGGCACGGGTACACTCACCCACATACCGATACTGGAGGGCAATAGAATATTGAGGCAGGGGCTGGACGATCAGACCAAGGTTTCCTGTCCAGTTGGCGACATAGGGGAGGTCTTTGTCGGTATCTTTGTCTTTGGCATCTACATAGGAAACGTTTGCATTTAGCTTGGCGAATCTGCCCATCTGCCTTACAAATTCCAATTCCAGCCCATCTAAATTGGCGCCACCCCGGTTGCAATATTTCCTCGATGGATCGAGCACAATCAGATCCTCAAGATCGGAGTGAAAAAGGGTGGCCCTGGCGATTGTCAAGCCGCTGTTGTATATATAGCCCAGTTCATAGGTCTGGATCGTTTCGGGCTCGAGGCCAGGGTTGCCGGTACATAGAGGGTTATTCTGCACATACATCTCTGTAAACGAGGGAGGACGGAAGGCCTCAGCGTACTGAAACTTCAGAATCTGGGTGTCGGTCAGGCGATAACAGGCTGCCAGGCGAGGAGTCAAGCGGCTGCCAACATCGTCATAGTCGTCAAAACGAATGCCCCCGGTTAGAGTGAGCTGATCGCCTACGTCATACTGATCCTGCAAAAAGCCACTCACAATCTTTCTTTTCAGCCCTTCGGCAATAAAATTCTTATCCCCTGTAAAACGCTCCGTCCCCGGCAGGGGCGCCAGAGTCTCTGGATCGTAGTTGGCCTCTTGCCAGGCGGCCAGTTCTTCTATGACAGCAAAATCGAAGCCGAGCAATAGGGTGTGCTGCTCAACTCCACGATAATCGATTTCAGCTCCTCCGTAAGTCTTCCTTTCCTTGTAATAAGCGCTGCAAATCATTCCATCAGTGTAAACGATGGGGGGGAGATAAGGAAAGCCGCTCGGAAACCCCAGAAGTTCATCGGCTTCGGCAATATACTCAGACCAGCCGAGCTTGATCTTTGATGTGAAATCGTCAGATATCTGCAAACATTGCCTGGCCTCGATAGACCAATTTTCCTCCTCGTTTACAATCCGGCCTCCAGGTGGTGGCAATGCATTCAGTGTACCAAAATGATCACCATATCCACTTTTGATGAAGTGTCCAACAAGAGAAAATCCTTTGTAGTCGAGAGTACAAATCACCGAGCGGTTTTCTTCCTTTTCATTGGTAGCTCCGGGAGCATTGGAGATCCATCCTAATCCTAAGCCATACAGGACATCTTCACCAGTCTGGACGTCGCCCCCATCGCTGTCTGTCCCTGCGACATTAAGACTGAAAGCAAATTCCCTGTCAGGATCCTTAACGGAAAGCACCCCCCCCACTCTCTTAGTCTCAAAGTTGCTCCAGCCTGCAAAGATCTGATTCCCTTGCTTGCAGGTTATGACATTGATAACCCCGGTGTAAGCAAACTCGCCATAGATTGCAGAACCAGGCCCCCGGATCACCTCAATCCGATCCACCTGTTCAATGGGTATATTGAACAATAGATTATTTGCTTCAGCCTTTCCTGAACCAATATTAGCATTGAGTGCGATACCGTTCAGCAAGAGTTTGGTTTGCCCTATTCCCCGAAAACGAACCACTTTTATACCCTGCTTGAACATCGATAGATCGACTCCAGGTATCAGGGCCAGGGCCTCATAAACCGTGCGGATACCTCTGGCCAGGAGGTCCTTGCCATGCAGGACTGAAACCATGCCCGGAACAAAATCGATGTTCATCCTGGTCTTGGTAGCGATTTCGGTCTTTTCTTTCAAAATCTGGAGCAGTTCACGAACCGCCTTTTCTTCGTCCACCCCTAAAGGTTTATCCTTTACCCTGCCGACCTCTATTTCGGGACGATCAACTCGATCTGCTGCCTGGACCGGAATGGCAGTCACTGCCAGAGATATCATGAACAAGACAGCGAACTCTTTAAAAATCGTTTTGATGATATTTGTGTACGATTTCACAGCTTATTTCTCCTTACCTGAATTCCGCAATCCCCAATCCAAAATCGTGTAACACATCTGCAAAACAAGATGCAAGGTCGACTTTTGTGTGATGCAGCGGGGCAGATTGACAATTGGTAGCTGATTTCGGAATTGATTATGCCATTCCTTGTGGATTGATCATCAATGAGTTGGTTTTCAATACCAAACAACTTTTAGGATTTGCCAGAGGTGGGAAATATGAGGTCAAACCTGGTTTGCGGTTCACTTTCTGGTCTTGCAAATAAGAATGGCAAGAATAATCAACCAATTCAGCCAACTGAAAACACACTTTTCGTAACACCTGCAGATCGCCAGGGAGACTGGCTTATCAATGCCCTTTTCTACGAGTCGGCAGTGGACATGTAGGGGATTAATCCGGTGTTGAATGGTGAACATCAGAGCTTCCATAATGGCCTTTCCTGCGCTTCTTAATAGGTATATCGGAACATATTGCCTTCCACTTTAATTTTCCCAGGATTTCCCATTATATCCCTTTCCCCTGGATGCCCTCCCACCAGGGGAGGGGAACCCAATAAAACTCTCAAGCTTTAAGGATACTCATCCGATATAGATAAGGAAGGTATAAATTTTTAGGGGGCGCAGGAAAGGGGTAAGTACCATGCCGGTGGAAGCCCAGTCTATCCGAAGCCTCATTGTTGATGATGATAAAGTGATCGGCGAGATCCTCAAGGAGCTGATCTTAAGGGACTATAACCTGGTTGAGGTTTTCAGCGATGGTTTTGAGGCCATCGAGTTCATAAGGAAACAGCCCGTTGATATCGTCATAACCGATCTGATGATGCCGAGGGTTGGTGGGCTGGAGGTGCTGCATCAGGCCAAGATCACCAATCCTGACGTGGTTGTCATCATCATCACCGGCTATGCGTCACTTGACACCGCTATTGAGGCTGTAAGGGAAGGCGCCTACGATTATATCAAGAAGCCTTTCAAGCTTCAGGAAATGGAGATTGCCTTTGACAATGCCGTTGAGAGGGTCAATCTCATGCGGGAAAACAGGCAATTGCTCCAGGAGCTAAAGGACTCGTATGACCAGTTGGTTGCCATCAAGAAAGAAAGGAATGAATGCGATGATGAGGACGAAGAAAAACGGCACAGGATCGCCCGCCTCAATTTTTTCTCCGACAATCTGCCTGGTTTACACTTTTTGCATAATCAACAAACGGATGAACCCAACTATTTTGAACAACTTCAAAATATCTCCGCGCTGAAAAGAGACGGATTATTGACCGAAGGGGAATTCACGGCCTTCAAGGCCCACGTGATCAAACATCTCGGGAATTCGACAACTCTTAGGACTGATGATTGATGATCCCTGGATTGATGATTGATGATTGAAAACCAATGGACAATCGACAATCGACAATCGACAATCCAAAGACAATCCCATGTGAGGGCCCATGAGTGAACCTATGAAAATATTGGTTCTTGATGATGACGAAATGATCCTTGAGGTTTTCAAGGATTTTTTTGACAGAAAAGAGACGTATTCGATCTTGACAGCCCGAGACGGTGTCGAAGGCCTGGAGATTTGTCAGCAAAACAAAGTCGATTTTTGTTTTACAGATCTCAATATGCCAGGAATGGATGGGATAAAGTTTACGAATAAAATCCATGAGCTCGACAACACCATACCGGTCGTTGTTATAACCGGATATCCGACTATGGATAACGCGATAGCTACCCTGAGACACGGGGTAGTGGACTTCCTGGTCAAACCGTTCCATATTAGTGAAATAGAGCTAACGATCAAGAGGGCTTTAGAACAAAAAAAACTCTTTGTTGAAAATATGCTCTTAAAGGAAGAGATTAAGGGCAAGAAACGCCTGGAATCTCTAAATCGGGATTTATCTGATAAAGTCAAGGATCTCAATATATTGAACCTGATTTTAGAGAAAGTGGACCCGGTTACAAGCGGCTCAGACTTGTTTGACCTCATCGTTAATCTCTCTGCAGGTATCACCGGAAGCGACGAAGCCCATTTCTACATAGTCAATGACACCGGGGAAAGACCAACCCGTATCGCCTCATTTTGCAGAGGAGCTAATGGGACTGATCAAGGTAGGCAAAACTGCATTGAGGAGGTATTGGTCAAAAGAATGTCAGATGGTATACCGCTACTCATTAAGGATGGTTATGATGAATCGCTTGCAAAAGCTGGCATCCGTTCATTGATTGCTATGCCGTTGAAGATCCGGGAGAAGGTATTTGGCATCCTGGCTGCCATCGTCATGGAGGGATCAGTCCGCTTCACAGAGAAAGATGTATACTATCTGAATTTTATAGCGACGCGAGCCGGGTTTGTCATAGAAAATGTTGGATTGTACGAAAACATCTACGAGAATCTTTTTGCAACACTTTACGCCTTTGTGCAGGCAATCGAGGCCAGAGATCCCTATACCAAGCAGCACTCGAGTCGTGTAACCGAATTCGCGGTCACTACCGCAAAAGAGATGGGATGTTCCAGTGTAGAACTTGACGTATTAAATTTTTCAGGTCATCTGCATGACATTGGAAAGATCGGAATTCCGGATAGTATTCTCTTGAAACCCGGTCGTCTGACCGAGGGGGAATACGAGATTATAAAAACTCACCCCGTCATCGGGGCCAATATCATTGGCCACCTGCAGCTTATGTCTGAAGAGCAGAAAATTATCCGCCACCATCACGAGCGATGGGATGGCAACGGATATCCTGATGGCCTTAAGGGTGAATCCATCCCCTTTCTGTCCCGGATTCTGGCTGTGGCTGATGTTTATGATGCCATGGCCTCCGACCGTGCCTATCGGAAAAAGCTTGCTGATGAGGTCGTGCTCGAGACGATTCGGCAAGGTGCTGGCACCCAATTTGATACAGAAGTAGTTTACGCATTCTTGAAGGTCTACGAAAGGGGCGAGATCCGCAGCGAGCACGAACCAGTCCCCTCCGGATTGATGATTGATGATTGATGATTGATGATTGAAAAAACAATCAACAATCGACAATCAAAAAAGACAACCCGGAACCGTGAACGCTGAACCTGTGAACGCTTACGAAATCCCGAATGCGACACGAAGTGCCTCTTCTCAAGCCAACCCCGCAACCTTGCGCCAAATCAGGCATGATCGGTCACGGAGTATTGGAGTGATGGAGTACTGGAGTAATGCTCAGCACCCATCACCCTGGTACTCCAGTACTCCATTGCTCCGGTACTGCATTTGGGGCGAAGCTCCTAAGTTCAAAAGGATAACATGTAATCTGTTTGCATTCAGAGAAAGCCGGTGATATGGTACAATTATTGCTGGCCTTCATTGTTGAGATAAAGACGTAGTGTACAGTGGTCAGTATGTGAACCGACTCCAACAAAGTATATTTCATGTATGGTCGATGTATGAAAATTCGTATAGAGATATTTTCTGGCCACTCACCACTGGCCACTGCTCACTTTCAATTGAGCGTTTTCGCTCAATTGAGGTATTACCATTGACGTAGTGCAGAGAGGCCAACGATGGAAAGCGTAAAGCCGGACGAAAAACGACACCGAGTGCGCGTGCCACTCCGTGCCCGGGTGGAGTTTACGGTGATGGATGCCCATGAATATGAAACCATCAGGGATGAGAAGGGTGAAGTGCCTCACCAGTTTATTGGTCAGCCCACAAAACCGGTAGCCCCTGCTGAAGAAGAAAACTATCCGCCCGGTGGCGCGGTTGACCCAAATCTGATACATTTTTTGATTCATTTAGAGGAAAAAATGGATCGAGTACTGAAACTGCTGTCCAAGGATCAGAAATGTGACGAAGGTCTTTTTATAGGACAGGGCTTAGATATTAGTGGCGGGGGAATGAAAATCCTCTGCGACAAGGCAGTGAAGCCCGGGCAGATCCTTAAGATAAGCTCTAAGAATTTCAGATATCCTGTCGTCTCATTAGAGGTATTTGGAGAGGTTGTTCGGGTGACACCGCTTCAGGACGATGGAGAGCAGCGCTATGAGGTGGGGGTGAAGTTCCTTGACTTGAATGAGGAGTGGAGGGAGCGGATCATTGCTTACATATTCCAGATGCAAAGGGAGGCCATCAGGAGCTCAAAGCTGAAAGGTGAAAGGACAGTGGACAGTGGACAGTGATCAGTGGTCAGTGGTCAGTGGAGAATCGTGTAATCGCAGAGCGCATAGCGCATAGAGCATAGAGCAGGGAGCAAAATCGTAAGACCTAAATTCTTTCCGCTTTGCCCTATGCGCTATGCCCTATGCGGTTTGTATGCGCTATGCCCTATGCGCCAACGAATAACCAACAACGAATGACAAATGACAAATGACCAAACGGGCAAAACGGGCTAATGACAAATGACAAATGTCCATCAGCATCGTCAAGCGAGCGAATGCTGCTGAGGAAGCTTACTGATCACTATTGTGGTTTGTATCTGATTCGTATTCTTGAAGGTCTTATCCACAATCTCAATGGCCCGCTTCAAATTCTTTGTATTCGAGCTGAACAACTGGAGCAAGATCTGCAGGAATTACGGGATGCCCTCCTGTCTGCGCCTGCCTGTCCGGGGACAGCAGACAGGCCCAACGCACAGGCAGAGCAATCGGAAGCTTTAACTGAAGTCGAGGGATTAGCAGGGCGCATGCAGAAAAAGGTCAAATCGATCTCAAAGAGTGTTGATAACTTGGATGTCCAGTTGAGGCACCTTACAGGTAATCTCATATTTGAGAGGCGCTCTGAGATTGGAAACGTCAAGATCAATGAAGTTATAAAAGACTGTCTTTTTCTCCTTAATGGCGACATGTTTTTCAAGCACAACGTGAAAAAGACTTTTAGGTTCGATGATGCCCTTCCGGTGATAAGAGGGCGAAAAACCGATTTTTGTATTATTATTTTGAATCTTGTCCGAAACGCGCTGGAGGCAATGGTGGATGCTCAAGACAAACATCTTGCCGTTGAAACCACCAGCCAGGAGGGCAAGGTCATCATCCGGATTCAGGATACTGGTTGCGGCATCCCTGCAAAGGACCGTGAACGCATATATAGGCCCCTTTTTACGACCAAGAAAGGCGCTGGGCATCAGAGCGAGCATGATGAATATGCAGGCCTCGGCCTTTCACTTGTATCCCTCTTGATTGAGGATTACAACGGAACCATTGCATGTGAGAGCATTCACGGGAAGACTACCTTTACCGTTGAAATTCCCCGCCTGTAAGGGGAATCGTAACCGTTCACGGTTCAACGGTTCACGGTTACGGATTTTTTTAAGTCCCCTTAAATGTGTTATGGATCCTTAGCTTTTCTACCATCCTGTCAATCTCTTGGGCAGAAAGAATCCTGCGTTCTATGAAGTACTCTCCTATGGGTCGTTATAGGCATTGAAAAGCTCTGCTTTAGATATGACAGGCAACAATATCTTAGCTCTCTCAGGTCAAGAGGATCCTTAAGGACCCCATCTTTTGATAGTTAGTTATTTGTTAGCAACGTTTCGGTCATCCCATGTGCGTTCATATTATTCTGGTTCCCACGCTCCGCGTGGGAACCCAAGGCTTTTGGCGCTCCGCGCCATGTAGTGAGTGGTTGTGATTAGTATGGTTTCCTGATTGGGCGCAGAGCGCCTGGTGGAGCCCGTTCCCACGCAGAGCATGGGAACGAGAAGTCAACAAATCCCAAAAGAAATCGCTCAATTTAGGAGTTAGTGTCATGCTTTATTAGGAGCGTTTCATAAAACGGCATTTATTTGACGACTGTCACGTTTTTTGACACCCTGCAAAAAATAATCAATATCTTGTATTCTTGTCAAGGGAAATAATCAATATCTTGTATTTTTGTCAAGAACAATACCATCTGCAAATTTCCTGAGCCCGATCCGCCATAGGCGGAAAACCAACAGGGGTAGGAATTTAATTCCTATCTTTTTTGCGTATTCTGAGCCGGGTTTTTCAGTGAGGTTGAGCTAACAAATTGGAATCAAAGCCGATATTCCTGAGTCAATAACGTTGCATGATTCTTGCAGATAGACTGCAGTTGTAACGTTTAGTAGTTGAGCAGCACATCGTGGCCCTTGCCTGGCAGGGGGGAATGTCATTAAGAATATAGTTTTCTTGTCGATAAGAAGGATGGGAACATAAGTTCAGTGGCGACATCCACTCAACGACTCAACTATTGAACGACTTAACGAAGGGTGTAAGCCTGAATTTCGCAAGTGTTATCTGAAAATCGATGCCAGGCGTGTCATTGCGAGCGATAGCGAAGCAATCTCCAGGTGATGAGATTGCCACGTCGCTCCGCTCCTCGCAATGACATTCCAGGATGCTTGCGAAATTTGGG